>NZ_JBFAJR010000002.1:26428-441377 GCF_040655295.1 Streptomyces sp. NPDC050448 | reverse complement strand
TCTCCCGATCGGGCCGGGCGGGCGCCGGCCGGGCTGGCGCCGGGCGGGCTCGCGCGGGGGGCCGGCGCCGCGCCCGGCCGGGGGCGCGGCCGCTCAGGGCCCGGCGCCCGGCTCCAGGATGACCAGGGGGATGTCGCGGGGGGCCGCCGCCGTTCGGTAGTCGTCGAAGAGGGGCCACAGGGCCGTCATCGCGGGCCAGTAGACGTCCCGCTCCATCGGGCAGGCCGTCCGGGCCGTGGCCCGGAAGACGGCCGCGCCGACCTGGAGGCGGACCTCCGGGTGGGCGCTCAGGTTCCGGTACCAGGCCGGGTGCTCCGGGGCGCCCCAGTCGGCCGCGAGCACGATGTGGCGGCCCGCGTCCTCGACGTAGATCAGCGGGGTCCGGGCGGTCCGGCCCGTGGTGCGGTCGACCGTGGTGAGCAGGAGCGTGGGGACCCCGTGCCAGAGGTGGCCGTCGAGTCCGCCGGTGGTCACGTAGTCCTGCACGTGGTCCCGTGCGCGGCCCGGCTTCGGGTCGGTGGGGTGGTCCCAGTCGATGGTGATCGTCTGCATGGCGGTGCCTCCGAGTCAGGCCCCCCGCGGTCAGACCCCCGCGAGACTTAACGATCCTTCACCGATTCTGGATGCGGTCGGCCACTCACCCCGCCCGTCTTTTTGCCCCGTGATCCACATCGGTGAAACTGTGGCCATGACAAGGGAGAAGACCGGCCGGATCATCGGCGCGACCTTCGGACTCGCCTTCGTCCAGGTGAACGCCGCCGCCCTGCCGACAGCCGCCGCCATCCCCTTGCGGGTGCTCGCGCTGATCGCCTTCCTGGCCGTGCTCCGCACGGTGCTTCGCAGCCCCGCGCCCCCGCTGGCCGCGGGCGGGGACACTGCGGCGCGGACGGACTTCGGACGGCGCTACCGGTACCTGGTGGGCGCCGAGGTGCTCGCCGGGACGGCCGGGATCATCGTCATCAACGACCTGCTGCACGCCCCGCACGCCATGGTCGCCTGGATCGCGCTCGTGGTCGGACTGCACTTCTTCGGGCTCGCGGCCGTCTGGCGGATGCCGTCGCTGAACCGGCTGGCCGCGGCGATGTCGGCGTGCGGCGCCGTGGGCCTGGTGCTGTGCGCCTGCGGTTCCTCCCAGGCGGCCGTCGCGGCGGTCGCGGGGATCGTTCCGGGAGCGCTGCTGCTCGGCTCGGTCCGGTGGAGCCTGCGCGCAGCCGCCGGGCCCGGCGCCCCCGCCGCCGCAGGCAGCGTTTCGTAGCAGCCGTTCGCAGCCGTTCGCAGCGGTCGACGTGCGGCCCCGGCCCGGGGCGCCGCCCCCGGCCGGGGCCACCAGCAGCTTTCGTGGCGCGGGGCCGCCCTCGCTACGGGAGGTAGCGCTCGATGACCGCCGGGCCCTCCTTCTCGATCAGCTGGCGCGCCTTCTCGAGCCGCTCCGGAGTCGGCTCCATGCCTTGCACCATCACGAGGTCCTCGGGGTCGTACGGCCGTTCCCCGCCGCTGTAGAGCTTGGCCGGCCGCTTGGGCTGCTGGTCCGATTCACTGTCCATCGGTTACCTCCTCGGAATGCCCCCGGTTCCCTCATCCTCCGGCGACATCGCCATGAACGCACCTCGGCCAGACCAGAACCGGCCAGGCCCGGCCCGCACGGTCCGCTAGGGGCTATCCGGCCCTGATCCGCCGGACACCCCCTAGGCCGAGGCGACGGCCGCCAGCGCCGTCACGGCGGCGATCCCGGCGCAGATGCCGAGGTTGACCGCCCGGTGCTCCCAGAACACGGCGACGAACTCGCGGAGGGTGGCGCTCGGCCAGAAGTACGTGGCGGTCGGGGATCCCAGCACCTGCCCGTTGACCCCGGCCACGCGGGCCGTCATCGCGGCCCGGAAGGCGTGGAAGTTGTTGGTGACGACCACGCAGCGGTAGCCGGGGTCGGCCTCGGCCATGATCGTGCGGCTGAACGCGAGGTTCTCCTTCGTGGTGCGGGAGCGGTCCTCGAGCCGTATCTGCTCCTCCGGGATCCCCTGCGCGATCAGCCAGTCGGCCATCGCCCGCGCCTCCGAGAGCTTCTCGTCCGTCCCCTGCCCGCCCGAGACCAGCAGCAGCGGCACCCGGCCGCCGCGGGCCACCTGGGCGGCGTGGATCTGCCGGCCCTTCTCCAGCCGGGAGGCCAGCAGCGGGGGCACCCGCTCGCCGCAGATGAGGCCGGAGCCCAGCATCACCACGTAGTCGACGTCGCCGCGCACCGTGATCCGTCCGTAGAGGAAGGCGTAGGCGAGGAAGCAGAGAAAGATGAAGGAGACGTAGCCGACGAGCGCGACCAGGCCCGCCACCATCGTGTCCACGACGCGGGAACCCCGGCCGGCCACCCCGAGGACCAGCGCGATCAGCGCGAAGATCCCGACGCCCGCCGCCATGGACAGCAGATTGGTCGGCCTGCGGCCTTCCTTGCGGACCATCGTCAGGCCGTTGCGGATCAGGTAGCCGCCGAGTACGAGCGTGCCGACCGTCGGCACGACCAGCACCAGCAGGACCGCGATCGCATCCAGCGGTGACGGCAGCTCAGGTATCTGGAACAGCAGGCCGATCGACCCGCATATCAAGGTGAGGCCCAGGAGGACGGCGTTCCGGAAGCGCCTGCGGTCCTCCCGCACACTCACGCAGAAGAGGGCGAAAAACAGCACGGCGGGGACAAAGGCGAGCATGCCGCCCATCGTAGGCGGACGGAGTGCGCCCCCAACGGCCGTGGTGCGGCGTCCTGCGGACCGGCTGGCCGGCCAGGACGTCCGTCCTGCGCCCGTCCCGCATCACGAACCGACCGTGGCAGCACGGGGGCCCGGCCCTCGTTCTCGCCGAAGTTCATGGTGGCGTGGGCGAGATGGAGCGCGCAGCCCGCCTCCCGGGCCAGCCCGACCATCTCGGCGTACGCGTCGAGCGCGCCGTGCCCGTACGAGCGGTGGTGCGGGCAGTAGTACCCGCCGTACGCATCCACCACCCGGCACAGCTCGGTCAGTTCGGCGCCGGACGCGTACATGCCGGGGGTGTGGGTGAGCCCGGAGGACATGCCGACCGCGCCCTGCGCGAGGCCCTCGGCGACGAGCGTGCGCATCCGGTCGAGCTCGGCGGGCGGCCCTCGTGGACGCCCACGTCCGCGGTGTACGAGGGCCCGCCCGTGCCGTCGACGACGCGGGCCCCGCGGACCACCAGGTCCACCGGCGCGGCTAGAAGAAGGTCCGGACGTAGTCGGTGACCGTGCCGTCGGCCTCGACGACCGGGATCAGCGGCCACTTCTCGAAGATCGTGCAGGGGTGGGACATGCCCAGCGCCACCCAGTCGCCGACGTTCACGTCGTCGGCGGAGCCGGTCTCCAGCCAGGCGTGCTGGTCCGACAGTTTGACCACGCTGATGCCGGTGGCCGGGCGCTCCTCGCCGGTGAGGGCGTCGCGGACCAGCTCGGCCTCCGGCAGCCCCAGGTCGTAGGCGACGTCGCGCTTGCCCGCATTGACGAACGCCTGCGTGGGGGAGGGGCGGGAGACGACCTGGGTCCAGAGCCGGAAGGCGGGGCGCAGTCCGCCCTCCTCCGGGACGCGGTTGAAGGGGGTGAGCCGGGTGTACCAGCCGTGGTCGTGGGAGACGTACGCGCCGGAGCGCAGCAGCCGCAGCGTGGGTCGGGACAGCTCCGGGAGCTCGGCGAACACGTCGGCGACGGCGTCGAACCAGGCGGAGCCGCCGGCGCTGACGACGATCTCCTCGAGCTCGGGGGCGAACCGCCCGTCCCGGTCGAACTCGACGGCGAGGGCGGTCATCCGGCGCAGGTACGCGTGGACGGAGTCCGGGTCGGCGCCGGGGACCTCGGCCTCGTACCCGGCGATGCCGACGAGGCGCAGGGAGGCGGCCTCGGCCACGGCGTCGGCGACGGCCCGGCAGTCCTCGTCGGTCCGCGCACCGGTACGGGCGCCCTCGCCCGCGCCGAGCTCGATGACGACGTCGACGACCTGGGGCTGCCCCTGCAGCGCCCGGTCCATGAGCCGGACGCCGCGTACGGAGTCGACGTAGCAGACGAAGCGGAAGCCGGGGTCGGCGGCGAGCTCGGCGGCGACCCAGCGCAGGGCGGCCGGATCGACGAGCTCGTTGGCCAGGAAGATCCGCTGGATGCCGAAGGCGCGGTAGACGCGGGCCTGGTGGGGGACCGCGGCGGTGATGCCCCAGGCGCCGTGTTCGAGCTGGCGCTGGAACAGCTGCGGCGCCATGCAGGTCTTGCCGTGCGGGGCGAAGGCGAGGCCGTGGCGGGCGGCGTACGCACCGAGGGCGGTGAGGTTGTGCTCCAGCGCATCGGCGTCGAGCGTGAGGACGGGGGTGGTGAACCCGCCGGTGTAGAGGTCCCGCTTCTCGGCGGCGAGCTGCCCGACGGTGAGGGAGGCCCGTTCGGCGTCGGGGGGCAGCCCCTTGAAGCGGTGGTCGACCGGTTCGTCGGCGAGCCGTCGTACTGCGTCGCTGCCCATGCGGAATCCTCCTCGCGTTGCATTCACTGCAACGGCCGTTGCGGTATCTGGCGCTTGCTGTCTAGCATCCTCGATGACGATGGGTCAACGCCGTCCCGCGCAGCGGCAGCGGGCGGGACGAAGGGACATGGCGTGAGCCAGTCGGTGGAGCGGGCTCTCCGGATCATGCCGCTGCTGGCGAAGGGCCCGGCGGGCCTCGGCGAGGTGGCCGAGGAGCTCGGCGTGCACAAGAGCACGGCCCTGCGGCTGCTGCGCACCCTGCACGAGCACGGATTCGTCTACCGGCAGCCGGACGGCTGCTACCGGCTGGGGGCGCAGCTCTTCGCGCTCGCCGCGCAGGCCCTCGAGAACGTGGACGTCCGCGCCGTCGCCCACCCCCACCTCGTCGAGCTGGGCAGGCTCACCGGGCACACCGTGCACCTCGCGCTCCACCAGGACGACGAGGTCGTCTACATCGACAAGGTCGAGAGCCGCCACCCCGTCCGGATGTACTCCCGCATCGGCAAGCCCGTGCCGCTCACCGTCGCCGCCGTCGCGAAGCTGCTGCTCGCCGACCTCCCCGAGACGGAGCGCCGCAGCCTCGCCGAGCGCATCGACTACCCCCGCTACACCGCCCGCTCCACCCCCGACGCACAGGCCTTCCTGCGCGAGCTGGCCCTCGTACGGGAACAGGGCTGGGCCACCGACCTGGGCGGGCACGAGGAGTCGGTCAACTGCGTCGGCGCGCCCGTGCACGGGCCGGACGGGCGGGTCGTCGCCGCGCTGTCCGTCTCCGCGCCCAGCGTGGTCGTCACCGCCGAGGGGCTGCTCGAACTGCTGCCCCTGGTCCTGCGCACCGCCGACACCGTCAGCCGGGAGTACTCCGGCTCCCCGCAGAAGGACGACACCCCGTGACCGAGAAGACCGCCATCACGCCCGGCACCCACACCACCCCGCCCGCGAAGTTCTCGCACGGCGTGCGCAAGGGAACATTGCCGAAAGGGCGCCCCCCTGGCGGTAGGGCGCCCCGGGACCGGCCGGCCGTCAGACGCAGTACTGCGACTGCTTGCCGATCGAGCGGTACATGCAGTCCGCGTTCTCCAGCAGTTGCAGGACGGCGTCGCGGTTGCGTGCCGTCTCGCGGTCGATCACCTCGTCCGGCGGGTAGAAGCCGCCCCCGCCGCCGGTGTCGGACGGGTACATCTCGAAGGTGTAGGCGAAGATCTTCTGGTTGCCCCACAGCCAGTCGTCGATCGTCCCGTCCGTGATGTAAAGGTCGCTCGACTGCTCCGGGGTGTAGCCGTTGCTGGTGGCCATGCTCGTGCCGATGGTCTTGTACACGGCGAGGTCGTCGGCGGTCATGCCCGGCGCAGTGTCGTCGTACGTCCAGCCGAACGGCCACAGCACCAGCTCGCTGTACGTGTGGAAGTCGATGGCGGCGGTGATCTGCTGCTTGCCGCCGACCACGCGGCTGCGGACGAAGTCCGCGACCACCTTCACCTCGGGGGCCGACTCGCCGGCCGCGCCGCGGTAGGTCTCGGAGCTCTTGCTGCTGCTCGAGCCGCCGCAGCAGCCCCACTTGTAGTCCCAGTTCCGGTTCTCGTCGGTGCCGACGTACGAGGAGCCGGAGTTCGGCTGGCGGTTCTTGCGCCAGGAGCGGTAGGAGCCGGTCGCGATGTCGTACTCGCCGCCGTCCGGGTTGACGTCCGGCACGATCCAGATCTCGCGGCTGTTGACCATGTTGGTGATCCGCGGGTCGGTGCCGTACTTGGAGCCGAACTCCTTGAGCAGGTAGAGAGCCATCTCGACGGTCAGGTGCTCGCGCGCGTGCTGGTGGTGCGTGAAGAGCACCTCGGGCTCGTTCTCGTCGGTCGCTACGTTGTCGCTGATCTTGATGGCGACGATGTCCCGGCCCTGGAACGACTTTCCGATCACCTTCTTGCTCATGATCGAGGGGTACTGCGCGATGCGCTGGTCGATCTCCGCGGTCGCCTCGGCGTAGTTGTGGTACATCGAGTCCTTGGACGGGAAGTCCATCGGGCTCGCCGCGACGCCCCGTTCGGAGCGGTCCGGCGGCCCGGGCAGCGCGGTCAGCTTGTACCCGAGCGCCCGCAGGGCCTTGGCCTGCATGGGGTCGGCGCTGACGACGACCGAGCGGGCGTCGACCTCGTCGATCGAGACCCCCGTACGGAGCAGGGCCGTCCGCTCGGCCGCCGTGGACGGGCCCTTGATCTCGTACTGGACGATGGCCTCGTCCTGGGTGGCGGTCGACGGGGCGGGCGGTGGGGCCGCCGTCGCGCTCATGCCGTAGGCGGGTGCGCCGAGCGCGAGAGCGAGCAGGGCCGCCGTGACGGCGGCCCTGCGTCGTGTGTGGAGCCGCATGCGTTCTCCTCGGTGGGAGTGTGGGGGTAGCCGTGCGGACGCGCACAGCGTGCTCTTGTGGCATGTCCCGGTCAAGAATTGCAATTCGGCCAAAACGCCGGGACGGCCACCCCCACACGTACCGCCTAGGGCAGGCTGTGAACCTTCGGACCCACCGCGTTGGACCAAGCGCCACCCGCCGTGGCGTCCCAGTTGGTCGACCAGGTCATCGCACCGCGCAGCCCCGGGTAGGTCCTCGAGGGCTTGAAGGATCCGCAGTTCGCGCCCCTGGCCAGACAGTCCAGGGCGTTGTTCACGACGGTCGGGGAGACGTAGCCGCTGCCCGCGCCGCTCGGCGAGGCCGGGACGCCGATGCCCACCTGCGACGGGTCGAGGCCGCCCTCCAGCTGGATGCAGGCCAGCGCGGTGAGGAAGTCCACCGAGCCCTGCGAGTAGACCTTGCCGTCGCAGCCGTTCATCGAGCCGCTGTTGTAGTACTGCATGTTGACGACGGTGAGGATGTCCTTGATGTTCAGCGCCGTCTTGAAGTAGCCGCCCGCCGTCGACTGCATGTCGATGGTCTGCGGGGCCATCGTGATGACGAGCGAGGAACCCGCCTTGGCGGACAGTGAGCGCAGCGCCTGCGTCATGTATGTCGGGTTGAGGCCGTTCTCCAGGTCGATGTCGATCCCGCTGAAGCCGTACTCCTGCATCAGCGCGTACGCCGAATTCGCCAGGTTGTTCGCGGAGGCCGGGTCGTTGACCGAGATGGTGCCCTTCTCGCCGCCGATGGAGAGGATGACCGACGTGCCGGCCGCCTTCTTCGCGGCGATGTCCGCCTTGAACTGCGCGGCCGTGTAGCCGCCGAGGCCGGCCGAGTCGAGGGTGAAGGCGATGGCCCCGGGCGTGGTCGTGGCGTCGGCGAAGGAGACCGCGATGATGTCGTACTGGGGCGACACGTCGGAGATCTTCTGGACGGCCGCGCCGTTGTTGAAGTTCTGCCAGTAGCCGGTCAGTGCGTGCCGGGGGACCGAGGGGTTCGGGTCCGGGTTCCCGCCGCCGGCCGTCGTGCCGGTCACCGCCGCCGACTTCGGGCCCTCGCCCGCCGCGTTGTACGCGCTCACCTGGAAGGAGTACGAGGTGGCGGCGGCCAGCCCGGTGATCTGCGCGGGGGAGCCGGACGCGGTTCGGACGCGGACGCCGTCCTGGTAGACGTGGTAGCCGGTGGCCCCGCCGACTGCGTTCCACGAAAGGGTGAGCCCGTTCGCGCTCTGGCCGGAAACGGCGGTACCGGCCGGGGCGCCGGGGACGGAGGGGCCGGGGTCGGTGCCGCCGCCCCCGTCCGGGCCGAAGACGCCGAAGTCGTCGACGACGTAGGCGGGCTGTCCGTACCAGCCGTGCGTCCACACGGTGACCTGGGTGGTGTTCGGGCCCGTGGTGAAGGTGGCCGACAGCTTCTGCCAGCCGCCGCCCGAGCCGGGGGTCCAGGTGGACACGTCCTGCGTGCCGGTCCCGGTCGCACCGAGGTACACGTACGAGCCCTGCACCTGCTCGCTGAGCGTGTACGTCGAGTTCGGCTTGACCGTGACGGTCTGACTGCACTGCGCGTCGTCCTGGCCCGCCGGTGTGCCCTTGAGGGCGCCGGACCCGGCGTACACGGGCGAGGGGACGACGGCGCCGCCCCCGGAGGTGCAAGTCCAGCCGGCGAGACCGGACTCGAAGCCTCCGTTGCGGGCGACGTTGACGTCGGCGGCCTGCGCGGTGCCGGTGGTGAGGGCGGTCAGGCCGCCTGCGGCGAGGGCGGCGGCGCCCAGGAGGGCGAGCGGGCGTATGCGGTTCACGTGGTCTCCGTGGGGGGAGAAGGGGATGTGAAGGGGGTGGTGGGACAGGTGGAGAAACGCCTCGGGGCGTACGTGGGGGAACCCCGATGGACACGTTGCCGTGGTGGCCCCAAGTTGGTCCAGACCAATCTCCGTGTCAAGGCTCTTTGCAATGTGGCTTGAATCGATCGGGCCTCCGATCCCGGTTGTCCGGGTTTCCCGCCACCTGTGACAGGCGCTCGCAGCACGGGAATTCCCAAGGCCCTGCCCTGCCAGGGACGACGCGGATATGGTGCTGGGGCAAGGGGGAAGGGCACCGATCGTTTGCGGTCGCGCAGGGGTGCGCGGACGTGGCGGCGGTGCCGACGTATGGGGCGTACGGGGTGAACAGGGGGATTCGCGTGCCGACCGCCATTGCCGTCACCAGCGCCGATCTGGTGCTGCCGGCCCCTGACCGGCACACGCCGCCGGCCGTCGTGCTGCACCCGCCGGGACAGCTCGACCTGGCGGGCGCGCTCGCCGAGACGAGCGCCCTGCTGGAGCGCCACGGCCATCTCGTGGCCGTCGTACCGCCCTGGCTGCCGACGGCGACCGTCCAGCGGCTGCACACGGTGCGGTCCATCCTCGAAACCGACCGGATCGCGCTCCTCGACATCGATCTGCCCCCGCTGGCCACGGCCCTGCTGGTACGTCAGCTGCGCCAGCTCAGCGTCTGCGACTTCAGCCCCGGGGTCATCGCCTCCGCGGCCCGGCTGCTGTCCCACTACATCTACGCGGGAGCGCTGCTGGGCTCCGTCGCCAAACTGGACCGGGTCGCCGTCGGCCTCAAGGCCCACGCGCGCTCGTGGTCGCCGACCGCGCAGTTCGCCGTACTGGCCCACCCGACCCCGCACCTGGCCAAGCTGGGCGGCTCCGGCGGCGGGGCCCACGGAGGGCGCGGCGGGGGCGGGCGCGGCGGGGGCGCCGCGCTGCCGCCCGGCCCCGAGTTCGCCACCCACCTCACCTTCGCCCGCGGCCAGCTCGCCTCCGACTGGGTGGCGGCCGAACTCGCCCCCGCCTGGCGGGTCCAGGGCGTGATGGAGAACCCGCTCCCGGCCGACTCGCCCGCCTGGTGGGCCACGGCGAAGCTCGTGGAATTCGCCGCCGCCATCCCGGACCTGTCCGTGCTCTACCAGCTGGTCGCCTCCGTCCGGCGCGAGCAGTGCCACTGGTGCGGCCTCGAGCTCATCGGCGACCGCTGCGGCTTCTGCGCCGCACCGCTGGCCGCACCGCCGCCGGCCGAGGACGGGGGCGGCCGGACGGCATCCCCGTTCGCCGGCTCCGCCTCCGCGGGTTCCCCCGGACCAAGACACTGACCGGCCCGAACGAACGAAGAACGGCGAGGTAGTACGGTCCATGAACTCACGCCAGCGCCGCGGCGTCATCCTGCTGATCCTGTCGGTCCTGTGCGCCCTCGCGGCGTTCGGCGGGGTCCTCGTGGTGATCGGCGACGTCAATTCCAAGGTCGGGGCCGAGGTCGTCGCCTACCGCGCCAAGGGCGACATCGCGCCGTACAGCCCGCTGTCGGCGGGCCAGTTCGAGGAAGTCTCCATTCCCAAGCGCTGGCTGTCCGACACCGCCGTCACCGACCTCGGGCAGCTCAAGGACAAGATCGCGCTCACCACCCTGCGCAAGGGCTCGCTGCTCCAGGCGGACATGTTCGTCGACAAGCCGCAGCTCCAGCCCGGGGAACAGGAGATCGCCATCATGATCGACGCGGCGACCGGCGTGGCCGGCAAGATCTACTCCGGGGCCAAGGTCAACATCATCGCCACCTTCAAGGGCGCGAAGGACACTGAGCCCTCGCGGTCGGTGATCATCGTGGCCAACGCCCGCGTCCTGAACGTCGGCAAGCTCACCGCCCTCGACAAGGACAGCGACAAGAAGGGCCCCGCCGAGGCGGTCCCGATCACCTTCGCCCTGAACACCAAGGACACCCAGCGCGTCGCGTACGCCGAGTCCTTCGCGGAGCACGTACGCCTGGCCCTGGTGGCCCCCGGCACCGACTCCGCGCCCGGCGCGGGCGACCGCACGTACACCCTCGACGGGGACAAGTGAGGCCCGGATGACCACCCGAATCCTCCCCGCGGCCGGCGACCCGGACGCCGCCCGCGCCATCTCCACCCTCCTCAGCCAGCTCCCGGCCGCCGAGCCGGGCGCCCCGGTCCCCGACTCCACCGCACTGCTGGACACCCTGGGGCGGCTGGCCGCCGAGTCCATCGACGAACTGCCCGAGGTGGTCCTCGTCCACGAGCGGATCGGCCCGGTGCCCGCGCTCGACCTCATCCGCGAGGTCGCGCTCCGCTTCCCGGCGGTGGGTGTGGTGCTGGTGTCCTCGGACGCGGGCCCGGCGCTGTTCTCCGCCGCCATGGACTCGGGCGCGCGGGGTCTGATCGGGCTGCCGCTCGCGTACGAGGAACTCGCCGCCCGCGTCCAGTCCGCCGCCCAGTGGTCCGTGGGCGTACGCCGCCACCTGGGCCGGGGAGCCGACGTGTTCACCGGCCCCGGCGGCAAGGTGGTCACCGTCACCGGAGCCAAGGGCGGCGTCGGCACCACCTTCACCGCCGTGCAGTTCGCGCTGGCCGCGGCCGCCTCGGGGCGGCGTACGGCCCTGGTCGACATGGACCTCCAGGCCGGCGACGTCGGCTCGTACCTCGACGTGCAGTTCCGGCGCTCCATCGCCGACCTCGCCGGGATCCAGGACATCTCGCCGCGGGTGCTCCAGGACGCGGTGTACGACGACCGGACCGGGCTGGCACTGCTGCTGGCCCCGGCGGACGGCGAGCGGGGCGAGGAGGTCGACGAACGGGCCGCCCGGCACATCGTCGGCGCCCTGCGCAGCCGGTACGAGCTGGTCGTCATCGACTGCGGCACCCAGGTGACGGGCGCCAACGCGGCCGCGGTGGAGATGGCCGACGTGGCCGTCCTGGTCACCACCCCGGACGTGGTCTCCGTACGGGCGGCGAAGCGGCTGGTCCGGATGTGGGAGCGGCTCCAGGTCCGCAAGGCGGAGGACACCGCGATGGTGGTCAACCGCTGGAGCAAGCACACGGAGATCCAGCCCTCGCTGATCGAGAAGATCACGAAGACCCGGGCCACCCGGACCCCGGTGCCGGCGGCCTTCAAGGAGCTCCAGGCCGTCGTGGACGCGGGACGGGTGCAGGACCTCGACAACCGCTCCAGCGTGAAGCAGGCCCTGTGGACCCTGGCGGGAGAACTGGGCCTGCTGACACCCCCGGCCTCGGCAGAGCCGCAGGACGCGCCCGCGGGGACACCGGGCGCGGCCCTGGCGGTACGGCCCTCCGGCCCGGTGGCACGCCTGCGGGGCGGCGACCGGGGCGCGGCGGGCCCCTGGCTGCGCCGCGGCCGGGAGGGCTGACGCGTGCCCGCGCGCAGACCCGTCCGCGCCGGTGCCGCCCGGGGCGATCGCGGGCAGGTGGCGATCGAGTTCGTCGGCATGGTGCCGCTGATCCTGCTGCTCGTGGCGGCGGTGTGGGAGTGCGTCCTGATCGGGTACGCGTTCTCCCTGGCGGGCAACGCGGCGGACGAGGCGGCGCGGGCGGGGGCGGTGCACGGTGGCGGGGCGTGCGATGCCGCTGCGCGTCGGCACGTCGGGGGCGCCTGGACCATGCGCGTGAGATGCGATCCGTCGGGCGACGTCTACAAGGCGACCGTGGAGCTCAACCTCCCGGTCTTCTTCCCGGGCCTGGACATCGGTACCCCCATCACGGGTGTGGGCGGCTCGTCGAACGAGAAGGAGAAGGAGTGACATGAACCGGCACCGGAATTGGCGCTCCGCGAACAAGGACCAGGGCCAAGTGGCCCTGGAGTACATCGGGTTCATTCCCATTCTGCTGTTCGTCGCGCTGTGCGGGATCCAGCTCGGCTGGGTCGGCTACGTCCACCAGCAGGCCGAGACCGCTGCCCGCACCGCCGCACGCGTGGAGGCCCGCAAGCCGGGCGCCGGGTCGGCGGCGGGCGCGGCGGCCATCAGCTCCGGCCTCGACGCGACGGTCGACGTGGCCTCGGGCCCCGACGCGGTCACCGCGAGGGTCACGATCCCGATCAAGTCCATCGTGCCCGGCCTCTCCATCGACCCGGCCAAGGCCACGGCGATCATGCCCAACGACGACCCGAAGGTGACCGGACCATGAGTTTGCGTTCCCGGGTCAGCACCCCCGACGACCGGCACAGCCCCCGCGAGGACGGCCGGCTGGTCTCCGCGTACCGGGCGAAGCTGCTGGAGGAGATCGACCTCGCCGAGATGTCGGCGCTCGCGCCCGCCGAGCGCCGGGCCCGGCTCGAGCGCGTACTCGGCCACATCATCAGCCGCGAGGGGCCGGTGCTCTCCACCGTCGAGCGGGCGCAGCTGATCCGCCGGGTCGTGGACGAGGCGCTCGGCCTCGGTGTGCTCGAACCGCTCCTCGAAGACCCCTCGATCTCCGAGATCATGGTCAACGGCCCGGACCAGATCTTCGTCGAGCGCGCCGGCCGGGTGGAGCAACTCCCCCTGCGCTTCGCCTCGCACGACCAGCTGATGCAGACCATCGAGCGCATCGTCTCCACCGTCAACCGCCGTGTGGACGAGGCCAATCCGATGGTCGACGCCCGCCTCCCCAGCGGCGAGCGCGTCAACGTGATCATCCCGCCGCTGTCCCTGACCGGGGCCACCCTCACGATCCGCCGCTTCCCGCGCGCGTTCACCCTGCACGAGATGATCGGCCTCGGCTCGCTGGACGAACAGATGCTCCTGCTGCTGTCCGGTCTGGTCCAGGCGAAGATGAACGTCATCGTGTCGGGGGCCACCGGCACCGGGAAGACCACGCTCCTCAACGCCCTCTCCGGCCTGATCCCGGAGGGCGAGCGGATCATCACCATCGAGGACTCGGCGGAGCTCCAGCTCCAGCAGGCGCACGTCATCCGCCTCGAGTCCCGCCCGGCGAACGTGGAGGGCAAGGGCCGGATCACCATCCGCGACCTCGTACGCAACTCCCTGCGCATGCGCCCCGACCGCATCATCGTCGGCGAGGTCCGTGGCGGCGAGACCCTCGACATGCTCCAGGCGATGTCGACCGGCCACGACGGCTCCCTGGCCACCGTCCACGCGAACAGCGCCGAGGACGCCCTGATGCGCCTCCAGACCCTCGCCTCGATGTCCGAGGTGGAAGTCCCCTTCGAGGCCCTCCAGGACCAGATCAACAGCGCGGTGAACGTGGTCGTCCAGCTGACCCGCTTCGGCGACGGCTCGCGCCGCGTCACGGAGATCTCCATCCTCGACTCGCACGGCCGCGAGCCCTTCCGCATCACCACCGTCTGCCGGTTCGCCGCCCAGCCGATGGGCGCCGACGGCCGCGTCCACGGCTACTTCGAGTACTACCCGCTGCCGCGCCGGATCGCGGACCGCCTCTACATGAACAACCAGCCGATCCCGCAGGCCTTCGGGGTCGCCGTGTCCGACGACCAGCTCGCCACCCGCATCTCCCGGACAGCCCTGTGAACCCACTGATCCTCCTCACCCTCGGCGCCACGCTGCTGGCCTGCGTCCTCGTGGTCGCGGGCGTCCACGCCTACGCCGCCGGCCGCGCCCAGCGCGCCGCCCTCATCGAACGCCTCGCCACGGACGGCGCACCGGAGCCGGCGGGCCGCAGGCGCCGCTTCCCCGGCGTGGACCGGCGCCTGCGCAAGACCGCGCTCGGCAAGCGGATCGAGGTGAAGCTGGCCGTGACCGGCCTGGACCTCACCCCCGGCGAGTTCTTCGTCTACATGCTGATGTCCGTCGCCGGCGTATGGCTCGTCGCGGCGAGCTTCCTGGCCCCGTTCTTCGGCCCGGTGGCCGGCCTGATCGGCCTGTGGGCGGCGAACGCCTTCCTCAACTGGCAGCGGGCACGCCGTACCGAACGGTTCATCAACCAGCTCCCCGAGCTAGCCCGCATCCTCGCCAATGCCACCCAGGCCGGGCTGGCGCTGCGTACGGCCATCGCCATAGCGGCCGAGGAGCTCGAGGCCCCGGCCGGCGAGGAGCTCGCGCGCGTCGCCGACCGCCTCGCCGTCGGCCACTCCATCGAGGACTCGCTCGGCGAGATCGCGCAGCGGCTTCCCTCCCGGGAACTGGTCGTGCTCGTCTCCACCCTCGTCCTGTCCGCGCGGGCGGGCGGCGCGATCGTCGGCAGCCTGCGCAACCTCACCGTCACGCTGGAGCAGCGCAAGGAGACGCGGCGCGAGATCCGCACCCAGCTGTCCCAGGTGACCGTGACGGCCTATCTGGTGCCGGCGATCGGACTCGGCTCGCTGCTGCTGGTGAACGTGATGATGCCGGGCGCGCTGGACCGGATGACCGGCGCGTTCATCGGCCAGACGGCGGTGCTGGTGGCGATCGGGCTCTTCACGCTCGGCTTCGTCCTGATCCGCCGCCTCTCGAAGATCGACGTCTGAGGGGGCGACGGACATGACGGCTCTGCTGCTGGCCCTGCTGCTGGGGGTGTCGGCCTTCGGCGTCTTCCACGGCATCCGCCTCTACCGCGCCGAGACCAGGCTGCCGAGCGACCTGGCGCTCGCCCTGGAGGTCGGCGCGACCCGTACGACGGCCGTCGGCTCGGCCGTCGACCGGCTGGGCATCCGCTGGGCGCCGCTCGTGCTGCGCCTGATGGGCCCGAACCGGGTCGCCCGCAAGCGCCGCCAGATCGACATGGCGGGCAACCCGGCCGGGCTGACCATCGACCGGTACGCGGCACGCCGTGCGGTGTACGGGTTCCTGGGCGCGCTCGGCGCCTTCTCGATGCTCATCAACGGCCAGCTCGTACCCGCCCTGCTGATGGTCGCCTTCGGCCTGTTCTGGATCGAGGTCGGCCTCTGGTCGGCGATCAGGGTCCGCCGCGACCACATCGAGCGGACGCTGCCGGACTTCCTGGACGTGCTGGCGGTCGTGGTGAGCGCGGGGCTCGGCTTCCGGCAGGCGCTGGAGCGGGTGGCCGCCAAGTACGAGGGCCCCTGGTCGGACGAGATCCGCATCACCTTGCAGCAGATGGACATGGGCGTCAGCCGCCGCCAGGCCTTCGACGAGCTGCGGGGGCGCAACGACTCCGAGCAGGTGGCGCAGTTCGTGACCGCGCTCCAGCAGGGCGAGGAGCTGGGCTCGCCGATCGTCGAGACGCTGATCGCGATCGCCGAGGACATGCGCCGTACGGACGCCCAGAACGCCCGCCGCCGGGCTGCCCGGGCCGTCCCGAAGGCCACGTTCGCCGTGACGATGTTCATGCTGCCGGGCACGCTGATCCTGCTGGTCTGCGGCTTCGTGTACGGCGCGAACGTCGACTTCGGCGCGATGCTCGGAGGCGGGTGAGCCATGGCGGTCCTCCACGTCCCCCTGGCCGCGCGAGGAGGGGCGGTCCAGCGACAGGGCGGGCCGTCCCTCACCCTCCAGGCCAATGCCCTCCAGGCCCTGTGCCGCCGGGTCTTCGCGTTCCGGATGGTGATGATCGGCCTGGGCGCGCCGCTGGCACTGGGGCGTACGGCCCGGGGCGGGCCGACGTACCTCGTGGGCGGCGCGATCCTGCTCACCTTCATGCTCTCGTACGTGCTCTTCCGCGACTGGCAGCGCTTCGGGCCGCTGCTGCTGCGCCAGCGTTGGCTGCTGGCCCCGGACGCGGCGTTCTGCGGGCTCCTGCTGGTGGTGGCGACGCCGGACTCGCCCCTCGGCTTCGCCGTGCTCTGCACACCGCTGCTGGCCGGGCTGGTCCACGGGTGGCGCGGCTCGGCGGTCTACGCGGCCCTGGCGGCGGCCCTGGTGGCGGCCGTGGCCGGCGGGCCGACCATGCCCATGCTCTGCCTCCTGGCGGGTGCGGCCGGCGCCTCGGTCCGGGACCTCCTCTTCCGCTTCGGCTCGGCGAGCCAGGCCCTGACGGAGACGCGGGCCCGGCTGGCGGTGGCCGAGGCGGTGCGCGCCGAACGGGACCACCTGGCCCGCGAGATGCACGACTCGGTGTCGAAGACCCTGCACGGCCTGGCCCTGACGGCGGACGCCCTCTCCCGCACCACGGACCCGGCGGCCCTGCGCCGCCAGACCGACCTCCTCTCCGGCGCGGCCCGCCGGGCGGCGGCGGAATCCCGCGCGCTGCTGACGGACCTGCGGCGCGACGCGGAGGCGCCGGGGGTCTCCCTGCTGGGCGAGCTCCGCCGTACCGCGGCCGCGGCGGACGCGGAACTCCGTACCTCGGGGGTCCTCCCCCTCCTCCCCTCCCCGGTGGCGCACCACCTCCTGGCGGTCACCTCGGAGGCCCTGGAGAACGCCCGCCGCCACGCGGGAGCCTCGCGCGTCACGGTCTCGGCGGCCGCGGACGCCACCGACCTCACCCTCACCGTCGAGGACGACGGCTGCGGCCTCCCGCCGGACGCCCTGCGCCGCAGGGGCCGCTTCGGGCTCCTCGGCATGACGGAACGCGCGGCGGCGATCGGCGCCCGCCTCTGCATCGGAGCCCGGCCGTCCGGCCCCGGCACCCTCGTCCGCCTGGACCTCCCGCTCGCGGCCCTGACCCCGGAGGGGAGCCCGTGACGCCGCTCCGCGTGCTCATCGCCGACGACAACCCGGTGGTACGGGCGGGCCTGGCCGCGCTGCTGGCCACCACGGGCGACATCGAGGTCACCGCCCAGGCGTCCGACGGCCGCGAAGCCCTCAGCCTGACCCGCCGCCACACCCCGGACGTGATCCTGCTGGACGTCCGCATGCCGGGCGTGGACGGCATCTCGGCGCTGCCGCACCTCGTACGGCTGGCGCCCGTACTGATGCTGACGTACAGCCAGGAATCGGAGATTGTCCGGGAAGCCCTCCTTCTGGGCGCGGGCGGCTACCTCGTGCACGGCGAATTCACGCCCGAGGACCTGGTCCGGGCGGTCCGCGACGTCCGCGAGGGCCGGGCCCACTTCACGACGACGGCGGCGAGCGCACTCCTCGCGGAACTCCGGTCCTCTTCGCAACCGCAACGAACTGTGGCACAGTCTTCGGAGCGGATGCACAACTCTGTTGTCTTCGGGCTGAGTTCCCGGGAGGTGGAGATCATGGATCTGATCGCGTCCGGGATGAGCAACCAGCAGATCGCGGCCACCTGCTTCATCAGCGAGAAGACGGTCAAGAACCACATCAACCGCATCTTCGCGAAGCTCCAGAGCACGAGCCGCAGCGAGGCGATAGCGCGCTGGCTGGGAACGGCCCGTCCAGGGGTGACCGGCCATGGGTAGACGGAGTGCGCAGTGGGTCCGTAATTGGGCCCCGGGACCCTTGGTTATCACCGGTGACTCCCCGTACGGTCCGCAAACCAACAGCGGCACCGGCCCGGGAGGGAACCCCCATGTTGCAGAACACCCTGGCGAGGATGCGGAAGCGGTACGCGGGCAAGGGCGCGAGGGATCGAGGCCAGACGGCGTTCGAATACCTGGGGATCATCCTGGTGGTCGTGGTGATCATCGGCGCGATCGTCGGCACGGGCATCGGTCAGAACATCACGACCAAGATCAAGGACCAGATCAGTGCCATCACCGCGGGCAAGTGATCACGGACCGACTTGGTGACCGAGGGCAGGCCTTCCCCATCTACATCGTGGTGGTGGCGGGTCTGCTCTTCGCGGCGCTGGCGTTCTTCGTCGTCGGAATGGCCGGCGCCACCCGTAGCAACGCCCAGGGCGCTGCCGACGCGGCAGCACTGGCAGCCGCACGCGAAGCCAGAGACCAGGTATTCGTGGGCATCGACCTGCTCAGTCTCGACCCTGCCGACTGGGAGAAGGTTGTCAACGGCGATCTCCTCAAGGGGGAGGGAGCCTGTAGGAAGGCTATTGATTTCGCCGCCCTGAATGATGCAACTGCGGAGTGCGAACCGGCCATCCCCGAATTCACCGTCGCTGTGACCACGAAGGGAACGGTCGGGAACTCGGTCATCCCCGGGAGCGGGGACATGCAGGCCAAGGCCACGGCCAAGGCACGGATCGAACCGCGATGTTCTCTTCGGTCCGCTCCCACCCCCGCCCCAACGCCTACACCGGCACCAACGCCGAGCCCATCGCCATCCTCACCTGGGGAGGGGAGCGTCAGCTTTGTGTGCAGCGGGAAGGCGCTCACGGTGGATCTTGCGAAACCAGGTCCGTTGTCCCAGCTGGCGAGGGCTCTCTTCAGCGTACGACTGGTCGACTGACAGTGAACGACAGACAAGGAAACGGCGTAGATGAGCATGCAGCACATGGTGAAGGTCCGCAGGGGAGCGGCCGTAGCGGTTGCGGCGGTCTTGGCCCTCGTGCTGACGGGGTGCGGAGGTGGGGACGACAAGAAGTCGAGCGAGCCTCGGAATTCGTCCGCGGCACCGCCCAAGGGCGGCGCCTCCGTACCTGCGCCCAGTGCGGGACAGTCGTCTGAGCCCACGCAGGTGCTCGCGACCGTGAACGGAGAGAACGGCATCACCATGGCGATCAACTCTGCGACTCGCGATGCAGGCGGCTTTTTGACTGTCAGCGGGCAGATCAAGAACTCGGGAGACAAGGACTTTACGGGTACTTCAGCTTGGCGGGGCAATGAACTCACCACGGGCGGAGAATCCGTTGCTGGTGCCACGTTGGTCGACAAGGCAGGGAAGAAGCGGTACTACGTCCTGCGTGATACGGATGGCAGGTGCCTCTGCACCACAGGCGTGTCGCTGGTGAAGGGCGGCGCCACCATCCCGTTCTTCGCTCAATTCCCCGCACCACCCACCAGCACGACCGAAGTCGACTTCAGCCTTCCCACCTTCGCTACGGCCAGCATCAAAATCTCCGGGTGACCCCATGAATAAACGTCTCCACCTGTCCGCATCCACAGCCGTAGTCGGTCTCGTCATCGCCGGGGCCCACTTCATCGGCGCGACGAGCGCCCACGCCGATGGGGTCAAGCCGTCCGTGCCCCCCGGCACCGAACCTTCGGCCTCCGCGCCCGTGCCCATCGACTCGAGCTCGCCCGGGCTGAAGATCCCCCAGGGGGGAACCCTCGCTCCGATCAAGGTGCTCGACATCGCCGAGGTCGTCGAAGACCTCGGCGGTGAGCAGCGGCGGCAGGAGACCAACCAGTCCGTCATGATGGCCCTGCAGTCCGAGGTGCTCTTCCCCGAGAACAGTGCCGTCTTCAACGCCCAGGCCGCAGCCCGCATCCAGGCCATCGGGCAGGAGATCAACACCCAGAAGGCCACCCGCATCCGCGTTTTCGGGTTCACCGACGACCAGGGCAGCTATGAGCACGGGCAGGAGCTCTCCAAGCAGCGCGCCGACGCCGTTCAGGCCGAGCTCGCCAAGACCGTCACCAGCCCCGGCGTCATCTACGACGTCCGGGGCTACAGCGAGGACTACCCGATCGCAGACAACAGCACCGAGGAAGGCCGCAAGAAGAACCGCCGCGTCGAGATCACCTTCCCCCGCACCACCGCCGCCGGCGGCAACTAGCGCCGCCCGGCGGTCGGTCGGGCCCTCCCGGAGAGCCGTCAGCGGCGCGGGCTCCGCAGGAGGGTCGCCGCGAGGGCGGCTGCGGTCACCAGCAGGCCGGCGCCGACCGCGAAGGCCAGGTGGTAGCCGCCGGTCAGCGATGCGGCCGCGGTGTGGCCGGAGGACTCCAGGCTTGCGGTGCGCGAGGCCGCCAGGGTGGACAGGACGGCGACTCCGAGGGCCATTCCGATCTGCTGGGTGGTGTTGAACAGGCCGGAGGCGAGTCCCGCGTCCTGTTCGCCGGCGCCGGACATGCCCAGCGTGGTGAGGGCGGGCAGGGCAGGCCGAAGCCGGAGGCCAGCAGCATCACCGGCAGCAGGTCGCTGACGTGGTCGGCGTGCACCGGCAGCCGGGTCAGCAGGCCGAGCGCCAGGACCAGCAGGGCGAGACCGGCCAACAGGACCCCGCGCTCGCCGAAGCGGGCGTTCAGCCGGGCCGAGACGCCGAGGGAGACCGCGCCGACCACGGCGGCGGCCGGGAGCATGGCCAGGCCCGTGGCGGCGGCCCCGTAGCCCAGGACCTTCTGAAGGTAGAGGGCGAACAGGATCTGGAACGAGAACAGCGCGGCCACCATCAGCATCTGGACGAGGTTCGCGCCGACCACGGTGCGCGAGCGGAAGATCCGCAGCGGCATCAGCGGGGTGCGGGCCTTGGCCTGGCGCAGGGTGAAGGCGGCCAGCAGGGCCAGGGTGAGCGCCCCGCCGCCGAGGGTGTGCGCTGAGGTCCAGCCGTACCGCTCCACCTCGACCACGGTGTAGATGCCCAGCATGAGCCCGGCGGTGACCAGCGCGGCGCCGCCGGCCGTTCGGCCGTTCGGCGCGGTGCGCGGGTGGCCGAACCCGTGCGCGTGAGCGGGGTCGGCGAGGTCGAGGGGCGGCTGCGGCTGCTGCCGTCCGGGCGTGACCTGCCGCTCCCGGCCCGACGCCCGACGCCCGACGCCCGGACCCGGCCCGAGCGGGCGAGCCGCCGCGTCGACGGCCGGCGCCCACGCGCCGCCGCCGGCAAGGCGGGTCTAGCAGCCGGCCCCGCGCGGCTCCCGGAGCAGGGCGGACGCCGCCTCGCGGGCGCGGTGCGCCGGTTCCGGGCCGGGGTCCAGGGCCGCCACCACGGTCGCGCCCTCCACCAGGATCAGCAACTGGTCCGCCAGGTCCTCGCGCCCCGGGCCGGCCAGCTCCGCCAGCAGTTCCCGCAGCTCCGCCTTGTGGCGGCGTACGACGTCCAGCACCCCGGCGGGGCCGGTGCCCAGCTCCCCGTACGCGTTCAGGAACGCGCAGCCCCGGAAGTCCGGCTCCGAGAACCACTGCGCCAGCCAGTCGAAGACGGCCTCGACCGGATCGGCGGCATCCGCCACCGCGCCGCGCAGGCCCGCCGTCCAGCGCCGGTCGCGGCGCTCGAGGTAGGCCGTGATCAGGGCCTCCTTGGCCGGGAAGACCTTGTAGAGCCGCTTGAGCGGCACTCCCGACTCCGTGCGGATGCGGTCCATGCCGACGGCCTGGATGCCCTCGGCGTAGAACAGCGCCTCCGCCGCGTCCAGCAGCCGGGTACGGGCCTCTTCGTCGTCCATGACGGCAGCGTAACCCAGAACCGCTTGCGCGGAGAACGGCCGTTCTCTAAGGTCGAGAACGACCGTTCTCCCATGTCTCCAGACCGAGGTGACCGCCATGACCGTCCCCGCCGTACGCCCGCCCGTGCCGCCCTTCACCGAGGAATCCGCCCGGGCCAAGGTCCAGTCCGCCGAGGACGCCTGGAACAGCCGCGACCCCGAGCGCGTCGCGCTCGCCTACGCCGAGGACTCGGTCTGGCGGAACCGCGACCGCTTCCTCACCGGCCGCGCCGAGATCCGGGAGTTCCTCGCCGGGAAGTGGGAGCGCGAGCTCGAATACCGGCTCCGCAAGGAGCTGTGGGCGTACACCGGCAACCGCATCTCCGTCCGCTTCGAGTACGAGTGGCACGACACCGCCGGCCAGTGGTGGCGCAGCCACGGAAACGAGCAGTGGGAGTTCGACGGCGACGGGCTGATGCGCCGCCGCGAGGCCAGCATCAACGACGTCCCGATCAACGCCGAGGACCGCCGCCTCACCTGATCCGCAGGTGTGCCGTTCGCCGGCCCGCGGTATGTGTCCGCGCGGGCGCTCGAAACCCCCGGTGAGGAGACTCGGCATGGCGCGGGCTCGCGTGAACGGCGTGGACCTCTCCTACGAGGTCGTGGGCGAGGGCGAACCCCTGGTGCTGGTCCACGGCTCGTGGGTGGACCACGAGACCTGGCAGCGCGTCGTCCCCCACCTCGCGCGCTCGTTCCTGGTGCTGGTCTACGACCGGCGCGGCCACAGCCGGAGCGAGCGCCCGCCGGGCCGGGGCAGCCGGCGGCAGGACGAGGACGACCTCGAGGCGCTCATCGAGACCCTCGGCGCCCCGGCCCACGTGGCCGGGAACTCCTTCGGCGCCTCGACCGCGCTCGGCCTCGCCTCCCGCCGCCCCGAGCTGCTGCGCAGCCTGACCGCACACGAGCCCCCGCTCATGAGCATCGTGGGCGACGAGGACAGGGAACTCCGTCGGCTGATGCAGGCCATGGAGGCCGCCATCGACGGCGTCCTCAACGCCCTGCGCGCGGGCGAGCACCGGGTCGGCGCGCAGCGGTTCGTGGACGACGTCGCCGTCGGACCGGGCGGCTGGGAGCAACTGCCGGAGCGGTTCCGCGAGACGTTCACCGCCAACGCCCCCACGTTCGCGGACGAACAGGCCGACCCCGACTGGTCGCGCCTCGACCTGGCCCGCCTCTCCGGCTACACGGGGCCCGCGCTGCTGACCTTCGGCAGCGAGAGCCCGCCGTGGTTCCCGGTGATCGTCGGCAAGCTCGCCACGGCGCTCGGCCATGCGCAGATCCGGACGCTGGTGGGGGACGGCCACGTCCCCCACCTCACCCACCCCGAGCGCTACGCGGACGGCCTCACCGCGTTCATCAGGTCCTCGTGACCCCCGCGCCTACAGCAGGTGGTCGGCCTTGCCGGCCTTGATGTCCCGGATCAGCTGTCGGAGCGCGTCCGCGGTGTCGCTGAGGTACGCCGCCTCCTGCCCGGCGACGGCGATGTAACTCCCGCCCTCCCCGTCCACCCCGATCCGGTAGCAACTCGCGCCTTCGCCGCAGAAGGCGTCCGCCCAGAAGATGTCGGCCATCGTGTCCCCTTAGAGTTCGCGAACCAGTTGGCGGATGAAGTCCCGCGATGGGCTCGGCGGCAGGCTGAGCCGCTCCATCCAGTCCAACTGGGCGCGGTATTTTGATAGTTGTGCCTCGGTGTGCAGGAATTCGGCGCCATGTGCGCTGTCGATCTGCACGGTATCGAGTTGCGGCACCGGCCCCTCCAGATAGTTGACCGTCTGGCCGGCGCCCGGGAATCCCTCCGCCTCGAAGGTCAGGACGCGCAGGACGACGTTGTCCCGTTCCGATGCGCGGAGCAGGTGTTCCAACTGTGCCCGCGCCACCTTGCGCCCACCGAACCGCATGCGCAGCGCCGCCTCGTGGACGACGGCAACGTACTCGGGCGCCGACTCGCTTTCCAGCACCTGCTGGCGCTCCAGTCGGTGGGCCAGGCGCAACGCGACCTCCTGGTCCGGGAGGGCGGGCACGACGAATCGGAACAGGGCGAGCGCGTGATCGCTGGTCTGGAGCAGCCCGGGAACATGGACCGAGTGGGTGCACCGCATGCGAGTGGCGCGGGCTTCCATCTCGGCGATGTCGAGCATCGCGGCCGACAGGGAGCCCCGGTAGCGCTCCCACCAGTCACGACCCCGTGGCTGCGCCATGGAGACGAGTGCGCTGATGTACGGCTCGTCCGCGCAGTCGCAATGACAGGCCAGCGTCCGCAGTCGCTCCTCGCTGATGGCGCGGACGCCCTGCTCGATCGCGGAGATCTTGGAGCGGTCGACGCCGAGAAGTCCTGCTGCGGATACGGCGGACACGTCAGCGGCCAGCCGCAATCTGCGTAGCTCGGCTCCCAGTCGCTTCTGTCGTTCGGTCGGCAAGGTCCGTTCAGCCATGGACGCAGTCTGCCGTGTCGCAGTTACTCGCAGCCAGGGGTGGGTCAATCACCTTGATCTAGTGGTCAATTGACCACCTTGCTCGCTACATTGGGTGACGCACCGCTCACGCAACGGGAGTTGAAGTGCTTCGCCGCGGCATGCGCATGCCTCGGCGACAGGCCACCACGCCCACGGCGGAGCCACTTGTCAACGGCAGGGAGTTCGCGATGCTCAATCCCTTCATCCAGTCGGTCCAGGGCCAGTTCGACGTCTGTCCGGTGGGGCCCGCGGCCGGTGGGGGCGAACCGCCGGCGCCGGATGCGCTGACGTGCAGTCTCACCGTGCCCGGGGAGGCGTGCAGCGCGCAGATCGCGCGCCGCACCGTGCGGTCCGTCCTGCATGCGCACCGGCTCGATGCGATCGAGGCCGCCGCCGAGCAGGTCACCGGCGAACTGCTCGCCGCTGCCTGGTACTTGGATCCCGGACAGAACCTCTACCTCTCCGTGCGGTACCGCGACGACGCGCTGCGGCTCACCGTTTACGACGGGCACGCGACCCACTCCCACCCGCGACTCGCCGCCCACTGCGAGGCCCGGCGGCGGGCCGCACTGCGGCTCATGGCCGTCGTGGTCCGGGAGTGCGACGGGGCCTGGGGCTTCGGGGAGTCCCGGGAGCCGGGTGGCGGGACCCGGACCTGGGCGACGCTTCCCCAGGCCGGCGCCCTCGGCTACGGGAAGCCGGTCGGCGGGCGGTCCGGTCGATCCTCGTGAGGGTCATCTCCTGGTCGCCCCCAGTCCGGCCAGGGCCTGGGTGACCAGGTCGGCCTGATGGGTGGTGCCGCGGAGGTTGGGGTGGAGCACGGTGCAGGCGTCCCCGTCGCCGGGGATCAGGCGGCACAGGCCGGAGGGCGGGTCGCTCTGGGTGCCGGAGCCGGTGAGGTCGTCCTTGATCCCGTACGTCCACCGCTGGTCCGCGGCGGCGCAGACGCCGTGGCCGGTGCTGGAGGTGTAGGTGTCGACGTAGACGGCGCCGGCGCGTTGCGCCTGGGTGCGCAGGAGGGTGTTGACCCGCCGCTCGAGGGTGTCGAGGAAGGGCGTGTCGCCCTTGGTGACGGTGCCGAGCTGGCGCCAGGAGCCGAAGGAGCAGCCGGTGCGGTCGGCGACGACGGCCGGGTAGCCGATGACGGCCACCTTGGCGCGGGGCGCGCGGGTCCGGATGTCCTTGAGGGTGGTCGCGAAGTCCGCTTCCAGGGCGGTGAATCTGCCGTCGAGCCAGCTGGTGCCGGGGCCGCGGGTGTAGTGGGTGGAACAGGGGCTGCCGGTTCCGAAGGACGCGATGCCCTGTTCGATGCACTTCTTGACGATGTCGACGAACCCGACGGAGTTGCCGCCGATGCCGACGGTGACGAGGTCGGTGGCGGCGTTAACGGCCTTGATCTGGGCCGGTCGTGGGGCCCAGCCGTTCTTGGGCGGGACGGATGGGGGACCGGTCAGCTCGGTCTGCGGCTCCAGGACGCCGGCCCTGGCCTCGGCACCGGAACAAGTGACGTCGGTGAGACGTACGTTGAGGCGCCGGGCGGTCTGCTGCGGGTAGCTGAGGGTGGACCGGCCGCATCCGTCATCGGCGGCCCAGGGGCGGACGAAGGCGCCGGCGCTGTAGGAGTCGCCGAGGGCCACGTAGTCGGAGGGTGGAGGCGAGGGCGGGGCCGCCGCAGCGGTGGTGAGGGCGGCCAGGGCCGTGGCTGCTGCTGCGGCGGCGAGGGTGAGTCGCTGTGCGGGCATGGGTCCGGTCCTTCGGCTCAGGCGCCGCGGGCCTGCCCCATCCGGCGCACATCACCAAAAGTAGCGGATCCGATTACAGAGAGTAGCACTTCTGGGGTCAAACCCCCGGATCGGGTGACAGATGATCGGCTTCGGCACACCTGTGGCCCATCCGGGAAGCCGGGTGGGCCACAGACGCAGGTGTGCCGCCCGCGCGTGAGTGCCGCGTATGAGCGTCAGGAGAGGCGCCAGGCGACGGCGTACGGCTGCGGGAACTGGGTGATCCGGTGGGCGCGGACGACGATCTCGGCGTCTCCGGCGGCGATGTCCTTCCAGCGGACCTGTTCGACGTTGTTGACGCGGTCGAACCCGGGGTCCGTGCCCATGTTGCCGTGGCGTTCCTGGCCGCCCGCTCGGACGATCAGGTCGAGGTCGTTCTGCAGGCCCGCACCGGGCGGGTCCGTCCAGACCAGGGTGATCTTCAGGGTGCGACGGTCGCCTTCGGGGACCGTGATGCGGAACGTGCGTTCGTCGCCCTGCTCCAGCTCCTCCTCGTCGGTGAAGCCCGCCCGGTCGCCGTTGCCCGGGAGCACGACGGAGCGTTCGAGGTTGACGAGGCCGAAGCCGGAGTTGTTGTTCGGGGAGTCCCCCGCCTCGCTGGGGTTGTACTGGCCGGGGAGGTCCACCGCGCCGTTGATCAGCATGGCCTTCAGGAGCGCGGCGCTCGGCGTGAGGGTCCCGTTCTTCACGAGGGTCTCGCGCAGCACCGCCACGCAGCCCGCGACCAGTGGCGTGGCCATGCTGGTGCCGCTCTCGAAGAAGTAGTCGGGGTCCGAGGAGACGCCGAAGGTGTCGTCCGGAGCCGCCGCGCGCGAATGCGCGGACAGGATCGAGGTGCCGGGGCCGACCACGTCGGGCTTGATACGGCCTTCCTGGGACGGGCCGCGGCTGCTGAAGGCCGCCATGCCGGCCGGGTTGTCCGCCTGTCGGTCGTCGCGGATCGGAGGGCTGGGGAAGGAGGTCGGCCTCAGCTGGCCGTAGGTGAGGGGGATTTCAGGGCGGTTGCTTTCACTGGCGCCGACGGTGATGACGTTCTTGGCCCCTGCATGCCCGCTGACGGACGCCTGGTTGATCCGGCCGTCCCGGTCGCGGTCGTGACCGCTGTTGCCGGCCGCGATGCAGATGACGAAGTCCTTGTGGTCCCACACCATCTTGTCGGCCTCGAATGCCATCGAGTCGTACGGCAGGCTCGGGGCCGTCGGGCCCCAGGAATTGGTGTGGATCCGCGCCCCCTCCTGGAAAGGCGGCTCGAACAAGGCGCGCAGGTCGAACGGAATCCCGCGGAGCCCGCCGAAGTCGTCCAGGAGGGACTGCAGGATCAGCTTGGCCTGGGGAGCCGTACCGGTGACGGTACCCATCGTCGCCGATGCCCCGTCGCCGAGGACCGAGCCCGCCACGTGGGTTCCGTGGCCGTCGGGGTCGTCCATCCGGTCGGGGAGCGTGCGGCCGAGGGCGGTCAGGCTCTGGACCCGGCCGGTGAAGGCCTGGTGCACGTCTGTCGTGGAGCCCAGGTCGAAACCGGTGTCGGCGACGGCCACGATCTGGCCCTCGCCCTGGAACTTCGTGCCGTTGAGGGACACCCGGGCGTGCATCAGCCCCCCGGCGAGCGTGTTGTGCAGGGTCATCTCGGGGACCTCTTCGAGCTGCTGTACCTCGTCGAGGGAGGCCAGGGCAGGCAGATTCGCCTCCTGGACGGTCATGCGCACCTTGCGGTGGTTGGCCTGGATGTCGGCCGTGCCGACTCCGGCGGCCGCGGCGATCCGATCCAGCAGGCCGTCCGAACGCGCGTCGACGTCGTCGTGCAGGATGACGTCGACCGTGCGGGTCCGGGGGCCCGCCGCCGCCTCCAGCGGCTCGGACAGGACGGCAACCGACGGCCGGAGCCGGCTCGACCGCAGCGACGGGGCCACCTTGAAGCCCGTGAGGTACACGTCCGCCCAGGCCACGAACGGCAGTGCGCGCACGGCCTCAAGGTCGGAGGGCCGGTAGCCGCACAGGTAGGTGCTCTCCGGAACGTATTGGTGGATCCGCACTCCGAGAGCCTCCAGCTGGGCTTTCTCCTCGGCTGACGGCACGTGTGCGGTC
Organism: Streptomyces sp. NPDC050448; assembly: GCF_040655295.1. Lineage (NCBI taxonomy): Bacteria > Bacillati > Actinomycetota > Actinomycetes > Kitasatosporales > Streptomycetaceae > Streptomyces > Streptomyces sp. NPDC050448. Next base: position 413,277 of record NZ_JBFAJR010000002.1, on the reverse strand, counting down.
TGGACGAGCAGATAGTTGGACGCGGAGGCGTTCTCGGAGACCAGCGACGCCCTTTCGAGCTCCTGGGACTGGACCAACGGGTCTACGGACACGCCGTTGATGGTGATACGGGCCATGACGGACTCCCCTGGGTCGCGCGACGCGGTGGTCACACCCTGTCACCGAAAATGTTGCCGTGAGTCACAGGCGTGGCCGTTCGGAGGCCCGTACCGGCGCACTGGCACCCGTGTGGCGCAGCTCCGCCCAGGGGGCGGGCGGGGGCGGGCGGTCAGGCGGTCGCGCGGTTGCGGTCGCGCGGTCGACCGGTCAGGCCTGGGCCCGGTGGGCCTGGGTGATGAGGTCCGTGGCGACCTCCAGGGCTGCCAGGCGGGTCTCCTCCGGGTCGCCCTCCACGTGCTGGAGGAACATCATCCCCGCGTGCAGCGTGAACAGGGCGCTCACGCAGCGGACCTGGTCCGTCAGGGGTCCGTCCTCCGTGCGGAGCAGTTCGACCAGCGTGAACAGCCGGCGCTTCACCGTCTCGCCGATGCTCAGCTCCCGCATCGTCGCCTGGTTCTCCTGCATGAAGCGGTACAGCTGCGCGCCCCCTGCCATCGCCTCGCTGTAGCGCCGGAGCACCTCGCGCTTCATGTCCAGCGTCGGCGGCTGCTGCTTCGCCCACTCGATCAGCTCGTCGATGGGCCGCGTCAGGTCCTCGAAGACGCTGATGATGATGTCTTCCTTGGTCTTGAAGTGGTAGTACAGCGCCGCCTTCGTGACCTCCAGCCGCTCCGCGATCTCCCGCAGCGAGGTCTTCTCGTACCCCTGCTCGGCGAAGAGCTCCAGTGCGACGTCCTGGATGCGCTGGCGCGTGTTGCCGCGGCGCGCCTGCGGACTGCTGCTGGACATGGCTCTCCCCAAACTACTTACTTGACGCCCGGCTAGTGTCGGGTCTACCTTCCCCAGTGTAGTGAACTAGCCGGGCGGCAAGTAAGGTCCCGGAGCAGGTGAGTAAACGGGGAGTGGACATGGTCGAAAACACGAAGCCGGCAGAGACCTCCGAGGGGGTGAAGCCGCGCAGCGTCCGTGTCGTCCTCATGGCCCTCATGATCGCGATGCTCCTGGCCATGCTCGACAACATGATCATCGGTACCGCGATGCCGACGATAGTCGGCGAGCTCGGCGGCCTGGAACACCTCTCCTGGGTGGTCACCGCGTACACGCTGGCCACCGCGGCCTCCACCCCCATCTGGGGCAAGATCGGCGACATGTACGGGCGGAAGGGCTCCTTCCTCACCTCCATCGTGATCTTCCTGATCGGCTCCGCGCTCAGCGGCATGGCCCAGGACATGGGCCAGCTGATCGGCTTCCGCGCCATCCAGGGCCTCGGTGCCGGCGGTCTGATGGTCGGTGTCATGGCGATCATCGGCGACCTCATCCCGCCCCGTGAGCGCGGCAAGTACCAGGGCATGATGGCCGGCGTGATGGCCCTCGCCATGATCGGCGGACCGCTGGTCGGCGGCACCATCACCGACCACATGGGCTGGCGCTGGTCGTTCTACATCAACCTGCCGCTCGGCGTCGTCGCGCTCGCCATGGTCACCGCCGTCCTGCACCTGCCCAAGAAGAGGGCCCAGGGGAAGATCGACTACCTGGGTGCCGCACTGCTGACCATCGCCATCACCTCGACCGTGCTGGTCACGACCTGGGGCGGCACCGAGTACGCCTGGGGCTCCGGGGAGATCATCGGCCTGATCATCGTCGGCATCGTGTCGATCGCCGCGTTCCTCTTCGCCGAGACCAGGGCCGCCGAGCCCGTCATGCCGCTGCACATCTTCCGCAGCCGCAACTTCACGCTCATGTCGGTCATCGGCTTCCTCGTCGGCTTCGCGATGTTCGGCGGCGTGCTCTACCTCCCGCTCTTCCAGCAGGCGGTCCAGGGCGCCTCCGCCACCAACTCCGGCCTGCTGCTGCTCCCGATGCTGCTCTCGATGATGGTCGTCTCGCTGATCGCGGGTCGGATCACCACCAGCAGCGGCAAGTACAAGGTCTTCCCGATCGCGGGCGGCGCGCTCATGGTCGTGGGGCTCTTCCTGCTCGCGCAGATGGACACCGGCACCAGCCGCCTGGTCTCCGGCGTCTACATGGCCATCCTCGGCGCCGGCCTAGGCTTCCTGATGCAGATCACCATGCTGGTCGCGCAGAACAGCGTGGACATGAAGGACATGGGCGTCGCGTCCTCCTCGGCCACCCTCTTCCGTACGCTCGGCGGCTCGTTCGGCGTGGCCCTGATGGGCTCGCTCTTCACCAGCCAGGTCACGGACACCATGAGCGAGCGCCTCGGTCCGCAGGCCGCCGGCGCGGCGGGTGCCGCCCGCCTCGACGCCGCCAGCCTGGCGAAGCTGCCGGAAGCGGTGCGCGACGCCTACCAGCACGCGGTCGCCGCCGGTACGCACTCCGCGTTCCTGCTCGGCGCGGTCATCGCCGTACTGGGCTTCGCGGCCGCCTGGTTCGTCAAGGAGGTCCCGCTGCGGGGCGCGGGCCCGGCCCAGGCCGCCGACGCGGGCGACGGCAAGGCGGCGCAGGCTCCGCAGGAGTCCTTCTCGCACTGACACCCGGACCCACGCGGCCCACATGGGCCACGCGGTCCACGCGGTTCACACGGTTCACCAGCCCGGCCCCGGCGGATTCCCGCCGGGGCCGGGCTTTTTCGTGCGCTGAAGCCGTTGCGCCAGGGGTCGGTGAATACGGGTGATGCGGGGGAGGTTGATGTGGTTGCGTCCTGTTTTTGGGCGGGAACTCCTCCACGTCGACGGCCGTCCTGAAGGGCAGAACGCTCACAACGGCGGATGGGGAGTGGACGGTTCATGGGCTTCATGGCGCGGGCGAACAGGCAGGGCATCCGAGCCGGGGCAGCCGTCGTGGCCGCGGCCGCCGCAGTGGCCGGGACGGTGTGGGGGGTGACGGTGCTCGTGGAACCGGGGCACGGCCGGCACGAGCACGAGAACGTGGGACGCCAGACCGACACCGGCGGCACAGGCGGCGGCTCGGACGACGGGGCGAACGGCGGCGGGGCGAACGGCGGCGGGGCGAAGGGCGCCGGCGGCGCGCAGCAGTCGCAGATACCCGACGGCATAGCGCACTCCTCCGAGAGCGGCGGCAACACCGTCAACATCACCATCGACGACGGCCCCGACCCCCAGTGGACCCCCAAGGTCCTCGAGGTACTGAAGAAGCACGAGGTGAAGGCGGTCTTCTGCATGATCGGGCCGCAGGCCAAGGCCCACCCCGATCTGGTCAAGCAGGTCGTCGCGGGCGGCCACCGGCTCTGCGACCACACCGTGGACCACAACACGGCCATGGGCAAGAAGCCCCTCGACTACCAGGAGAAGCAGATCCTGGACGCGCAGAAGATGATCGAGGACGCGGCGGGCGGCGGCGCGAAGGTGGAGTACTACCGCGCCCCCGGCGGCGCGTTCACCCCCGACAGCCGCCGCATCGCCGCCGCGCACGGCATGCGCCCGCTCGGGTGGAACGTCGACACCAAGGACTTCGGGAAGCCCGGCGTCGCCGCCATCGTCAACGCGGTCAAGAACGAGATCGGCAACGGACCGACCGTCCTCTTCCACGACGGCGGCGGCAACCGGGCCCAGACCGTCGAGGCCCTGGACCAGGTGCTGGCCTGGCTGAAGGACCAGGGCCGCCCCACCGGCTTCCCCGTCCGCACCGCCCCGGACGCCTCCTGACACGCCGTCCGGTGGCGAACGGGTGAGGGTCGCCGCCCCGGCGCCGCCCGCGGTGTTCCCTGGTCGCGCACACAGCCCGTACGCAGCCTGCGTACGCAGCCCGCGTACGCAGTCCCGCACCGGCCCGCCTGCGCGGCCCGTGTGGACGCCGTACGACCGACCAGGAGGCCCCGTGATCGCCCCGAGCCAGCTGACCGACCCCGCCGTCCGCGCCTTCGTCAACGCCGTCAACGCGGGCGACCGGGACGCCTTCGAGGCCGCCCTCACTCCGGACGCGACCATGTCCGACGACGGCTCGGACCGCAATCTCGCCCAGTGGGCCGAGAGGGAGATCTTCTCCTCCTGCGGTCACATGGACATCGAGACCGAGTCCGACGGCGGCCTCGCCCTCGTGGTCAACTACCGCAACGACACGTGGGGCGAAATGCGCACCGCCTGGCGGTTCGCCACCACCGACGACGGGCGCATCAGCCGCTTCGAAACCGTTCAGGCCTGAGCAGCCGCCCGCAGCACCGCCGCCGTCAGGCGGTCGTTCTCCGGCGCGGCCCCGCCCGGGAAGCCGAACCGGCGGCGCGTGTACCCGTACGCGATCCCCGTCGCCGGGTCCGCCCAGCCCTGCCCGCCCGCCGCGCCGCTGTGCCCGAAGGCTCGCGGGCCCACCGCGGGCTGCCGCTCGAAGCCCAGCCCGAACTGGTCCGTCCCCGCCGTCACCCGGTCGTCGCCCGGGGTGTGGAGCCGCGCGCACTCGGCCGCCGTCTCCGGCTCCAGCAGCGGAGGACGGCCGTCCACATCGCTGATCGCGGCCGCGTACATCCCCGCGACGCCGCGTGCCGTGCCGACGCCGCCGGCCGAGGCCGGGCCCAGCGCCTTCACCTTCGGGTGGTTCGCGTACACCACCAGGTCCATCGCCGGCTCCCGGTGCGCGTTGAAGGCGACCGGCAGCAGCTCCGGCACCGCGTTCCCGCCCGCCGCCGCGGCCGCCAGCTGCTTGGGCGTGGGGAGCATGTCCAGGACCGGCTTCCAGCGGCCTTCCAGCGCCGGCGGCAGGCCCATGTACAGGTCCAGCCCGTACGGTGCGCGGATCCGCTCCTCGAACACTTCCTGGAGGGACCTGCCCGTGGCCCGCCGCACCACCTCGCCGGTCAGCGCGCCGATCACGAACGCGTGGTACCCGTACGCCGTCCCGGGCTCCCAGTGCGGCTCCTGCGCGGCCAGCCGCGCCGCGATCAGCGCGTCGTCCGCGATCTCGGCGTAGTCGAAGCCCTCGGCGGTGTTGAGCAGCCCGGCCTGGTGCGAGACCAGCTGGCGCACCGTCAGCCGCTCCTTGCCGCCGCCGGTGAACTCCGGCCAGTACGCCGACACCGGGCGCTCCAGCTCCAGTACGCCGTCCTGCGCGAGCAGCGCCACCACCAGGAACGCGCCGCCCTTGGTGATCGAGTAGACCCCGGTCAGGGTGTCGGCGTCGGTGTCCTCGCCGGCCCACAGGTCGACCACGCGGCGACCGTCCCGGTACACCGCCAGCTGCGCCTCGGGGGAGTGCGCCTCGGCCGCGACGAAGGCCGCGAACTCCTCCCGTACGGGCTCCCAGCCCGCCGCCACCGTGCCGCTCACGCTCACGTTCGTACTCACACCCACACGCGCGCCCATCGGGACTCCCTGTCGCTCGGTGCCGTCGCCTCGCCCCGGAGAACAGAAGATGATCACGAAATATTCCGGAGCGCGGATCCCGTACGGGTGAAAGCGCTCCCGGCCTCGTTCCAGCCCGCCGCGAGCCCCCGTTGGACCGGGCATGAAGCGCACCCGCACCGCCGCTCTCGCCCTCGCCACCGCCGCAGCGGCCCTCGCCCCCGCCCTCGGCCAGGCCGCCACCGCCGCGGAGGGCACGTACCTGCAGGACCCGGCCGGCGGCGAGAAGGCGATGAAGTCGCAGTGGACCAAGGACGAGATGCACAAGGTGGACGGGCAGTTCCGCCTCTACCCCGGGGTCCGGTACAAGACGGTGACCCGCCCCGGCCCCTCGGGCGCCCCCGACTACAAGCGGCAGGTCGCCGACCCCAAGTCCCTGGCGTGGCAGCCCTCGTTCGACTTCGGCTGGGCGGTGTCGGACTCGACGCTGGTGAAGAAGGCCGTGACGACCAAGGACGGCAGGCACCCGATCGTCGTGCACGCCGTACTGCGCTCCCCGGACCACGCCAAGGCGGCCGAGGTGCACCAGGAGTTGGCGGACCAGCCGGCGACGGGGCGCGCCAGGGTCCCGGGCGGCAAGCGGATCGCCTGCGACACGGGTGAGTACACGGTGGAGTGGTCGGTCACGCGCTCGGGCTACGGGACGCTCACGGGGACGCTGAAGTGGAACTCCAGCTGCGAGCAGTACCGGACGGCGTTCTCGACGGAGAACGGCAAGGTCTGACCCGGAGGGGAAGAGAGGGAAGGGAGAGGGGCCGGCCGCCCCGTGCACCTTGTGGGCGCTCGGCGGGCGACTGGTCCGCGGCCTTGGATCAAGAGCCGTGGCAGCCATTCTGCCGCACGGGGTGCGGTGCGGCAGGTGCGAAAGTCCCGTGTCGGGCGGGATGTTCGGCGATTTCGGTGCCTTCAGTGCTTCCTTCCGGCCTCGTTCGCCTTGGCGGCGATCTCCTCGAGGACGGACTTCGCGTCGCCGTTCGGTTCCACGGCGCGGCCGATGTTGCGCTTGATGGTGTCGCTGACCGTCACCCAGGACGGGTCGTTCACCGGGTACAGCTGGGCGCCGCGCAGAGCGGTCAGGAAGAACTGGTCCGTGCTGTCGAGGCCGCCGCCGGAGGGGGTGCGGGAGGCGGAGACGGTCGAGGGCAGCAGGTGGTAGCGGCCCGCGAAGTCCGACAGGTTCTTGTCCTGGTAGATGAAGTCCAGGAACTTGCCGATCTCCGCGCCCTTTCCGTTCTGCCTGAACGCCATCATCCAGTCGGCGACGCCCACGGTCGGCGGGGTCTCCCCGGAGCCGAGCGTGTCCGAGACCGGCATGGTCGCGGTGCGGACGTCGACGCCCTTGGCGCGCGCCTCGTGGAGGAGCTGGGGGTAGCCGTTCAGCATGCCGACCTCGCCGCGTACGAAGGCCGCGAAGGCGTCGGCGCGGTTGAGCTGGGACGGCGGCACGGGCCCGGTCAGGCCGGGGCCGACCAGGTTGTCCTTGAGCCAGCGGAAGGTCTGGATGTTCTGGTCGGAGGCCAGGTTGTAGTTGCCGCTGCTGTCCGCGTAACCGCCGCCGTTGCTCAGCTCCCAGATCAGCGCCTCGGCGTGCGCCTCCTCCGGCCCGAGGGGCAGGGCGTACGGGTACTTCACGCCCTTGTCCTTGAGCGCCTTTGCGGCCGACTTCAGGTCGGACCAGTTCTTGGGCTCGCTGATGCCGGCCTGCTTGAAGAGGCCCTGGTTGTAGAAGAGGAGCCGGCTGCTCGCCACCCAGGGCAGGCCGTAGAGCGTGTTGCCGACCGAGCCGGCCTCGGCGAGCGGCGGCAGGAAGTTCGCCTCGGCGTTGATCGAGAGGAGTTCGTCCGCGGAATAGAGCTTCCCCTGCGCAGCGAAGTCCGAGTACGAGCCCATCAGGGCCATGTCCGGCGCTTTGCCGGACTTGACCATACGGGTGACTTCGCGGTCGATGTCCGCCCATGGCAGGAGCTGGACCTCGACCTTGATGTCGGGGTTGGCGCCGGTGAAATCGGCCGTCACCTTGTCCCAGAAGGCCTTGGAACTGGTGGCCTGGTTGTCACCGTATTCCGCGGCGACCAGGCGGAGCGTGCCGCTGTCACCTGCGCCGTTGCCTGAACCGCCACATCCGGCCAGCGGGATCAGCAAACCGAGCACGACCGCGGTCGCGCCCGTGCCGAAGATTCTTCGTCGCACGGGTGTATTCCCCTGAATTTCTTTGAGTCCCGTTACTGCTTATGAGTTGCTCCGGGCTGGGGTGTCCGTCCGTGGCCCGTTGGCCGGAATTCTCTCCTGCGGAAGGGCGGTTGATTCCATTGGGTCGGAACTTGTGGTCAATGCTCCAAGTGCGGCTTTTCCGGCTGGTGTTTTCCGATATGTGGTCAACAAATCGGACGCGCGTAGACATGCCGAAAAGCCCGATTCCGGCCAATTATGCTTCGCGGAACGGGTCGAGGGTGTGGATCAGGTCAGTCGGCGAACTCGCCCGCGTACGGGTCGGGCTCGCCCGTCTCCGGGTTGCGGCCCTCCTGCCAGCGCCGCTGGGCCTTGCGCCAGTGCACGAAGCTGAGGTGCCCGCCGTCCCAGAAGGTGATGCTGACCGGGCTCACGTCGAACTCGTCGGAGCAGAGCCGGTACAGGAACTCGGCCATGCCGTACGGATAGACGGCGAAGGCGTCGGCGGTGTGCCGGCCGACCACCAGGACGGGCCAGCGGTCCGGATCGGGGTCGGTGGTGAGCCAGCAGAGGATGTCGGAGCCGCCGGTGACGCCCCACGCGATGACCGACTCGGGGTCCACGCCGAAGGCGGCCCGGCCGCCCTCCGCCTCCCAGAGCTGGCGGGCGTTGTCCGTCTCCTCGGCCATCGCGGCCGGGTCCCACTGGAGGCCGGGCTTGGGGAGGGGCAGGAGGATGCTGGCCTCGCCGTTGATGGAGCCCGCGCCGAAGCGGCCCATGAACGCGATGAAATCGGCCGGGAACCGGGTGCCCCAGGTGGCTTCGGCGGCCGGCCAGTCGATGTCCTCGTCGGCGCCGTGCGTCGCCGGCATGATCTGCTCCAGCGCCTTGATCCGCGCGTTCTCCGTCATGCCGCTCCCCTGAGACCCCAGCTCAACCGCCCCAACCTACCGCCGGGGCCGCGCGGGGCCTAGGGCCCGCCTCCCGGATCATGCCGGGCCCGCGGCGTGATCCGAAAAGCGGGCCCGGGCGTATTCGGACGACCCGACAACAAAGCGAGGTGCCGTAGCCGGCGTCGCGCGCCCGCCGGGGATCACGGGGCAGCCGTTAGCGGCAGTTGAGACGGTCCGGTCCGTCTGGTCCGTCGATGTACAGCTGCGCCCCGACCCGCAGGCCCCAGGCGGCCATGGCCCCGGCCTCGGCCTCCAGGACGTGCCGGGAACGGAGCCGGGGGAGCCCGAGCCGGCCGGGGGGCATGGTGGTCAGGGCGATGACCCGCAGGCGGCGGTCGAGGTATGCCACATCGATCGCGAACCGCATCCGGAACGTGTGCACGCTCCCGGCCGGGGTGAGGAGCAGGGCGGCGCCGGGCATGCCGTCGCGGCCGAGGAGCCCGCGGGTCCGGGCCCGGTACGAGGCCGCGATCTCCACCGGGACCGGCGCCCGGTCCTGCCCGAGGCGGAGCAGGCCCTCGCCGTCTGCCCACCCGCTCCACCGCCGCCGTGTGTCGGTCATGGCCGCCAGGGTAGGGGCGGTTGGGCCCCCGGGCCCATGCAGGTGGCGGCATCTGCGCCTACCTTCGGCGGATGGGCCTGGTCGTGATCGTCCTTGCCGCCGTTGCCTATGGCGGGGCTGCGGGGCTGCTGTTGCCGCGGGCCGCGTACCGGCTGGCGGTCGAGCCGGGTGCCGCCTGGCGCGACCGCTGCCCCGAGGGCCACCCGATCCGGGGCTGGCTGGGCCTGCCTCGCTGCCACCCCGCTGCGCTCGCACCGCCGGCTCCGGAGCCCGGGGGCCGGACCCCGGGCCCCGCGCCTGAAGCGCCGGCGGGGCCGGATCGTGCCGGTGGTGCCGAGCCGGGGCGCGCCGCCGCTGCCGGGGGCCGGGCCGCCGCGCGGCGGAAGGCGGGGCTCCTCGGGCCGGGCCGTGCGGAAGGCGCCGCGCGGCGGGAGGCGGGGGGCTTTCCGCCGGGCCGGGCGGGCCGGTGGCATCGGTACGGGGTCGGCCCGGGGTGGACCGCCGGCCTCGGCGGTGTGGTGTGCGGGGGGCTCGGGTGGGCCGTCGGGGGGCGGCCCGAAGCGGTCGTGCTGGTCGGGGTGGCGCCCGTGCTGGTGTTGCTGGGCATGGTGGATCTCGGTGTGCAGCGGCTGCCCGACGTGCTGACCCTGCCCCTCGCCGGCGGCGTCGCGGTGGGGCTCGGCGGGGCCGCCCTCGTACCCGGCGCCGGGGGGTCCTGGCGGCTCGCGCTGCTGGGCGGGGCCGCGCTCGGGGCCGCGTACCTGGTGCTCTTCCTGATCAACCCCGCCGGCATGGGCTTCGGCGACGTCAAGCTGGCGCTCGCGCTCGGGGTCCCTCTTGGGTGGTACGGCTGGGGGGTATGGGCCGCCGGAGCCTTCCTCGGGTTCCTCTACGGCGCCCTGTACGGGCTGGCCCTTGTGCTGCGGGGCCCCGGAGGACGCCGGACGGCGTTTCCGTTCGGCCCGTTCATGGCCGCCGGAGCCCTCACCGGAGTGCTGCTGGGCGGTTTCGGAGCGTAATCATCTTGCGCCGATGCACGCATAACGCTTTACGAAGGGTTATGGTGGAACCCCCCCCTCGGGCCGGTCCGTATCCCCCCCACGGACCGGCCCGTTTTTTGTTTCCCCCCTCCTGCGAACAAAACCGCAGGTCAGCCGCGCTGGGCCCAGATGTTGGTGCCGGGGGTGGACACGGCGAAGGAGTCGATCTCCTTCAGCTCCTGCTCCGAGAGCGGCGCACCGGCCAGAGCCGCCACGTTTTCCTCCAGCTGAGACACGCTCGAAGCGCCGATGAGCGCCGAGGTCATCCGCTCGTCCCGGAGCACCCAGCTCAGTGCCAGCTGCGCCAGCGACTGCCCGCGCCGCCCCGCGATCTCGTTCAGCCCGGCCAGGCGGCGCATCACGTCGTCCGACAGCAGGCCGGGGTCGAGGGACTTGCCCTGCGTGGCCCGGGAGCCCTCCGGGATGCCCTTCAGGTACTTGCCGGTCAGCAGCCCCTGCGCGAGCGGCGCGAAGGAGATGCAGCCCATGCCGGCCTCCTCGAGGGTGTCCAGCAGCCCGTCCTCCTCCGTCCAGCGGTTGATCATGGAGTACGAGGGCTGGTGGATGAGGGGGCGCACGCCCATCTCGCGGAGGATCCGCGCCGCCTCGGCCGTCTGCTCGGCCGTGTACGAGGACACGCCCGCGTACAGCGCCTTGCCCTGCCGGACCGCGGACGCGAGCGCGCCCATGGTCTCCTCCAGCGGGGTCTCCGGGTCGAAGCGGTGCGAGTAGAAGATGTCGACGTAGTCCACGCCCATCCGCTTCAGCGAGGCGTCGAGCGAGCTCATCAGGTACTTCCGGCTGCCCCACTCGCCGTACGGGCCCTCGTGCATGAGGTAGCCGGCCTTGGTGGAGATGATCAGCTCGTCGCGGTACGCCGCGAAGTCCTGCGCGAAGATCTTGCCGAAGTTGAGCTCGGCCGAGCCGGGGGGCGGGCCGTAGTTGTTCGCCAGGTCGAAGTGGGTGACGCCGAGGTCGAAGGCCCGGCGCAGGATCGCCCGCTGGGACTCGAGGGACTTGTCGTCACCGAAGTTGTGCCAGAGGCCGAGGGAGATGGCGGGAAGCTTGAGGCCGCTGTGGCCGGTGCGCCGGTACTCCATGGAGTCATAGCGCGAGGGCTCTGCCCGATAGGGATTGTTATCAGTCACGTTGTCCTCCCTATCACGGACTTGTGACAGACCGAGTTGGGTACCCGATCCCGCCGCGCAGTAATGTGGCGGAGTCGGGGGACGGACCGCATTTCGCACGGGGGCATTGCACGGAGGGGCTGGAAGATCGTGAAGCTGCGCGACCTGGTGTACAGGCTCTACGCACGCCGGGTGGAAGGCCGCCTCGACCATGACGCGTCGCCCAAGCACATCGGCGTGATCCTGGACGGGAACAGGCGCTGGGCGAAGGCGTCCGGAGGTACGACGGAGCAGGGCCACCAGGCCGGGGCCGACAAGATCTCCGAGATGCTGGGCTGGTGCACCGAGACGGACGTCGAGGTCGTCACCCTGTGGATGCTGTCCACGGACAACCTGGACCGGCCGGAGGTCGAGCTCCGCCCGCTGCTCAACATCATCGAGAACACGGTCCGGGGCCTCGCCGCGGACGGCCGCTGGCGCGTCCACCACGTGGGCAACCTCGACATCCTGCCCGCGCAGACCCAGTCCGTGCTCAAGGAGGCCGAACAGGCCACCCACGACGTGGACGGGATACTGGTCAACGTCGCCGTCGGCTACGGCGGCCGCCAGGAGATCGCCGACGCGGTCCGCTCGCTGCTGCTCGAGCACGCGGAGAAGGGCACCTCCTTCGAGGAGCTCGCCGAGATCCTCGACATCGACCACATCGCCGAGCACCTCTACACGCGCGGCCAGCCCGACCCGGACCTGGTCATCCGCACCAGCGGCGAGCAGCGGCTCTCCGGATTCATGCTCTGGCAGAGCGCGCACTCCGAGTACTACTTCTGCGAGGTGTTCTGGCCGGCCTTCCGCAAGGTCGACTTCCTGCGGGCACTGCGCGACTACGCGGCCCGCCACCGGCGCTACGGCGCCTGACGGCCGGGGCGCCTGACGCCCCCTCGGCGTCCTCCGGGCGCCGGACGGCACTTTTCGGCACCTCTCGCGGCGCGCCCCGGACCTCCGGTGGCGCGCCGTCGCCGTACCCCGAGGACCCCCTCGGCCCCTGGCGTCCTCCCCGCAAGGCCTTCACCAGCGATTCACCGAGCGTCCGTCATATGCCATGGCATGGCCGGGCCTGATCGGGGAATATCCCTTTCAGGTCGATGCCCGATCCACGGGTGTCGAGTCTCAGCGGACGGCATGGGGTCGTCCGCCCGGGAGGCCCTTTGCGCCAGGACGCACGTGCGGTTCGCACGGACGAATGGGAGGGCCGGAAATCGGCCCCGGCATGGGTGCCGATGACCGGTCCGGTCTTCATGGCCCGACCTCTTCCGAGGGGGTACGTCCTTCCGTGGTGACCAGCACAAAGCGCCGCCTGCCCGACAGGCGGACCTACGTCCTCGACACCAGCGTCCTGCTGGCAGACCCCAACGCGATCACCCGCTTCGAGGAGCACGAGGTCGTGCTCCCGATCGTGGTGATCACCGAGCTGGAGGCAAAGAGGCACCATCCCGAACTCGGCTACTTCGCCCGTCAGGCCCTGCGCCTGCTCGACGACTTCCGGGTTCGCTACGGTCGCCTCGACGCCCCCATCCCGCTGGGCGATCTGGGCGGCACCCTGCGTGTCGAGCTCAACCACTCCGACCCCGGTGTCCTGCCGGCCGGCTTCCGACTGGGGGACAACGACTCGCGGATCCTCGCGGTCGCCCGCAATCTCCAGGCCGAGGGCTACGACGTCACGGTCGTCTCGAAGGATCTCCCGCTGCGCATCAAGGCCTCCTCCGTGGGGCTGCTCGCCGAGGAGTACCGGGCGGAGCTCGCGATCACCGATGCCGGCTGGACCGGCATGAGTGAGCTCGCGCTGTCCGGGGAGCAGGTCGACCTGCTCTACTCCGAGGAGCGGCTGTACGTACCGGAGGCCGCCGAACTGCCCGTGCACACCGGGCTGGTCCTGCAGTCCGAGCGCGGCAAGGCCCTGGGCCGGGTCACGCCGGACGGCAACGTGCGGCTCGTACGGGGCGACCGCGAGGCCTTCGGGCTGCACGGCCGCAGTGCCGAGCAGCGCATCGCCCTGGACCTGCTGCTCGACCCGGAGATCGGGATCCTCTCCATGGGCGGCCGGGCCGGCACCGGAAAGTCGGCGCTGGCGCTGTGCGCGGGCCTGGAGGCGGTGCTGGAGCGGAGGCAGCATCAGAAGGTGATGGTCTTCCGACCGCTGTACGCGGTGGGCGGCCAGGATCTCGGCTACCTGCCCGGGGACGCGTCCGAGAAGATGAGCCCCTGGGCGCAGGCGGTCTTCGACACCCTCTCGGCGGTGGCCGGGCGCGAGGTCATCGAGGAGGTGCTGAACCGGGGGATGCTGGAGGTCCTGCCGCTCACGCACATCCGCGGGCGCTCGCTGCACGACGCCTTCGTGATCGTGGACGAGGCGCAGTCGCTGGAGCGCAATGTCCTGCTGACCGTTCTGTCCCGAATCGGTGCAAATTCGCGGGTTGTTCTTACCCACGATGTGGCCCAGCGGGACAACCTGCGGGTCGGCCGGTATGACGGAGTGGTCGCCGTCGTCGAGAAGTTGAAGGGGCACCCGCTCTTCGCCCACGTCACGCTCACCCGCTCCGAGCGCTCCCCGATCGCCGCACTGGTCACCGAGATGCTCGAGTCCCTGTAGCCGCGAAGGGGGCAAAACCCCCATAGCGGGAAGGCGAGTTGGCGCCGCCCGGCAAAGGCCCGAGAGCCTAGCCGGGCGGCGTCGTGCTGCACAGGCCTTTGGTGAAACCAACGGCAACATGCCAGGTGTGACCTTTCCCACGCAACGAAGAATTGCCTTGCGGTGTCGAGGTCCGGCAGAGTCTGTTTTCCGTCAGGCCCCGCATACGGCACACCTGTATCTCCCGTGAGATGCAACCGCAGCATCACAACTCCACAGCCGTTCGCCGTATGCCGCCCGAGCACCACGCGGCAGCCCCCGCAAGGGAGTTGCCCACGGGCCCGCGCCTCCAGTGATCGCAGTACCACGGAGGCCAGTGTCGAGGGGCACTATTGCGCCCGCCCGGTCACTGCGGACGCTGCTGGAAGGACACCGTGTGAGCCGGATCTCGGTCCGGGGATTCGCAGTGGCTTCGGCCACCGCAGTCACCACCGTTGGCGCAGTCGTGGGCGTTGCCGCTGGCGACCCCGCCTCGAACAATCTCGAGACCACCGCGTCCGGGGCGACCCTCCTCACCGACATCCCGGTCGGCGAGCAGGCGCAGGTCCAGAGCGCGTCCCTGACGCAGCAGGCCGACGCTATCGCCCAGGGCGCCGACACCGACGCCAAGCGCGTCGCCGAGGAAGCCGCCCGCATCCAGGCCGCCGCGGACGCCAAGTCCAAGAAGGCCGAGGCGCAGCAGGCCGCCGACGAGAAGGCGAAGAAGGACCGCGAGGAGAAGGAGCAGGTCGCCAGCCGCTCCGCGACCCGCAGCGCCGATGACTTCGCCGTCCAGAGCTCCTACACGGTCGCCCAGGTCAAGGCCATCGCCCAGCAGATCGTCCCGGCCGGGCAGTTCCAGTGCTTCTCGAACATCATCAACGAGGAGTCCACCTGGAACTACAAGGCCGTGAACTCGTCCTCGGGCGCGTACGGCCTCGTCCAGGCGCTCCCGGGCTCGAAGATGTCCTCGGTCGCCGACGACTGGCGCACCAACCCGGCCACCCAGATCCAGTGGGGCCTCAACTACATGAACGAGCGCTACCACAGCCCGTGCAGCGCCTGGAGCTTCCACCAGGCCAACGGCTGGTACTAGCCGCCGCACAACCTCCGGGGAGCCCCGCACCGTCCTACGGTGCGGGGCTCCTCGCGTGTACGGTCTTTCGAGGTGTGTCCACGGGCGGGGGAAGGGAAAGACATGGCGAAGAGGGCAGGCTGGCTCGGCCGGCTCGGGAACAGGCTGAGCCTCATGGAGGCGCGCCTCAACGAGCGGCGCGCCGAGGTCGAGGCCGAGAGCAACGGCGCAGCCGCCGTCCCGGTTCCCGTCGCCGCTGCGGCCGCCGTCGGCGCGGTCCCGGGCGTCGGCGCGGGGGCCCCGGCAGCCTCGGTGCCCACCCCGCCACCCGGCACCTCCGCCGAGCACCCCCACCACCCGCACCCGCCCGCCCTGGGCGGGCGCCCCGACCCGGCGAGCGTCGTCCCGTGGGGCATGCGGGTCGCCGCCGAGGCCAGCTGGCGGCTCCTGCTGCTCGCCGGGATGCTCTGGGTGGTGATGAAGGTGATCAGCGAAGTCCGCCTGGTCGTCCTCGCCTTCGCCGCGGCCCTGCTGGTCACCGCGCTGCTCCAGCCCTTCGTGGTCCGGCTGCGCCGCCTCGGCCTGCCGCGCGGGCTGGCCACCGCGGTCACCGCGATCCTCGGGTTCGTGGTCATCGGCCTGGTCGGCTGGTTCGTGGTCTGGCAGGTCATGGAGAACCTCGACGACCTCTCCGCCCGCGTCCGCGACGGCATCAACGAGCTCAAAATCTGGGCACTGGACAGTCCGTTCCACGTGACCGAGAAGCAGATCAACGACATCGCGAAGAACCTCAGCGAGAGCATCGGCACCAATACCGAGCAGATCACCTCCGCCGGCCTCCAGGGCGTGACGGTGCTCGTCGAGGTGCTCACGGGCATACTGCTCGCGATGTTCTCGACGCTGTTCCTGCTCTACGACGGCAAGCGCATCTGGACCTGGGTGCAGGGCCTGGTCCCGGCCGCCGCCCGCCCCGGTGTCGCGGGCGCCGGTCCGCGCGCCTGGCGCACGCTGACGGCGTACGTGCGCGGCACGGTGCTCGTCGCGCTCATCGACGCCATCTTCATCGGACTCGGCCTCTACTTCCTCAAGGTGCCGATGGCGGTGCCGCTGGCCGTCTTCATCTTCCTGTTCGCCTTCATCCCGCTCGTCGGCGCGGTGGTCTCGGGCGCCCTCGCGGTGGTCGTCGCCCTGGTGACCCAGGGGCCGTGGACCGGGCTGATGGTGCTGGTCGTGGTGCTGGCCGTGCAGCAGATCGAGGGGCACGTGCTCCAGCCCTTCATCCTGGGCCGGGCGGTACGGGTGCACCCGCTCGCGGTGGTCCTGTCGGTGGCCGCGGGCAGCATGGTCGCGGGCATCGGCGGAGCGGTGGTCGCCGTCCCGCTGGTCGCCGTCACCAACACGGTGGTCGTCTACCTGAGGGCCTACTCCCGGGACCAGGAACTGCACGGCGCGGCGCCGATCGGCCCCGGTCCGCACGGGTCGACGGTGTACGAGCAGGCCGTCCGGGAGGCCGGGCACGATCAGCGAGCCTGAGGCCGGGCCCAGCCGGTCCCATCAGGCGCGGCGGTCCGGCAGCCGCCGGCTTCCAGGACCGGACGGACCTCCTGGCGGCTGGTGTCGAGGCCGACATTTCAGGGCGGACCCGGCCCTCCCGTCCGGAAGGACGGTGGCCACCCGGACGAGTGAAGGGGCCCCGCGACCGAAGTCGCAGGGCCCCTTCACGGACGTACGGGTACTACTCGGCGGCGAGTGCATCCTCGGCGTCGAGGGTGACCGCGACGGCCTGGATCACCGAGGCGATCTTGAAGGCCTCCTGGATCGTCTCGCGGTCGACGCCGGCCTTGCGCAGGACCTGCTCGTGCGAGTCCAGGCACTGGCCGCAGCCGTTGATCGCGGAGACGGCGAGCGACCACAGCTCGAAGTCGACCTTCTCCACGCCCGGGTTGCCGATGACGTTCATCCGCAGACCCGCCCGCAGCGTGCCGTACTCCGGGTCGGAGAGCAGGTGGCGCGTGCGGTAGAAGACGTTGTTCATCGCCATGACCGCGGCGGCGGACTTGGCGGCGGTGTACGCCTCCGGCGACAGCGCCGCCTTCGCCTCCGGCTCCAGCTCACGCAGGACGCGCGGGGAGCGGGCGGCGATCGCGCAGGACAGGACCGTGCCCCACAGCTGCTGCTGCGGGAGGTCGCTGTTGCCGATGACCGAGCCGAGGTTCAGCTTCAGGTCCTTGGCGAAGTCCGGTATGGCGGACTTGAGGGAGTCCAGGGACATCCGTCACTCACCGGCCAGCAGCGCGCCGGCGTCCAGGGTGCCCTCGCCCTTGTTCCAGTTGCAGGGGCACAGCTCGTCGGTCTGCAGGGCGTCGAGGACCCGCAGGACCTCCTTGGGGTTACGGCCCACGGACCCGGCGGTCACCATCGTGAACTGGATCTCGTTGTTCTGGTCGACGATGAACACGGCGCGCTGCGCGAAGCCGTCCTCGCCCTGCACGCCACAGGCCTGCATGAGCTCGTGCTTGGAGTCGGCCAGCATCGGGAAGGGCAGGTCACGCAGGTCGGCGTGGTCCTTGCGCCAGGCGTGGTGGACGAACTCGGAGTCGCCGGAGACGCCGAGGATCTGGGCGTCGCGGTCCTGGAACTCCTCGTTCAGCTTGCCGAAGGCGGCGATCTCGGTCGGGCAGACGAAGGTGAAGTCCTTCGGCCAGAAGAACACCACGCGCCACTTGCCCTCGTAGGTCTTGTGGTCGATCTGGGCGAACTCGCTGCCGGCCTCGAGCGAGACGCAAGCGGTCAGATCGTAGGCGGGGAACTTGTCACCGACAGTGAGCACGTGCTCTCCTTGCGGAATGGAAAATAGCCCTTTTGGGGGTTTTCCGAGGGGGTTGGACGGATCTCACATGCTGACACAGCTGGATTGATTACGGAAATAGCTAGACTAGAGCCGGGTGATCGGAGGTACCTATCAGTGGCTGTCGGTAATAGGGGAGCGAAGCAGGCGACGCTCGCGCAGCTGCGCGCGTTCGCGGCCGTCGCCGAGCATCTGCACTTCCGGGACGCCGCCGCGGCCATCGGAATGAGCCAGCCGGCCCTCTCCGGCGCCGTCTCCGCGCTGGAGGAGGCCCTCGGCGTACAGCTGCTGGAGCGCACCACCCGCAAGGTGCTGCTCTCCCCGGCCGGCGAGCGGATCGCGGCCCGCGCCCGGGCGGTCCTCGACGCCATGGGCGCCCTGCTGGAGGAGGCCGAGGCGGTACGGGCCCCCTTCACCGGGATCCTGCGGCTCGGGGTGATCCCCACGGTGGCGCCCTACCTGCTGCCGACCGTGCTCGGGCTGTTCCACCGGCGCTACCCCCGGATGGACCTCCAGGTGCACGAGGAGCAGACCTCCTCGCTGCTGGAGGGGCTGGCCGGCGGCCGGCTCGACCTGCTGCTGCTCGCCGTGCCGCTCGGGGTGCCGGGGGTCACCGAACTGCCCGTCTTCGACGAGGACTTCGTCCTCCTCGCACCCCGGGAGCATCCGCTCGCCGGGCGCAAGGACATCCCGCGCGAGGAACTGCGGGGCCTGCAACTGCTGTTGCTCGACGAGGGGCACTGCCTGCGCGACCAGGCCCTGGACATCTGCCGCGAGGCGGGCCGGACCGACGGCGCGGACGTCACCACGACCGCCGCCGGGCTGTCCACCCTCGTACAACTGGTCGCCGGGGGGCTGGGGGTGACGCTGTTGCCGCGCACCGCGCTGCGCCTGGAGACCGCCCGCAACGAGTACCTGGCCACCGGATACTTCGCCGAGCCCGCGCCCGCACGGCGGATCGCGCTCGCCATGCGGACGGGGACCGCCCGCCAGGAGGAGTTCCGGGCCATCGCGGGAGCCCTGCGCGAAGCCGTACGCCCGCTCCCGGTGTGGCCTGCCGAGTAGGGCGGGCCGGGTCGGGAGCGGGCGCAACGGCCTTCCGGCGTCCAGGAGTCACTCCGCGCGCAGGCCGTCCGGGCGCATCATGCGCAGCAGCGCCGGCAGGCTGAGCACGGTGACCACGGCGACCACGCCCACGCCGATGCCTGCCATCGCCGCGACCGAGGACCAGTCGACGTGGACCGGGACGTCGGCCATCCGCATCAGCACCGAGCCGAGCGCCAGACCCACCCCCGTGGCCAGGGTCAGACCGAGCAGGATCGGCAGGGCCGTCTGCCACAGCACCGACAGGCTCAGCGTGGTGCGCTTGGTGCAGATTCAGGCAGTCTGGTAGCAGAAACGCAACAAAACCTTGCAATGACAGGGAGTTGCCAATGCCATCGAGGGAAGGGCGCTGCGTCAGGCGGGGAAGCAACACCTTGATTCCCCGCAACCCCTCAGGTGATCAGCGGTACAGCACGACGAGCGAGGCGAGGAGAAGCGCAGCCGAGGCTGAGAGCCCCAGGATCCGGTAGCGGCCCCACGCGGCCAGCGCGAGAAGGCATGACCACGCTCCACCTGTGATGGCGGCAGCCCACCAGCCGACGGTCGTCTGTGCGGCGAGGAGAGGGAACGGCGCCAGCAGGATCGTCGGCAGGACGACTGCGAGCCGAGGCCCGATGTCCAGCTGCTTGTAGACGATCACCAGGATGATCAGGGCAGTCGTAAGGGTGAGGGGGATGGCTGCCCAGTCCCACCAGGTCCAACAGAGGCCGTCTGTCTTCTCGCATGCCTGGTCGTTGTGATGCTTGACCCAGGAGAAGAAGTGCACGGCACCGTAGGCCAGGGCCGCACCGGTGACAGCCACTCCGAACACTCTCGGTACGACGGGCCGTGGCTCTGCGTGTGGGGTGTTCATTCCTACAGTCTTCCCTAATCGATGGCAGGGGGCCTGAGTACATTGACTCAGGCCCCGAATCAGTTGTCTGTCACTTTCCCTGAAGCGTCTGTTCCAGGGCGTCCGCGTAGAGACGAGCCCCTGCGGGCTTGGGATGGAAGGACTGCATGGACGGCACCGGAGCGTCGTTGTCCGCCTGCTCCCGCCCGGTCATCACGATGCCGTGAATGCTCTCGGGACTACCGCAAATGGCCTTGCCGTCGAAGTTGTTCCGCGGGTCGGAGAAAACCGCCCACGATCCGGAATCCTGAGTGGCTCCCTTCATCTCGGTGGCGAGAGTGTCGGCCAGAGTGCGTACCCAGTCGTTTTCGCCGTCCTCATAGGCACGGGGAAGACAGTCGTGGTTCTTCTCCACCAAGCGCGGGTAGCCCATGAGGACGACCTTCGCGTACGGCGCCCTGGCGTGAATGGCGTTCAGTGTCTTGGCGATCTGCGTCCGCACAGAGTCGTGCAGCCACTTCGGCGCCCAGTTCTTCAGGGCACCCGTCGTACCGCCTGCCTTGCCACCGGTAGCGGGATCAACATTGTCCAGCTCCGCATTCGGGCATGTGGTGAGAGACAGGATCGGGATGTCGATGCACTTCGTGATGATGTCGGTGAAGCGGGCGTCGTTGCCGCCGATGCTGAGTGTGACCAGGCTGGTGTTCTGGTCCAGGTATCCGGCTTCGATCTGTGCCACCTCGCTGGACTGGCCGTTGGCGAGGATGTTGTAGGTGCGTGCTCCGGAGCACGCTATGAAGTGGTAGTCCATCTGCGGGTCAAGGCCGTCGGCCATGGCTCCGATCGAGTCGGAGTAGCCCGGAAGCTTTGCCTGCCTCGACCACGCCAGCTTGGAGCGGTGGCACTTGTCAGTGCCCTTGTCGTTCAGCTTGTCGAAGCGGTCGGTCTCCGGGTACAGGTCCGCGCCGCCCGGCGCGGTGGCTCCTTCACCCGAGGAGTAGGAGTCGCCCATCGCAGTGACGGAGTTGGCTGGCTTGCCCGCAAGGGGCTGGAAGGCGACCGCGCCCCAGGCGATGTCCTCGTCCGCCCTGCCGTCCGCCGTCGTGTTCGACAGCTTGACCTCCGGAGTGCCGGTGAAGTGGAACACGCCGAGACTTACCCATCCGCCGGCCCGCTGGAGCACGACCCGTTGCTTGCTGGTACTGTCCGAGCCCTCAACGGTGTAGGTGGCCTGACGGGTCTGGGCGCCAGTGTCGGGCAGTTGGACCAGGACCCGCGCCCAGTCGAGGCTCTGGCCTAGGGTCCATGTACCGTCGATGGTCATGTAGCCGCCAGGGCCTCCGAAGTGAGCTGCGTCGCGGGTGTGGGTGTACCAGTAGTGTCCGCCGTAGCCGGCGCCTACCTGGTGCAGGTCCCCCTTCGCTTGGTAGCGGCCCTCCGTGCCGGGGTTGAACGCGAACTGGAAGCTGCCCGCCGAGGAGACCTGGCCGCAGTCGCCCCATGTTTCGGTGCCGTTGGGTACGGAGGCGACCACCTTGGATCCGGACGGCGCGCCGGTACAGACCGGGGTACCGGTCTTGAGACGGTAGCCTCGTCCCGGCTCCGCAACCAGTGTCTGGTACTTGATGGCCTCGTGGCCGCAGGTGGAGGCGCAGTTGGCCTTCCATGTCGTGTTGGGCTGGTTCCACCAGTACTGCGCGTAGCACTCGGCGTCCGGGCAGTTGGGCGGGACGTTCGGGTTGCAGTTGTTCTTGCTGTTGCAGAAGGTGTCGAGCGGGGGCGAGACGGCGGCGCGGTCGGCGATGGTAGTCCACCAGGCGGGCCGGAATCCGGCCGAGGAGAACCCGGACTCGCCGGGCCAGTCCTGACGGCCCGTGGTGGCGTAGGAGAAGCCGGTGTCGACGGACCAGGCGGCCCAGCCCATCACCTTCGCCTCGTACGGCCAGTCCTGCGGATGCGCCGCGTCCTTGTTCGCCTCCGTACCGTCCACGTCGGTGTTCATGAACGGGTGGCCCCAGCTCTTCTTGTAGAGCGGGTTGGCAGGGTTGTTGTACCAGCCAAGGCCCCAGTGTCCGCCGTGCTTTGATGCCTCCGACGGCGGGTTGAAGCCGAGGTTATAGTTCCATACGGCGGTGAACCAGTTCTCCACCATGGACGGGTCGTCGTTGTTGACGGTGACCTTCTGGCCGTCCGTATGGACCTCGTTCCACTTGTCGGCGAGGATCTTCATGGAGGCGGCGATGTTCGACGCGTAGTCAACCGCGACGAGCCTCTGAATGGCCGGGGACAGGCTGGTCTCGCCGGGCTTCTCGTGGTCGGCCAGACGCATGCCGTCGGTGACCTGACCGACGCCGTAGCCGCAGTCGGACTTGTCCCAGTGGATCTTCCAGTAGGCAGCCGGGTCGTTGGGATCGGCCTTGTGGCCGTAGTAGCCGTCCACGGCGGCCAGCGGGCTGCCCATCTGGCCGGGGATCGCACCCGACTCGGCCTGCCACAGATTCGACTCCTGGGCCATGATGCCAAGGAGCACGTTGGCGGGGATCTTGCCCCCGCCGTTCAACGCCGGCGGAGGGAACAGGCCCTGTGGGTCGACCGCAACCAGGCCGGCCTGGTTGCGGTAGCCGCCCTGCCGGATGTAGTTGGAGCGCAGGTTGCCGCGCACGGCCATGTCGACGGCCCATTCGACCTGGTTCGACGTCGGCTGCAGCGCCTGTACCTTGACGTCGTTGCGGGAGACGGAGCACCAACGGTCACCGTCCGTCGGATCGTTCGATACCGCGGCTGTGGCCTCGGCACTGCGCATCAGCTGGGTCTGCGTTCCGGCGGCCGCACCGAGGGACGGAGACGCCTTGGTCCCCGAGCCGTCGGCGGCTTCCTGCTGCACCCTCTGCGTGAGCTTCGTCCCGGTGACGGTAGCGGTGCTGGTGACTGTCACCAGCTCGTCACCGGCGGCGGTCGCAGCAGCCTGCGGAGCGGGTTCTTCGGTCTTGGTGAAGTCCTTGCCCGCGTTCTTGACGCGGTCCAGGCCGGCACGGATGCCAGCGGTCAGGACCGGCTCGACGGCCAGCCGACCGTGGGAGGACACGTCGGTGTCGGCCGGGGCGTTGACATGGGTGACCCCGGTTCCCGCGGTGGCGGGAGTATTTGTGGGGTGGCCGGTGAGGAACACCCTGCCCGCCTCGCCCTGCATGAGGTCGAGGTCGCCGAGCTTGCCCGAGGCGATGGCGCCTGGCTTGCCGTGACCAGTGAACAGTTTGGCGTTCACCGTGGAGTCGTCCTTGCGGTCGACGAAGGCGATCTTCCCCTCGGCGGCGGGCCGGATGTCGAACGGGACGCTGTCCGTGTCGGCGAGGTTCTTCACCGTGCCGGAGCCGTCGAGGTGGACCAGATGGTTGCCGAGTGCGGCGACCGTGCCGTCCTTCACCGGGACCGCGCTGGTGATTTCTCCCTTCGCCGTGGCCGTGCTCGTGGTCTTCCCGGCGGTGTCCACGGTGACCACGCGCGTCCGCGTGCTCTCGGGGTCGTTCATGTTCCGGAAGGCGGTGAACGCGGCCGTGTGTGCCGTCGTGTTGCAGGACGGGTCGAAGTAGGCCAGCGACGCGGTAAACGGCAGCTTCGTCACCTGCCCCGTCGCCAGGTTGACGATGGCGGTGAACGCACCGCCCTGCATCAGGTCCGGCTTGTTAGTGAAGCTGCGGGGCGCGTAGACGACGGCGGCGTGCTCTCGGTCCATCACGCACTGGTTGCCGATCCACGAGTCCGCAGGCAGGGCCGGTTCGGACAGGGTGGCTACGGTTTTCCACGCGTACGCCTCGCTGCTGTCGGCGACGAGGATACGCAAGCCGTCGGCGTCGGCGGCGGCGGTCACCGCGCGGTCGGGACTGGTCTTCCAATCGTTGCCGAGCTTCTTGCCCGGATCCTCGACCCGGCCAGGAGATGCCGGTGGTGCGGTGGAGCCGGGGTTCCGTTTCGGCGCGGCGAAGGCGGGTGTGGCCTGGAGCAGTCCGCCGGTCAGGGTAGCGCAGGCCACAACGGCGGCCAGGGATGAGCGTGTTCGTGTTCTGAGTCTCAAGAGAGAGTTTCCCTATTCTTCTTTGGAGGGTTTCCTGTGCCCTGTTGGGGCACAGGAACGGCTCGCCCACCCCGGTCGGAAGAACCCGACGGCGGGCGGGAGCTTGGTGGGAGTCAGCCGGTGGCGTCGAGAGGCGCGCGGACGACGGCCCCGGCTGTCTCCGTTCGGTGCGCCTGCTCCGGGGCGGTGGCGGCGATGGTCAGGTCGTCGCGGTAGGCGGTGAACCGGCCGGTGATGGGATCGTCGGCGGTCTGCTCGGCACGCCTGCGAAGGAGCCTGCGGTGGTACCGGACAGGGCCGGCGATCTCGTACCTCCGCGGGCGCTGCGGCGCGTCAGCTCACGCAACTGGGCCGCTACGTTCCGAGGAAGGGAGCGCGATGTGCGAAGCGGAGCTCGTCCGCATGCAAAGTTTCACCAAAATTGCCCTTTCGGGCGCATTCAGTGGAAGTGGAAGCCGTGAGAGACAAAGAGGAATTGACGCAACACTGAAGCAGACGTCAGACACGCCCCGCCAAGGCCGTCCAAGCGACACGGCGAAACACGTCACCCCCGGGTCATCGGACCAAGGTCCGAACTCCCCCTGAACGCGCCATCTTTCTTGCTTGCGCCCGCACTGACGGTCAATCAGCAGAAGCAATTTCACTTCATGACAGCTATTGATCAGAAACTCATGGAGTTCTCGTCCAGGACGTAGCGGACATGCGGGTCGCCGAAGTAGCCGCGGACGATGTGTGGCTGACGCTGGCGTCTGCGGAAGAAGCGACGGGTCTCGGCGGCGAGTTCGGCCTGGGCAGGAAGTGCAGCTCGACGTCGTCGGGGTGGGCAGCGAGCCAGTCGCAGACCTTCTTGGAGCGGTGGGCGGAGTGCCCGTCGACCACGAGATGGCCCTTGCGGTCGAAGTGGCCGACGAGCCGCTCCAGGAAGCGGCACATCACCTCGGCGGTGAAGCTCTCGGTGAAGACCATCAAGTACATCCGGCCCTTGGCACTGATCGCCGACATCGCGTTCACCGAGAACCGATTGCCAGTCCGCCGCACGACGGGAGTCTTCCCCTTCTCTCCCCATGTGCGGCCGGTGACCTGGTCCGAGCGGATGCCGACCTGGTCGGCGACAGGACCTCGCCGCCGTCCTTCTTCGCCTTCGCCCAGATCGCCGGCCAGGTCTCCTCGTGTCAGCGGCGCACGGCCCCCGGGTCCTGCTCCACGGCCCGCTTGTCCGGACGCTGGAAGGACAGCCCCCACCGCCTCAGGTACTTGCCCACCCCCGGTTAGGTCAGCCGCAGCCGGTACAGCCTCGCGATCAGCTCGCCCGCCAGCCGCCGCGTCCACAACTGCCCGCTCAGCCCCACGTCGCAGGGCCGGTGATCGAGGACCGCCTGCCGCACAGCGGCCTGCTCCGCTTCCCCGAGCAGCTGATGCACCCCGACCGGTTTGCCGCGAGGCCGCATGACCAGCGCTTCCCACCCGCCGGCCTGTCACTTTGCCCACCACGTGTCGACCGCCTTCAGCGACACCCCGAAGACCGCCGCCACGTCGTCACGGTCCCGCCCCGCCACCAACGCGGCCACCGCCCGCAGCCGCAGGGCCTCCTGCGCCGACGGCGACAGATGCCGCGCGTCCCCCTTTGTTCCGGCCGCAGCCGGCTACCCCCAACAGGGCGACCCGGATATCGATTGGGTGCCGACGAGTTCGGGTCTGGCGATTTGAGCGGCTTAACAGGAAGGCGGGATTGGTCAGATCCTGAGCGGAATGAAGCTTGGAAGCCGACGACGAGGCTTCTTGCGCATGCGCCGGTCGTCATCGTTCGGCCTCTGGGAAATTCCGGCGGCGACTCAGGCCAAAGCCCGGGTCGCCGCCGCCGAAGAATCGGTCCCGGGCTGCGCCGGGTGATACCTGCAGTCTAAGCAGCCGGGGAGTCGGTGACCCTTTGATCACCCCAAGCACCCGGCATATTCACGGGGCACGATCAGTCGCAGGGCGGGACCATGAATACCCGGTCGATTGCCGTTGCGCCTGAGTCGAACTTCATGATCGCCGTAAGTGTTGGACAGACGCCCGCGTTTATGACGCGTACGGGTCCCGCATACTGCGTAAATTTACCCTCATCTGTGGAGCAAGGGCGTGAAGTTTGATCCGGGCAGAGCTTCAGCTTCATGTACATTGCGCCGGCGCGGTTGTTGTCAAAGATGGCGCAGGTGTCCACGTGCCCCTCGGAATCGGTCTTCTGGTACGTGAAGACGGTTCCATAACGGCTAGCCGCATCAGGAAGTCGTGCGGAGTACGTCATCGTGTACCCAGGCCCACAGAGTGTGGATCCCGCTGCGACAGCTTGCGGGGCGGCGAGTCCTATGGCCGCCGTAGTCGTGGTGGCGATGGCAATGAATCCAGCCAGCGTTTTTGAGATAGGCAATGCTATTTCCCCCCGTGATGACTATCGAATTTGTTTTCGATAGTCATCAACTGTGGCCTCTGCGTAGCTGAGTGTCAACTCGTTTGGCTGGTATTGTGTTTTATGGCTGGTTGAGAACGTCCCGCCATCGGCGACTTCGCGACTCGTTGAGAATTGGTTTGCTTTCGAGGAGATTTCCGGTTAGCTGGATGGTTTCGGAGGGCGCCCGCGCGGCGGGATCGGGGCGGCGCCGCCCGGCAGGCGGCCCGTCTCGGACAGGGCCCGCCGCAGCAGGAACTCGATCTGCGCGTTGGCGCTGCGCAGTTCCTCGCCCGCCCAGCGCGCGAGGGCGTCGTACACCTGCGGGTCGAGCCGCAGCAGCACCTGCTTGCGCGCCTGGCGCCCCGCGCGCGCAGGCCGTTCCTGGCCCCGGCCTTGGCCCGGTTCCGGGTGCTGCGGCTCGCCGGCGGGGCTCACTGGTAGAGCGTGCCCGTGTTGACGACCGGCTGGGCCGCCCGGTCGCCGCAGAGGACCACCATCAGGTTCGAGACCATGGCGGCCTTGCGTTCCGGGTCCAGCTCCACGATGTCCTGCTCCGCCAGGCGGGTCAGGGCCAGTTCGACCATGCCGACCGCTCCTTCGACGATCTGCGTGCGGGCCGCCACGACCGCGCCCGCCTGCTGGCGCTGGAGCATCGCGGAGGCGATCTCCGGAGCGTACGCGAGATGCGTGAACCGGGACTCGATGATCCGGACGCCGGCCGCCGCCACCCGCTCGTGCAGCTCGAGCGCCAGCTTCTCGGTGATCTCCTCGGCGTTGCCGCGCAGCGACAGCCCGCCCTCCTCGTGCGAGTCGTACGGGTACTCGATCGCGATGTGCCGGACCGCCGCCTCGGTCTGCGTCTCGACGAACTGGGTGAAGTCGTCCACCTCGAACGTCGCCCGCGCGGTGTCCTCCACCCGCCACACCACGACGGCCGCCAGCTCGATCGGGTTGCCGTACGCGTCGTTGACCTTCAGGACGGCCGTCTCGTGGTTGCGGACCCGGGTGGAGATCGTCTCCCGCGAGGTCAGCGGGTTGACCCAGCGCAGGCCGTCCGTACGGATCGTCCCCCGGTACCGGCCGAACAGCTGGACCACGCGGGCCTCGCCCGGGGCCACCGTGTTCAGCCCGCTCATCGCGACGACCGAGGCGAGGATCAGCAGGATGCCGGGCACGATCAGCGACGCCTGGGCCCCGCCGCCGTCCGTGTTCGCGCCGAGGGCGATCAGGCCCGCCCCGCCCAGGACCCCCAACAGCCCCAGCAGCAAGGCCAGTCCGCCGCCCACGCTGGTCGCCGTGAACTCCCGTACATCTGCGGCTATCGCTGCCGACTTCGTCATCATCTGCCCCGATTCGCTTGGTCGCGGCCGGTCGAGCCGCTTAGCAAAGTGATATCACTTTTTTGGGCTGCCGCAACCCTATGGGCTTGCCGCGCGTCGGTTCCCTTGATGTGGGTGCTGATTCTCACGTCCGAATTGACCGGTATTGGCCATGCTTGGCCAACCTTTGTCACAACCTGCGGTGTTAGCTTTCTGAGCTGACGTCGGGGGGGAAACGAGCGGAGCGGGAGCGATGGGCCGAGCAGAAGCGCGAAAGGCGCAGCAGCGCAGTAGTGCGCGGCGGGCGCCGCGCGGGCGCGCCACCGGGAAGGGGCGTGCCGGCAAGCGGACCGGCATACGCCGCTTCTTCACGTGGAAGAAGATCCTCGGCGCGTTCTTCGGGGTGATCCTGCTCATGATGGGCGGTGCGGTCGTCCTGTACTTCCTGGTGGACCCGCCGGACCCCCGCACCGATGCGGTGCTCCAGAGCAACACCTACGAGTACGCCGACGGCTCGATCATGGCCCGCACGGGCAAGACGAATCGCGAGATCGTGGCGATCGGCAAGATCCCCGAGGAAGTCCAGACCGCCTTCATCGCGATCGAGAACAAGTCCTTCTACCAGGACAGCGGCGTCGACGTCATGGGCGTGGCCCGCGGCCTCTTCAACACGGTCCGCGGCAAGGGCACGGCCGGCGGTTCCACGATCACCCAGCAGTACGTCAAGAACTACTACCTGACCCAGGACCAGTCGGCGACCCGCAAGCTCCGGGAGCTGGTGATCGCCATCAAGGTCGACCAGCGCATGGACAAGAACGAGATCCTCGCCGGTTATCTGAACACCAACTTCTACGGCCGCAACGCCTACGGCATCCAGGCCGCGGCCCAGGCCTTCTACGGCGTGGATGCCGACAAGCTGACGCTGGCGCAGGGCGCCTACCTCGCGGCCGTCATCCAGGCCCCGAGCCAGTACGACTGGGCGACCGCGGGCCCCAACGGCAAGCACCTCGTGATGGTCCGCTTCAACGCCGTCCTCGACAACATGGTCGAGATGGGCAAGCTGGACCCCGCCAAGCGCAAGACGATCCAGTTCCAGGAGCCCATCAAGCCCAAGCCCGCCCCGGGCATGGACGGGCAGAAGGGCTACCTGATCCAGGCTGCCAACGCCGAACTGAACGCGCACGGCATCAAGGACGAGCAGATCGCGGCCGGCGGTTGGACGTTCACGCTCAACATCGACAAGAAGAAGCAGGTCGCCCTGGAGAAGGCGGTCCAGGACAAGCTGGAGTCCCAGCTCGACCGCAAGAACGTCCAGGAAAGGCCCCAGGACCAGAGCGTTCAGGCCGGCGCCACCTCGGTGGACCCCAAAACCGGCGCGATCGTGGCGATGTACGGCGGCACTGGCTTGAACGACAAGTACGAGAGCAACGCGCTGCGCACGGACTTCCAGCCGGGCTCGACCTTCAAGCCGATCGTGCTGGCCACTGCTCTGGAGACCGGCGCAACCACCCAGGACGGCCGTAAGATCACGCCGAACGCGCTCTACGACGGCACCAGCAGGCGCCCCGTCGTGGGCAGCTCGGTCCCGTTCGCCCCGCAGAACCAGGACGACCACAGCTACGGCGACCCGATGCTCACCGTCCAGGCGGCCACCAATTCCTCCGTGAACTCCGTCTACGCCCAGATGATCGTCGATGCCAAGCCGGCCAGAGCGAAGAAGCAGGCCCTTGCCCTCGGCATGAAGGACCGCGACGGCTGGCCCGAGGACAAGCCGGCCATGTCTCTCGGCACCATGAGCGCCAACACGGTGGAGATGGCAGGCGTCTACGCCACCTTCGACAACCACGGCAAGAAGGTAACGCCGGCGATCGTCAAGAACGCCGAGCACAAGGACGCCGAGTACAAGCCCGGCAGCGCCATCGGCGGTCAGGCCGTCAGTCGTAAGACTGCCGACACCGTCACCAAGGTGCTCACCGGCGTGGTCGAAGACGGCTCGGGCAATGCTGTGAAGAGCGACGCCTACCAGGCGGCGGGCAAGACCGGCACCACCGAGTCCAACGTGGCGGCCTGGTTCACCGGGTACACCCCGGAACTGGTCACCGTCGTCGCGATGTTCGGAGAGGATCCGGCCAGCCACAAGCAGGTCACCCTCACCGGTACCGCGGGCAAGGGCCGTGCAGGCGGCTCCAGCTTCCCGGCGCAGATCTGGCACGCGTACACCCTGGCCGCCCTGCAGGGCGTGGACACCGGCGAGTTCGACCTCTCCGAGGCGGACATGGGCCCCTCGCAGGCGCCGACCCGCAGCAGCTCCCCGTCGAGCTCGACGAGCTCCTCCAGCCCGGGCGCGTCGAGCAGCCCGTCGGTGTCGAACTCCCCGGACCCCGGCAAGAGTTCGCCGAACCCGTCCAAGAGCCCGTCGAAGAGCCCGGACCCCAGCAAGAGCCCGGACCCGTCGAAGAGCCCGGACCCCAGCAAGAGTCCGCCGATCACGCTTCCGTAGCGCGACCGCACGGTCCCTGACGCACCGCCGCCCCGCAGCATCCACGCTGCGGGGCGGCGGTGTTTCCCGGGCCGTGCGGCCTCAGCCGCCCTGGACCGCTGCGGCGATCCGGTCGCCGAGCGACTTGTCGACATTGCGCCAGTACCGGAAGGCGCGCTCCAGCACCGGGGCACTGACCCCGTCCTTCAGGTGCCCGCTGGCGTTCGCCACGAGGCGGTCGCGGGCCGCGTCGTCCAGCACCTGCCGGACCAGCGTGCCCGGCTGGCCCCAGTCGTCGTCCTCGCTGCGCAGAGAGTACGCCTCCCGCACCATCTCGCCCGCCGCGGCCCAGCCGGCCGGCTCGCCGAACCGGACGGTGTCGGCCGCCGGGCCGCCGTACGAGTTCGGCGCGTACGGGCGCGCCGCGGCCGACGGCTCGAAGCGCATCGCGCCGTCCTTCGCGTACGAGGAGACCAGCGAGCGGGACCGGTTCGGCGGGAGCTGGGCGTAGTTCGCCCCGATCCGGTGGCGGTGCGTGTCCGGGTACGAGAACAGCCGGCCCAGCAGCATCCTGTCCGGCGACGGGCCGATGCCCGGCACCAGGTTGGAGGGCTCGAAGGCGGCCTGCTCGATGTGGATGAAGTAGTCGTCCGGGTTCCGGTCCAGGGTCATCCGGCCGACCTCGATCAGCGGGTGGTCGCCGTGCGGCCACACCTTGGTCAGGTCGAACGGGTTGAACCGGTAGTCCGGGGCGTCCTCGAACGGCATGACCTGGACGTACATCGTCCAGCTCGGCGGCTCGCCGCGCACGATCGACTCGTACAGGTCGCGCCGGTGGTTGTCCGGGTCCTCGCCGGCGATCCGGTCGGCGTCGGCCTGGGTGAGGAACCCGATGCCCTGGTCGGTCTTCAGGTGGTACTTCACCCAGAACCTCTCGCCACCGCCGTTGACCCACAGGTAGGTGTGCGAGCCGTAGCCGTTCATGTGCCGGTACGACCTCGGGATGCCCCGGTCGCCCATCAGCCACGTCACCATGTGCGCGGACTCCGGCGACAGGGTCCAGAAGTCCCACTGCATGTCGTGGTCGCGCAGCCCGTTGTCGGGGCGGCGCTTCTGCGAGCGGATGAAGTCCTGGAACTTGCTCGGGTCACGCACGAAGAAGACCGGTGTGTTGTTCCCGACCAGGTCGTAATTGCCTTGGTTCGTATAGAACTTCAGGGCGAATCCGCGCGGGTCCCGCCAGGTGTCCGGGGAGCCCTGCTCTCCGGCGACCGTCGAGAAACGGGCCAGCATCTCGGTCCTGCGGCCCGGCTGGAACAGGTCGGCCTTGGTGAACTGGCCGACGTCGTTGGTCACTTGGAAGACGCCGTAGGCGCCCGCGCCCTTGGCGTGCACCACCCGCTCGGGGACCCGTTCCCGGTTGAACTGGGCCATCTTCTCGATCAGGTAGTGGTCCTGGAGCAGGATCGGGCCGTCGGGGCCGACGGTGAGCGAGTGCGCGTCGCTCTCCACCGGGATCCCGGCATTGTTCGTCGTGTACGGGATCTTCTGCGCATCCTGGGTCACGAGCGTCCTCCCGCGGGGTCGGTCGGTTCGCCGCTCCTCCCGCGCCTACCCAGTCAACGCCGATCATGCGCCCCCGGCAACGGGAGTTCGAACCAGACCACCTTTCCGCTGCTCAGCCGGGTGGCGCCCCAGCGGCGGGCCATCCGGTTGACCAGGAACAGCCCGCGGCCGCCCTCGTCGGTGTCCCGGGCCCGGCGCTGGCGCGGCAGCTGCGGGGAGTCGTCGCCGACCTCGCAGCGCAGTACGTCCGTCCGCAGCAGGCGCAGGGTCACCGGCCGCTCCGCGTACCGGACGGCATTGGTGACCACCTCGCTGACCAGCAGTTCCAGCGAGTCCTGGAGCTCCTCCAGACCCCACCGGGTCAGCGCGCGGCGGGCGAACCGGCGGGCCCGGCCCGGAGCGGTCTCCTCCGGGTCCAGGAACCAGTACGCGACGTCACTGGGCGCGATCCCGTCGAACCGGGCCGCGAGCAGCGCGATGTCGTCGTCCCGGTCGCCCGGGCCGAGCATGTCCAGGACGTCGTCGCAGAGCGCCTCCAGCGGCGGCGGGTGGTCCAGGCCGGTCAGCTGGGCCGTGGTGGCGAGCCGCTCGCGGAGCTGCTCGATGCCGGTCCACACGTCGCGCAGCCGGGACTCCACCAGGCCGTCGGTGTACAGCAGCAGGGTGGCCCCGGCGGGCGCGTCCAGCTCCACGGCCTCGAAGTCCACGCCACCGACGCCGATGGGCGCGCCGGGGGGCACGCGGAGCACCTCGGCGCGGCCGCCGAGGTGCAGGAGCACGGGCGGCGGGTGGCCGGCGTTGGCGATGGTGATCCGGTGCGAGACGGGGTCGTAGACCGCGTACAGGCAGGTGGCCATCCGGTCGGAGCCGAGGCGCTGCGCCTGCTCGTCGAGGTGGTGCAGGACCTCGGCGGGCGGCAGGTCCAGCTGGGCCAGGGTCTGGGCGGTGGTGCGGAGCTGGCCCATGATCGCGGCGGAGGTCATGGAGTGGCCCATGACGTCGCCGACGACGAGCGCGACCCGGCTGCCGGGCAGCGGTATGGCGTCGTACCAGTCGCCGCCGACCCGGGCCGTCTCGGCGGCGGGCAGGTAGCGCGAGGCCAGCCGGACCCCGGTGGGCTGGGGGAGGCTGTCGGGGAGCATGGTGCGCTGGAGCTCGTCGGCGATGTACGCCTCGCGGCCGTACAGGACCGCCTTGTCGATGCCGAGCGCGGTGTGGGTGGCCAGCTGGGCGGCGACCAGGAGGTCGTTCTGCTCGAACGCGGGCCGCTCGGGGCTGCGCAGGAACACCGCGGCGCCGATGACGCGGCGGCGGCCGCGCAGCGGCGCGAGGATGGCCCGCTGGCCGCGCGGTACGGGGTGCTCCGAGCCGAGCAGCTCCGGCAGCGCGTCCTTGGCCCCGGCGGCGGACCCGAAGACGGGCCGTACGCCGCGCAGCACCTCGGCGAGCGCCCCGCCGGGGCGGATCTCGCACAGCTCGGCCGCGGGCAGGTCACCCTGCGGGCCGACCATCGGCAACTGGCTGAAGTCGAGCTCGCCGGCGACCCCCGCGGCCCCGACGCCCTCGGCTCCGGTCAGGTCGTCGATCGGCCGCAGCCGGTCGGTGCGGCGCAGCCTTAAAACGACCGGGCCGAGGGGACGCTCGTCGCCGACCGGCAGGGGATCCCGAAGGTAGACGAGGATGGCGTCCGAGAAGGTCGGCACGGTGGCCCGGCACAGTCCGAGCACGATCTCGTCGAGGTCGATGCCGCGGGCGATCCGCCGGGTGGCGGCCCCGACGAACCGCAGCCGGTCCCCCTCGCGCCGTGCCAGCCCGCCGTCCCCGCCGATCAGCGCCTGCCCGCCGCCGGTGGCCTGCCCGGCCCCGGCGGCCGTGTCGGCCGTCCCGGCGGCGGTGTCCGCCGTACCAGTGTCCTGGCCCTGGTACGCCCGCCCGGCGGCCGCACCCTCGCTGGCCGCGACGCCCTGGCCTTGGCCCTGGCCCTGGCCCTGGTCCGCCCGGCCGGTGCCCGCTGCTCCGCCGGCCGCGGTGCCCTGCCCGGCAGCGCCGGCCGCGGCCCCGCCTTCGTGGGCCCGCCCGACGGGCGGGGCTGCGCCGGCCGGGTCCTCGTCATGGGCGGCTGCCGCGTGCGCGGCGTTCCGTGCGGCTTCGCCGTCGCGCCGTCGCGATCCGCCCGCTGCGGTGTCGCGCGCGGCATTGCGTGCGGCTTCTCCGTCGCGGCCGCGGCGGCCGGCCGCGCCCTGCGCCGCGGAGCCGCGCGTGCGGCCGCGGCCCGGACGGGGCGTGCCGTCCTGCGGGGCGGGCAGGCCCTCGCCGCGCGGGCGCGGGACGTCCGAGCCCCGGCCGGCGGCTTCCGCGTGCGCGCGGACGGGATCGTCGCCGGGCGCGGCCGAGCCGCGTACGGCCTCGGCTGCGGGGACGGGGGCCTTGCCGTGGCCCAGTTCCTCCGCCGGGCCGCCGGAGGCGGCGGGCATGCCGGAGCCGCCCGGGGCCGGTGTCGCGGCGGCCGCGGCAGGCTGCGAGCCCTCCTGCGAGGTGGGGTACTCCGTCACGCGTGGAATTCCGTCCGTTTGCGCTCGATGTGCGCTGCACTCAACTCGGTCAGTCGCGGTATACCCGTTCAGCGGCGGAGACACCATCACCTCGCGGTACCGCGTCCCCCTCGTTACCTCTCGCTCTGCGTTGACCTCCGGTCAAGTCCCGCGTACGGCACGACATTTACCGATGTGCGGCCGAACGCCCTTCCCGCGCGCGACCCGCGGAGGCAGATCTTACGTTTGAACCCCGGGGGCGCATCAAGGGTCTCATGAGGTCGTATGCGCCGGAGTGCGGTCCCAGTCCTCGGGAAGGACCGGAACTCCCCAGGCGGGATCCGGCCGCCAGTCCTGCCAGCCGTCGGAGAACGGAGCCCCCCACGCCTTGATCACGTCCACCGCCGCCCGCCCCGCGACCTGCACCCGGCGGGCCTGTTCCGCGTCCAGCAGACCGGACCGCCGGGCCTGCGCGAACTCGTCCTCGTCCCGCCACTTCCACGTGCGGTCCGGGTAGACGGAGATGTCCAGGAAGTGGTCCACGGAGTCGACCCCGCCGGACCACCGCGTCCGCGGCTCCTCGAGGTTCACGTACCAGCTCTTGAAGCGCCAGCCGTGCTCCCAGAACAGCCACACCGACCACGAGTCCCCGGGCCGGGCCAGCTTCAGCACGCCGGCGCCGAACCAGCGCGACCGTACGGTGGTGCGCGGCGCGGTGTACCGGGTGGCGAGCGGCTCCGCGTGGACGGGGGTGCCGTCGGCCAGCACCGGCTTGACGCATTCGGTGCCGGGGGCCATCCACACCGCCAGCAGCTCGTCGGTGTCCTGCACCACGGTCACCGGGCGGCAGATGTGGACCGCGCCCTTCAGGCCCGGGGCGTGGTCGCGGTAGCGCCAGAGGATCTGCTCCCCGGGCCGCCAGCGGGTGCCCTGCGCGTCGCCGCCCCCGCGGCCTCCGGTACCTGTCATGCGCAGATCTTAGGGCTGGGGCCCCCGCGCCCGCTGCGGTGCAGGTCACGGAGGTGCGCGGGGACGGGAAACGACCGAATCCGGCCCTCCCCCTTGACTCCGCAAGGGGGGACCCCCAGCCCGGAGACGTTTTCAGGGCCGGGTCATCCGCAGGACGTCGAGGGCCTCGTCCAGTTGCTCGAGGGTCAGGTCGCCGCGGTCGACGTAGCCGGACTCGAGTACGACCTCCCTGATCGTCTTCCGCTCGGCGAGTGCCCTCTTGGCGACCTTGGCCGCCTCCTCGTAGCCGATGTACCGGTTCAGCGGGGTCACCACGGAGGGGGAGGACTCGGCGAACTCCCTGGCCCGCGCCTCGTTGGCGGTGATCCCGTCGACCGTGCGGTCGGCCAGCAGGCGGCTCGCGCTGACGAGCAGCCGGATCGATTCCAGGAGGTTCTTCGCCATCACCGGGAGCATCACATTGAGCTCGAAATTGCCCGCCGCGCCCGCCACCGCGACGGTCGTGTCGTTCCCGGTCACCTGTGCGGCGACCATGAGCACGGCCTCCGGGACCACCGGATTGACCTTCCCGGGCATGATCGAGGAGCCCGGCTGGAGATCGGGGAGATTGATTTCGGCCAATCCCGTGCGCGGCCCCGAGGCCATCCAGCGCAGATCGTTGGAGATCTTGGTCAGCGAGACGGCGATCGTACGGAGCATTCCCGAGGTCTCCACCAGCGCGTCCCGCGCCCCCTGGGCCTCGAAGTGGTTGCGGGCCTCGGTCAGCGGCAGCCCGGTCGCGGAGGCCACCTCGGCGATCACGGCGGCGGAGAACCCGGGCGGGGTGTTGATCCCGGTGCCCACCGCGGTCCCGCCCAGCGGCAGCTCGGCCAGCCGGGGCAGGGCCGCCCGCAGCCGCTCGACGCCGTAGCGCACCTGTGCGGCGTACCCGCCGAACTCCTGGCCCAGGGTCACCGGGGTGGCGTCCATCAGGTGCGTCCGGCCCGCCTTGACCACCTCGGCGAACTCGGCGGACTTGCGCTCGAGGGCGGCGGCGAGGTGCTCCAGGGCCGGGATCAGCTCGCGGGTGACGGCGGCGGTCGCGGCGATGTGGATGGAGGACGGGAACACGTCGTTGGAGCTCTGCGAGGCGTTGACGTGGTCGTTCGGGTGGACTTCGCGGCCGAGCCGCTCGCCGGCCAGGGTGGCGATCACCTCGTTGGTGTTCATGTTGGACGAGGTCCCGGACCCGGTCTGGAACACGTCGACCGGGAAGTGCTCGTCCCAGCGGCCCTCGGCCACCTCTGCGGCGGCGGACCGGATCGCGTCGGCGATGTCCTCGTCGACCACCCCCAGCCTCGCGTTCACCGCGGCGGCCGCGGCCTTGACCAGGGCGAGCGCCGCGATGTGGGCACGCTCCAGGCGCTGCCCGGAGACGGGGAAGTTCTCCACCGCGCGCTGGGTCTGAGCTCGCCATTTGGCGTGCGCGGGCACCCGTACCTCGCCCATCGAGTCGTGCTCGGTCCGGTACGCGCCCGCCGGTCCATGGGCCTGCTGATCGTTCGTCATCTTCATGGCCTCCTCAAAAAGTTGAGCAATTGTCTTGTTCGAAGTGTTCCCAACTCCCCTACCGGCCAGTAAATACCGGGGGTAACACCAGCGTCGGGAGGCGT
Source organism: Streptomyces sp. NPDC050448 (assembly GCF_040655295.1). Taxonomy (NCBI): domain Bacteria; kingdom Bacillati; phylum Actinomycetota; class Actinomycetes; order Kitasatosporales; family Streptomycetaceae; genus Streptomyces; species Streptomyces sp. NPDC050448. The sequence continues at coordinate 376,475 of NZ_JBFAJR010000002.1, read as the reverse complement.
CATGACACATGTACGTACGAAACCCAGGCTCAGATTTACCTTCGCCGCGGCCGCGGCGATCGCGGCCGCCCTCGGGGGCGTCACCGCCGTCACCCCCATGGCCCACGCGGCCACGACCGCCACGACCGCCGGGGCCGTCACCCCGCTGTCGCCCGAACTGGAGGCAGTCCGCGCAGCGGAGGCCGTCAAGATCTACGGCGACCCGGCCATCCGGCCCCTGAACGAGCGCAAGACCGGGCTGATCTCGCTCGGCGACAGCGAGATCTCGGGCGAGGGCGTCGGCAACTACGACCCCGCGACGAACACCTCGGCCAACCAGTGCCACCGCTCGCCCGACACCGCGATCCACCGCACCGGCATCCCGGCCGACCTGACCTTCAACGTGGCCTGTTCCGGCGCGTACACCGGCAATATCCGGATAGGCGGCAGCAAGCAGTACGCCGACGAGCTCGTGCAGAGCGACAACCTGGCCGTCAAGGCGCGCAACACGAAGATCAAGATGGTGCTGCTCGTCGCCGGCGCCAACGACGACCTGCAGTTCGGCCCGGTCATGACCGACTGCGTCACCCGCTGGGTGCTCAGCCAGGGCACCTGCGAGCCCAAGTACGGCCCGGGCTGGCAGGCGCGCGTCGACGGCCTGAAGCCCAAGGTCGAGTCCACCCTCGCCGACCTCAAGACGGTCATGCGCGACGCGGGCTACGCCGACTCCGACTACAAGCTCGTCGTGATGGGTTACCCCAGCCCCATCGGCCCCGACTTCTACGACAACCCGAACTTCCCCGGCAAGCTCCCCGGAGGCTGCGCCGGCTACGACTCCGACGCAGCCTGGGGCCGCAACTACGCGGTGCCCACCTTCGAGAAGGGCATGCGCGCGGCCGCCCTGGCCTCGGGCGCCACGTACCTGGACAACTCGCGGCTCTTCCAGGGCCACGAGGTGTGCATGGAGGACACCTGGGCCCGCGGCCTCTACCTGGACCTCGGGGACCACTTCCCGTGGGACGAGAACACCGCCCGCCAGTCCTTCCACCCCAACTACCGGGGTCACGGCGCGTTCGCGTCCTGCCTGACCCAGCTCTACGACTCCGGCCTGCGCGAGGGCTCCTGCGCCGACCCGGCGAGCACCGGTACGCCCGTCCTGCAGGCCGGGGCCTGGGACGACCTGTACAAGCCGCTGAGGAACGAGGCGACCGGCAACTGCCTCGACTCCAACGGCGGCTCCAGCGCCAATGAGACCAAGGTCATCGGCTGGGACTGCCACGGCGGCCGCAACCAGGGCTGGTGGTACGACTCCGCGAAGAAGTCCGTCCACATCGAGCTCACCCACGACCGCTGCCTGGACGCCCCGGGCGCCAACTACGGCGCCGGCACCGGCCTGATCATCTGGAACTGCCACGGCGGCGCCAACCAGCAGTGGGTCCGCGACGGCGCCACCCTCCACCCCGCGGCCGCCCCGGGCATGTGCCTGACCGTGGCCGCCGCCCACGACCAGCTGCGCCTGCAGACCTGCAACGGCTCGGCCAACCAGCGCTTCGTCTAGCAACCGCCCCGCTCGACGCGCCCCCACACCCGGCCGGCGCACCCCGGCCGGGTGTCTCCAAACCGTGTGGCAGGCTTTCCCGGTGATCACCCTCATAGCCGTACTGCTCGCCCTGCCCGCCGGTGCGTTCCTTCTCGTCAAAGCGGTTCACCTGGGGGCCACCCGACGACCGGGCATGAGCCGGTCGGCCTTCGGCCAGTGGAGCGAAGGCGCGTGGGCGTGCCTGTGCGTCGCCGTCATCTCCTTCGCCCTGGGCAGCTTCAGCGGGTTCGACCCTCGCCCCACCCGGCCCTGCATCGAAGAACTCACCGCGCAGTACGGCCCGCAGAGCTACCGGACCCCGGACGCCGACATCGCCATCGAACGGCGGCACTTCCCGGTGTCGACGGTGTGCACCTTCCCCGACGGCATCCGCGTGCAGGTCGTCCCGGGCTGGGTCAATCCTCTGCTCGTGGGGTCGCTGGCCGGCGTCGCCGCATGCGCAGTGGTGGCCGTACGCGTCCGCCGACGGCCGGGAGCGTAGGCCGGGAGCATCGCAGGCCCGGAGCGTAGGCGCCGGGACGCCCCTCAGCGGGACTCGAGCTGCTTGCGCACCTCCCGCGGCCGGTTGGTGATGATCGTGTCCACGCCGAGGCGCAGGCACAGCTCCACGTCCTCGGGCTCGTCCACCGTCCACACCCGTACGGACAGCCCCTTGGCCTTCAGCCGCCCCACCAGCCCCGGGTCCCGGCGTACGAGATCGATGCCCGGCCCCGCGTGGGTCGCGTACGGCGGCCGGACCGGCCTGACCTTGCGCTCGATCAGGAAGACGGTGGGCAGGCCGGGCGCGAGCCGGTGCGTGCGGGTCAGCGCGTTCCGGGAGAAGCTCATCACCTCGACGCGGCCGGTGGAGCCGTCCGCCAGCCCGTACTCCTTGAGCATCCTGACGAGTTCGGCCTCCAGCCGGCCGCCGGCGCGGGAGGGGTGCTTGGTCTCCACGGCGAGCCCGACCGGCCGGGGCGCGGCCAGCGCCTCCCGCAGCAGGTCCTCGAAGAGCAGCACCCGCGCCCCGCGGTGCTCCTCGCCCTTCCACCGGCCGAAGTCGAGCGCGGCGAGCTCCGCGTACGTCATCTCGGAGACCACCCCCCGCCCGTCGGAGGTCCGCTCCACGCGCCGGTCGTGCACACAGACCAGCTTGTGGTCGGCGGTGAGCCGCACGTCGCACTCCAGCGCGTCGGCCCCGTCGGCGATGGCCTGCCGGTAGGCGGCGAGGGTGTGCTCGGGGTGCTCGTGGGAGGCCCCGCGGTGGGCGACCACCCGGACGGCGCGGGCGGTGCGGAGGGATGAGGTAGTCGCTGCCATCCTTTGATCTTCGCAGGGAATCCCGGCCTTCAGGCCGGAGGGAATGCGATCCCGAGGGCGGAGGCGCGGAGCGCCGGAGTGCTCTGCGCCTGCGTCGGTGACGGTCAGTCGGGCCGCTTCTGGTTCTCGATGTAGTCCTTGACGATCTGGATGGGTGCGCCGCCGCAGGACCCGGCGAAGTACGAGGGTGCCCAGAGGTGGCCGTGCATGATCGCCCGGTTCATCGTGCCCGTGTACTCCTGGCGCAGATAGCGGGAGCTGACGCCCTTCAAGCTGTTGACCAGCTTCGAGAGTGCAACCTTGGGCGGGTAGTGGACGAGGAGATGCACGTGATCCTCCTCGCCGTTGAACTCGCGCAGCTCAGCCTCGAAGCTCGTGCAGACCTCCCGCATCACCTCTTCGCAGCGGGTCAGCATCTCGCCGGTGAAGACACCGCGCCGGTACTTCGTGACGAAGACCAGATGCGCATGAAGGTTGAATACGACATGACGACCCCGGCGTAGATCCGGATTTGGTTCCCAACGTGGTGACATAGACCAAGCGTAGTATTCTCAACGAAACCAGACCGAAAGGGGGTGGGCCGGATGATCCGTGCGTACAAGTTCCTCATGCGGCCCACCGTGGGCCAGACGATCGCGCTGGGCGAGATGCTGCGTGATCACTGCTCGCTCTACAACGGGGCGTTGCAGGAACGCCGTGACGCCTACCGGCACGTGTCGAAGACGAGCATCCGGTACGGGCAGCAGTCGGCGCAGCTCAAGGAGATCCGGGCGTTCGACCCGGAGCGTCACGGCCGCTGGTCGTTCTCCTCGCAGCAGGCCACGCTTCGCCGTCTCGACAAGGCGTTCGCCGCGTTCTTCCGCCGGATCAAGTCCGGCGACACCCCCGGCTACCCCCGCTTCCGTGGGGTCAACTGGTTCGACACCGTCGACTTCCCCAAGGACGGTGACGGCTGCCGCTGGGACGCCACGCCTCACGACCCCGTCACCCGCGTCCGCCTCCAGGGCGTCGGGCACGTCAAGGTCCACCAGCACCGGCCGGTGGCTGGCAAGGTCAAGACCGTGTCCGTGAAGCGCGAGGGCCGGAAGTGGTTCGTCGTGCTGACCGCCGAGCAGGAGACGCCCGAACCACTTCCCGCCACCGGCAGTGTGGTCGGCATCGACATGGGCATAGCCCAGTTCCTCGCCGACTCCAACGGCGCGTTCGTGTCCAACCCGCGCCACGGCCGCCGTGCTGCCGAGAAGCTCGAAGCCGCACAGCAGTCCCTGAGCCGCTTCCCCCGCGTCCGTCGGGACAAGCGCACGGCGAACCACCGCCGGGCCGTGGAAAAGGTCGCCAAGCTGTATGGCAAGGTACGACGCCGGCGACTCGACCACGCACACAAGACCGCGTTGACACTGGTCCGTGAGCACGACTTCATCGCGCACGAAGACCTCGAGATCCGCAACATGGTACGCACCGCCGCGCCGAAGCCCGACCCCGAGACGCCGGGCAGCTTCCTGCCCAACGGGGCCGCCGCCAAGACCGGGCTCAACCGCTCGATAGCCGATGCCGGATGGGGGGTGTTCCTGACGATCCTGCACGCCAAGGCTGAAAGCGCCGGACGGGAAGTGATCGCCGTGGACCCCCGCAACACCTCCAGGCGGTGCCCCGAATGCGGGCACACCGCCAAGGAGAACCGGCCCACCCAGGAGAAGTTCCACTGCGTCTCGTGCGACCACCAGGCGCACGCGGACACGGTGGGCGCACTCAACGTTCTACGGGCCGGGCTGGTCCGTCGCGAAGCCCAACCGGCATAGTGAGAAGCCCCCTCCTTAGGAGAGGGAGGAGTCACACGGAAATCCTTGCAAACCGGCGTGAACGGTCAGGTGCGGGGTCGTGTCCCCGACGTTAACCGGATGCGGGCGCCCTCCTGGGCAGGGCAGGGTGACGCCATGCCGGAGCCGACGATGGTGACCTTGTGCTGCGAGCCCTGCCCGCACTGCGTCTTCCACGCCTGGCAGCGGATCGCCGACGGGCGGCTGCGCTGGGAAGCGGAGTGGGGGTGCGACCGGTGCGCGTTCGGGGGACCGCGCGACGCGTGCAACCTCGACTGGGGGTGGGGACCGGCGCCCGCCGAGGTCCGCGCGGCCGTCGTCGCCCACGAGGGCACGGTCCTGCTCCGCGCAGACGGCTCCGGCGGCGCGGCCCTGAAGGTCTTCCGCGATGCGCTCGGGATGACGATCGCGGAGGTCCTGGCCGCTGTGCGCGACGGGTACCGGGCCACCCCCGTGGAGGCCCGGTACCTGACGGATCTGCTGCGAGAGGCCGGGTTCACCGCGCGGGCTACGGCCTCGGGGCCAGAGGGGCCGGGGTGACCTTGAAGGCGCCCTTGGTGACCTCCGTGAAGGGGGCCGGGGCCATGCAGGTTCCCACCGTTCCCTGGGCCACCGTGCCGTCCGGCTTCACGTCGGCGTTGGCGACGGCCCAGGAGAAGCCGAGGCGGTCCGGCTCCCCGCGCTGGCCGTCCTGGACGCTGATGCCGATCCGCCTGCCCTCCCAGCCGACGTTCGAGGTCTTGACCACGGCCGTGAGAGTGGCCGTCCTGCCGCCGGTGACCAGGCAGTCGACCTCGGCCTCGGCGACGCCGGTGAAGCCGCCCTCCGCGTAGTGGTGGGAGATGGTCACCCGGCCGCGCGCGTCCGTCGGCATGCCCTTCTCGAGGCCCGGGGCCGGGAGGGGCCTGGTGAACGGGTCCGACTCGGCGTCGACCGTGAAGCGGATGTCGTCGTCGGGGGAGTAGGGGAAGAAGATCGTGCCTCCGCCGTGCGCGGAGGCGAGCTTCGGCGCGGCCGGCGCGGCCGGGGCCGGGGTGGCGCCGACCAGGGCCGCGAGCAGGGCGGCGGATCCGCCGAGAGCGAGGGCGCGCGTGCGGTTCTTCATCGTGAACTCCCGTTCGTGGTAGGCCGTTCGGGTACGGGAACAGCCTTGCCGGGAGCGCATTGGCCTGCCATCTGCCGATAGGCGGACATACGCGAGGGCCTCTCCCCCGATCGGGGGAAGCTCGCACCACCGCAGACCCCGGCATGCATTTCAGCCCACGGGCCGCGGTGAGGCGTTGTAGAGCGTAGGGCGTTCCGCCGCCTGGTCCGGGGTTAGCCCTTCGACAGTCAGGTTCCCCGTCCAGAGCTGGTCACGGTTGGCATACGTAGCCTCGAACCGGACGCGCTTCCCACCCGGCTCAAGCTTCCACCCCTGCTCTTGGAACTGCGCGATGCCCTCACCGCCCAGGGCGGCACCCCAGCCAAGGGGCGGACCGGGGGGAGAACCTGAGCACGTCAACTCAGACGGGACACATCCTGTCCCTGTTCAAGCCTTGTCCGGTCGGGGGCTTACCTGTCTCACGCCGGGAGGTGGGGACGGAGACAGGGTTCTGTCGGCGCCTCAGTGCGCCGAGGGCAACCGAAGGGCTGCGGCGATCTGCTCAACCGCTTCGGTCGGGAGCTTCCCGAGGTCCACGTACGCGCGGCCGGTGCTAGTCACGGACGGCCTCACGCCGCACCACGCGGACTCGGGAAGACCGAGGGCGGCAAGGGCTGCACGTATGGACTCTGAGGCGTTCTCGGCCCGGTCCCACGCGTTTCTCCAGGCTTGCATCTCCATCACGCGGCCACTCTCTGACCGGGGCAGTCCGCCGCGTGCCGGTAGATCACCACGGGCGGGCCCGAAGCCCGCTCGATGGTTCCCCGGCGGACGGGGTCGAGAGGCTTAACGGACCGCTGGCAGGCCGAATACTTTTGTCCAGGGGGCGCGTAGGTCACGTACTCCCACTCGTCCGTCTTGGTTGCCATTGCGCACCCTTCGCCGCTGTCTCCGGGAATCGACAACCAATGATGTCCGGGCACGGGGCGAGGTTCTAGCCGGTTTCCTGTTCGCGCAAGAACTCATCTCGGATGCTCTCGACCATGGAACGCATGACGTCACCCGTTAGGGCTAGATGCTCGAACCCGTCGAACTTCCTCACGTACTGCTCTACGTCCCTCGGCTCGCTGGTGGTGATCTCAGCGTGCGGGATCTCGACAATTACTAGTCGAGCATCAAACATGACGAACGAGGTTGTAGGGAGGTCATTCTTGGGTCCCGACTGAGGCACTACGCCAATGACGATATTCGACATTCTCGACATGGTGACGAGCTTGTCTAGCTGCGCTGCCATCATTGGCGGCCGGATCAGTGCCCACCTAAGCACCGACTCAGTGATCAGGAAGCGAAAGCGGCGTTGCCTGTCGTACAGGACTTTCTGTCGGCGCATCCGAGCGCCGATCATCTTCTCTAGCGCATCATCGGTCAGTTCTGAATTCTGCTGAACCGCACGGACGTACTCTGGCGATTGGAGAAGCCCTGGAATGCAGGAGGACTGGAAGACTCTCAATAGGCTTGTCTGAGCCTCTATGGCCCGGATCTCTTCCTGATGCTTGTGCAGGCCGGTGCGGCGGTAGATGCGCCACGCCGTAGCCTCCGTGGCCACCACGCGGGCAGCTTCGGTCAGCTGGGCTTTCACCTCTGCCGGTACGCCCAAGGCTGAGAGGATGCGCTCTACGTCGATAACGCTAGGCGCGAGGTGACCGTTCTCAATCTTGCTTAGCTTGCTTGGAGACATGGCAGCACTGCGGGCAACCGCCTTGGCCTCTTTCCCGCCGGCCTTTCGCAGTTCCCGCAGTGCTCTGCCGAGATCCGTACTGTTCACTCGCTTCCGTACCGCTCCCACCACTCAGCGAACGGCACGGCGTGACTCAGTGCTAGGTCGCGGCGGGCCATCCATTCCGCAGTATCGGAGTGGGATTCAGCCCCCAGGAACTTCCCACCCTCTCCGTAGTTCATCGAGACCACGGAAGATTCATCGAACATCCAGAAGTCTGGAACCCCTTCGAGCGGGTTCGGCTGGGCTGTGACGTCCAGGATGAAGAACTCTTCTCCAGCCTTCGCGTTCTTGCGGTAGCCCCACCCGAGTTCAAATCGGAGATAGTCAGTCATGGGGTGCGAGAGGATGTGGACGCGGTACATGCGCTTTCCAGTCTCAACGTTGCCGCGTACCTCGTCGGCCCATTCCTGGTTGTAGTTGTCCGGCTGAGACTCACCGGCCAGGAAAGCGCGGATCATATCCGCGTCAGATGATCCACTGTAGTCGTCCAGAGTTTCCAACCGGAAAGCTTCCCGGCGGAAGTCGGAGAACAATTTCTCGAAATCAGCGGGCGAGATGCTCACGCGCGTACCTCTCGATGATCTCAGCGGGGATGCGGACCACGGACTCACCGGCAGGGATCTCGATGCCGACCACGGCCCCCGCGTCCTCCACGTCGTAGCCCTGCACCAGGAGGTCCCCGGTTTCCTCCACGCGGTACAACGTGGCACACGTTCCCTTCTCGCACCCCCCGACCAGCCGTGTTACTGCCATGCCGTCCCCGCTGTGAGGTCTTCGATTGTGTCCCGTTCGATGCTCCCGATCCCGTGACCACAGGGTCAAGGGATCACAGTTGAGAGAACAGGAAACCGGTGCGGTCGGCCGGATCTCGCCGGTTGCCGAACCCCTGCCTCCGGGCAAGCGCAGAGCCCCCGGCGTGTGCCAGGGGCTCTGCTGTGCTGTTGGAGGTCAGCCGAGGCCAGGCCCCCGGACCGGGATGCTGGTGAACGTCGGCTGCTCGGGTTCACGCGAGGTGAAGAAGTCGTTGCCCTTGTCGTCGACCACGATGAAGGCCGGGAAGTCCTCGACCTCGATCTTCCAGACCGCCTCCATGCCGAGCTCCTCGTACTCCAGGACCTCGACCTTCTTGATGCAGTCCTGGGCCAGGCGCGCCGCCGGGCCGCCGATCGAGCCGAGGTAGAAGCCGCCGTGCGCGCCGCACGCGTCCGTCACCTGCTGCGAGCGGTTGCCCTTGGCCAGCATGACCTTGGAGCCGCCCGCCGCCTGGAACTGCTCGACGTACGAGTCCATGCGGCCGGCCGTGGTCGGGCCGAAGGAGCCCGAGGCGTAGCCCTCGGGGGTCTTCGCCGGGCCGGCGTAGTAGACCGGGTGGTCCTTCAGGTACTGCGGCATCTCCGCGCCCGAGTCCAGCAGCTCCTTGATCTTGGCGTGCGCGATGTCGCGCGCCACGACCAGCGGGCCGGTCAGGGACAGGCGGGTCTTGACCGGGTGCTTGGTCAGGGTCGCGAGGATCTCGTCCATCGGCTGGTTCAGGTCGACGGAGACGACGTCCGAGGACTCGGACAGGTGCTCGTCCGTGGTCTCCGGCAGGAACCGCGCCGGGTCCGTCTCCAGCTGCTCCAGGAAGACGCCCTCGGCGGTGATCTTCGCGGTCGCCTGGCGGTCCGCCGAGCAGGACACGGCGATCGCGACCGGGAGGGACGCGCCGTGCCGGGGGAGGCGGACGACGCGGACGTCGTGGCAGAAGTACTTGCCGCCGAACTGCGCGCCGATGCCGATCTTCTGGGTCAGCTCGAAGACCTGCTGCTCCAGCGCCTCGTCGCGGAACCCGTGGCCCAGCGGGGAGCCCTCGCGCGGCAGCTCGTCCAGGTAGTGGGCGGAGGCGTACTTCGCGGTCTTCAGCGCGTGCTCGGCGGAGGTGCCGCCGACGACGATCGCCAGGTGGTAGGGCGGGCAGGCCGCCGTACCGAGCGAACGGATCTTCTCCTCCAGGAACTTCATCATGGAGGCCTCGTTGAGGACCGCCTTGGTCTCCTGGTAGAGGAACGACTTGTTGGCCGAGCCGCCGCCCTTGGCCATGAAGAGGAACTTGTACGCGCCGCCGTCGGTCGCGTACAGCTCGATCTGGGCCGGCAGGTTCGAGCCGGTGTTCTTCTCCTCCCACATGGTGAGGGGGGCCATCTGCGAGTAGCGCAGGTTCAGCCGCGTGTACGCGTCGTAGATACCGCGGGAGAGGGCCGCCTCGTCACCGCCCTCGGTGAGGACGTTCTGGCCGCGCTTGCCCATCACGATCGCCGTGCCCGTGTCCTGGCACATCGGCAGGACGCCGGCCGCCGCGATGTTCGCGTTCTTGAGGAGGTCCAGCGCCACGAACTTGTCGTTCGCGCTCGCCTCGGGGTCGTCGATGATGCGGCGCAGCTGCGCGAGGTGCGCGGGGCGCAGGAAGTGCTGGATGTCGTGGATGGCCTCTTCGGCGAGCTTGCGCAGCGCCTCGGGCTCGACCTTGAGGAACGTACGGCCGTCGGCCTCGAAGGTCGAGACGCCCTCCGAGGTCACCAGCCGGTACGGGGTGGTGTCCTCGCCCAGGGGGAGCAGGTCGGTGTACGCAAACTCTGGCATGACGGCAGTCATTCCTCACTCGGCAGACGGCGCTGGCGACCAATTGGCAGCGCGGCTATCCAGCGTAGGACCTCCGTCCCGGGCTGTGTCTGTGAGGTAAGGCTCACTGGCGACTATCGCGATCTATCGCGTATCGCTATGCTGATTGACGTGGACCTGGAAAAGAAGCCCGTTGCCGCCCCCGGAGCGACCCCCGCAGCCGTCCCCGCCGAACTGCGGGCCTCCGACGCCGACCGCGACCGGATCGCGCACATCCTGGCCGACGCCATCGCCGAGGGCCGGCTGACCGCCGAGGAGCACTCCGAGCGCCTGGACTCGCTGTACGCCGTGAAGACGGTCGGGGAGCTCGAGATGCTCGTACGGGACCTGCCCGCGCCCGGCGGCACGCCTGCGACGCCCGCGTACGCGCAGGCTCCGGCGGTTCCGGCGCAGGCCGGCCAGGCCGCGGTCTCGGAGACGGTGGTCGCCGTGTGCAGCAGCGCCGCCCGAAAGGGCCGCTGGCGGCCGGGCGCGCACACCCGCGTGGTCTCCGTCCTGGGCGACGTCGCCATCGACCTCACCGAGGCCGTCTTCGAGCAGCAGGTCACCGAGATCAACGTGACGAGCGTGCTGGGGAACGTCGAGATCACGGTCCCGGAGAACGTGACGCTCCGCGGCTACGGCGGCGGGGTCCTCGGCAACTTCGAGGTGCACGGCGAGGGCCGCGCCGAGACCACCGACCCGAACGCGCCGGTGGTGATCGTCCGGGGCTTCTCGCTGCTGGGCAACATCGAGGCCCGGCCCAAGCCCGGCGCCCGCCTGGTCGACCTGGCCCTCAAGCTGCGCAAGCGCTCGGAGGGATAGGCCGCCTCTTTCGATCTTGTCGGCCGGATCTTGTCGGCCGGATCTCGACGGCCGGGCCCGCGGTGCCGGGCCGGCCGCCGTTTCGACCGGACGCCGCCGGACGCGCGAGGGCGCATGGCGGCGTCGCGTTTCGGTCGAACTTTCCCGGGACGGCGCGCTTGCTGCACGCAGTGCATAGGGGCGCGTACAGCGGGTAGGGACAGGTGCATCGTCTCTCGCTTGCGTATACGTCGTCAGGAGTAGACCGTGCAGCATCCGCCGCATCAGTCCCTGCAGGTAGTCGCCGTACAAAGCCTTCAGGCGCGTCCGGCCGCCGTACCGAAGCCGCGGGTGCCGGCGAGGGAAGAGGACGGCCCATGGCATGCGGAGGCGGTGTGCCGCCGTGACGAGGCGGGGCTGTTCTTCGCTCCCTCCAAGGAGCCGACGGCGGCCAGGCTCTCCCGCGAGGAGGCCGCCAAGCGCGTCTGCGCGCGCTGCCCCGTGATGGTCGCCTGCCGCGAGCACGCACTGCTCCAGCCCGAGCCGTACGGGGTCTGGGGCGGGCTCACCGCCGCCGAGCGCCGGGTGGTGCTGGGCCGCCGCCGGCGCCGGGCGGCGGAACTGCGCCAGGCCCCGGGAGGCGGGCCGATAGCCGCCGCGGGCTGAGGCCCGTACGCAGGCACGGCGAGAGGGGCGCTACCGCCGCACGCGGTACCGCCCCTCTCGCCGTGCCTGCGTACGGGCCGGCCCGTTCCGGCCGGTCCGCTCCTACTTCGCGCGGTCGAAGTCGATCGCGCTGTAGGCGCGCAGCTTCGACAGGCGGTGGGTCGAGTCGATCTGCCGGATCGTGCCCGACTTCGAGCGCATGACCAGCGAGGACGTGGTCGCGGTCTCCGAGCGGTAGTGGACGCCGCGCAGCAGCTCGCCGTCCGTGATGCCGGTGGCGACGAAGAAGACGTTCTCGCCGGAGACCAGGTCGTCGGTGTGCAGGACCCGGTCCAGGTCGTGACCCGCGTCGATGGCCTTCTGGCGCTCGGCGTCGTCCTTCGGCCACAGCTTGCCCTGGATCGTGCCGCCGAGGCACTTGATGGCGCAGGCCGAGATGATGCCCTCGGGGGTGCCGCCGATGCCCAGGAGCAGGTCCACGCCGGTGCCCTCGCGCACGGCCATGACCGATCCGGCGACGTCGCCGTCCGAGATGAACTTGATCCGGGCGCCGGTCTCGCGGATCTCCTTGACGATGCCCTCGTGGCGGGGACGGTCCAGGATGATCACGGTGACGTCTTCGACGGCCATGTTCTTGGCCTTGGCGACGCGGCGGATGTTCACCGAGACGGGTGCGTTGATGTCGACGAAGTCGGCGGCTTCGGGGCCGGTGACCAGCTTCTCCATGTAGAAGACCGCGGACGGGTCGAACATGGTGCCGCGGTCGGCGGCGGCGAGCACGGCGATGGCGTTCGGCATGCCCTTGGCGTTCAGGGTGGTGCCGTCGATCGGGTCGACGGCGATGTCGACCTCGGCGCCGGTGCCGTCGCCGACCCGCTCGCCGTTGAACAGCATCGGGGCTTCGTCCTTCTCGCCCTCGCCGATGACGACGACGCCGTTCATCGAGACGGTGGAGATCAGGGTCCGCATCGCGTTGACCGCGGCGCCGTCGGCGCCGAGCTTGTCGCCGCGCCCGACCCACCGGCCCGCGGCCATGGCGGCGGCCTCGGTCACCCGGACGAGTTCCAGGGCGAGGTTGCGGTCGGGGGCCTCCGGAGAGACCTCGAGCTGGGGCGGCAGGTTGTGCTCGGTCATCGGAGCGCACCTTTCTGTACGGCGACGGCCGGGAAGTGAGGGTGCTGGAACTCTATCGGTACATCGACAAAATGAGCAGACCGGGTCACGTATGAGCGGTATATCGGTCGCGCGATTGGCCTGAGCGGACATCTTGCGCACCGGGGCGGGCGCGGCGACCACCCCGGCGGAGATCGCTCCCGGCCATGGGGGACGATGGTGGCGTGGCAGGTATGAAGGGCAAGCAGACGGTCTGGGACATGGTCCGGTCGCTGGCGGTGATCGGTGTGGTCGTCGCGGGGATCTACATCTTCGTCCCACATGACGAGAAGGCCGACCCGACACACGTGGTCGACTACCGGGTGGAGACGATCACCGCGCGGCGCGCGGCGCCGTACCCGGTGGCGGCGCCCGTGGGGCTCCCCGCGGAGTGGCGGGCGACGTCGGTGGCGTTCGACCGCAGGGCCGCGAACGCCTGGCATCTGGGCTTCCTGGATCCGCAGGGGCAGTACGTCGCGATCGAGCAGTCCAGCGACGCCTCGGCCAAGCACGTGGCCGGCGTCACCCAGCGGGCGAAGGCCACCGGGCAGACGCAGCAGGTCGGCGACCTGACCTGGGAGCGCTGGGAGGGCGAGAAGTACGACGCCCTCGTGCGGCAGGAGCAGGGCCACGTCACGGTGGTGACCGGCACGGCCCCCTTCGAGGACCTCGGCAGGATGGCGGCGGCGCTGGAGTTCAAGCAGGGCGCCGCCCAGTAGCCGCAGGGCACGGCACGGCTGGTCGGACGGCACGCCGCTGACATGCGAAAAGGCCGCTCCCCCGGAATCCCGGGGGAGCGGCCTTCTGCGTACCCGTGTCCGGACCCGGACGGGACCCGTCCGGGACTCGGACGGGACTCGGACGGGACTCGGACGGGACTCGGACGGGACTCGGACGGGACTCAGACGGGACTCAGACGGTGGTGATGACCTCGTCGAAGCTCAGGCGCGGGCCGCGCGCGAACCACGCGTCCTCGCCCGGCTTGCCGATGTTGACGACCATCAGGGGGGTGTGGTCGTCGTCCAGGAACTCCTTCTGGACGCCGGCGAAGTCCAGGCCGCCCATCGGGCCCGCGGCCAGGCCGGCGGCGCGGATGCCGACGATGAAGTACGCGGCCTGCAGGGCGGCGTTCATCAGCGCGGCCTGCTCGCGGACCGGGCGCTCGCCGAAGAAGGCGTCCTTGGCCTGCGGGAAGTGCGGCAGCAGGGTCGGGAGCTCCTCGTGGAACTCGTTGTCCGCGGAGAGGATCGCGACGAGCGGCGCGGCCGCGGTCTTCGCCCGGTTGCCCTCCATCATCAGGTTCACGAGGCGCTCGCGGGCCTCGGGGGAGCGGACCAGCGTGATGCGCAGCGGCGTCGAGTTGAAGGCGGTGGGGCCGTACTTGACCAGGTCGTAGATCGCCTGGACCTGCTCCTCGGTCACCGGCTCGTCGGAGAACGAGTTGGCGGTGCGGGCCTCGCGGAACAGCAGGTCCTGGGCGGCGGAGTCAAGAACGAGAGACATCGGAAAGCCTTCTTCCATACGGAGGTGAAGCGATGTCCCGACTTTAAGCCGAAAGTCGTATAATTTTCAACTAAATCCCGGTCGGGGTGACCTGGATCACGTTTGACCCCGCGCTCGGCCCGGCCTCAGGCGTCCCGCTCGTCACTCCCGCCCGCCCCGCCGGCCCCCGCGTCGCGGGCCGCCAGTGCCGAGTCGAGCCGGGCGCGGGCCCCTTCCAGCCAGTGCCGGCAGACCTTCGCGAGCTCTTCGCCGCGCTCCCAGAGCGCGAGGGAGTCCTCGAGGGAGGTGCCGCCGGCCTCCAGTTTGCGGACGACCTCGATGAGCTCGTCCCGGGCCTGCTCGTACCCCAACGAGGTATCGGTTTCAGTCATTCCCGTCCCACCTTATGTGTGCAGTGCATCGAATATGTGCGGGCCCGGCGCGCGGGCGCACGGCTCACTCGCCGCGCTGCCCGTCCACCCGTACGGAGAACTCGCCCTCCGCCACCCGCGCACGCAGCACCTCGTCCGCCGAGACGTCCTCCGGCGAGCGCACCACGTGCCCGTCCGCCCGCTGCAGTACGGCGTATCCCCGCTCCAGCGTCGCCGCCGGGGAGAGTGCCACCACCCGGGCCAGGGTGTGCGCGAGCTCGGAGTCCGCCCGGTCCAGCAGGTGCCCGAGGGTGCGCCGGGTGCGTCCCAGCAGGGCCTCGAGCTCGGCCTCGCGGGTCTCCACCATCCGCTGCGGATGGACGAAGACCGGGCGGGCGAGCGCGTGCGCGAGCCCCCGCTCCTCCCGGTCGAGCAGCCCGCGCACCGCCCGGAGCCCCCGGCCCTGCAGTTGGCGCACCCGCTCCAGCTCCTCGCCCACGTCCGGGACCACCTTCTTCGCCGCGTCCGTGGGGGTGGAGGCCCGCAGGTCGGCGACCAGGTCCAGGAGCGGGGAGTCCGGCTCGTGCCCGATCGCCGAGACCACCGGCGTACGGGCCGCCGCGACGGTCCGTACGACCTCCTCGTCGGAGAACGGCAGCAGGTCCTCCACGCTGCCGCCGCCGCGCGCCACGATGATCACGTCGACCTCGTCCAGCGCGTCGAGCTCCTTGACCGCCTGGATCACCTGGGGCACGGCGTGGACCCCCTGGACGGCGACGTTCCGTACCTCGAAGCGGACCGCCGGCCAGCGGCGCCGGGCGTTCTCCAGGACGTCGCGCTCGGCCGCCGAGGCCCGCCCGACCACCAGCCCGATCAGCTGCGGCAGGAAGGGCAGCGGCTTCTTGCGGTCCAGCGCGAACAGGCCCTCGGAGGCGAGTGACCGCTTGAGCTTCTCCAGCCGGGCGAGGAGCTCGCCGATGCCGACGGGCCGTATCTCGGTGGCCCGCAGCGACAGCTGCCCGCGCGGGGCGTACCACTCCGGCTTGGCCAGGACGACGACCCGCGCGCCCTCCGTCACCGCGTCCGCGACCTCGTCGAAGACCTGGCGGTAGCAGGTCACGCTGAGCGAGATGTCGTGCGAGGGGTCGCGCAGCGTCAGGAAGACCACCCCCGCCCCCGGCCGCCGCGAGAGCTGCGTGATCTGCCCCTCCACCCACACCTGGCCGAGCTTGTCGATCCAGCCCCCGATGAGCCGGGACACCTGGCCGACCGGCAGCGGCGCGTCAGCCGACGTATTCAGACCCATGCACGCAGGCTAGCCGCCCGGGCTGACAGCGTCTCAGGGTCCGGCGATGGTGTCGTGCTCCAGCCGGCGGCCCCGCCCCGGCCGAGACCGCGTTCGGCCCCGCCGCCAACCCGCCACACGGCCCCGCCGCCAGGCCGTCACCGCGCCGCCGCCCCGCCGTTGGGGTCGCCGGGTCGCCGGGTCGCCGGGTCGCCGGGTCGGCGTGGGTGCCAGGTCGGCGTGCGTGCCGGGCATACCCGGGCCATCGCCGGGACGGCGCTCGGCTCCGCCGAGGCCTTCGCCGGGCCAAGCCGGGGCCCGCCGTCGGGGCCGGCCGGGGTGCTGGGACGTAGGCGTGCCGCCCGGGTTGCCCCGCCGGCTGCCTCGCCACCGGAGCCGGCAGGGGCATCGCCAGGCCGCCCGAGCGGCGGCGGGGGCTTCCTACGCGGCGGCCCGGCCCCCGGCCCGGGGCGCGCCGCCCGCGCTGGGCGAAGAGCACGCCTTGAGGTACTTGAGGTAGACGAGGGCGACCGCGCCGTGTGATTTCGCGTCGAGGGCGCCGAAGACCCCGACCGGGGCCATGGGGGCGATGAAGAGGAGTCCGTACACGACCAGGTCCCGGAATCCGAGGGTCCGCCGGAGGGCCGGCTTCGGCGCCGTACCGGGGTCCGTCACGGACGCCATCATTCCTCCGAGGGGCGGTCGCTTCGTACGGTCGACCCAGTCTGTGCCGAACGGGCGACGCCCGGCCTCCTGGAGACCCCCGTACGATGGACCGCATGACTGCTGCCGCACCTGCTCCCGCTTCCCGACGCGTCCTGCTCGCCGCCCCGCGCGGCTACTGCGCGGGCGTGGACCGAGCCGTGATCGCCGTCGAGAAGGCCCTCGAGCAGTACGGTGCGCCGGTCTACGTGCGGCACGAGATCGTGCACAACAAGTACGTCGTCCAGACGCTGGAGAAGAAGGGCGCCATCTTCGTCGAGCGGACGGAGGAGGTGCCCGAGGGCTCCATCGTGATGTTCTCCGCGCACGGCGTGGCGCCCGTGGTGCACGAGGAGGCGTCGCGCGGCAAGCTCGCGACGATCGACGCGACCTGCCCGCTGGTCACCAAGGTGCACAAGGAAGCCATCCGGTACGCGAACGAGGACTTCGACATCCTCCTCATCGGCCACGAGGGCCACGAGGAGGTCATCGGCACCTCCGGCGAGGCCCCGGACCACATCACGATCGTGGACGGCCCGGACGACGTGGACAAGGTCGTCGTGCGCGACGAGTCGAAGGTCGTCTGGCTGTCGCAGACCACGCTCTCGGTCGACGAGACCATGGAGACGGTCGACGCGCTGAAGACCAAGTTCCCGCTGCTGGTCTCGCCGCCGAGCGACGACATCTGCTACGCCACCTCGAACCGCCAGGCCGCGGTCAAGGTGATGGGCGCCGACTCCGACCTGGTCATCGTCGTCGGCTCCAAGAACTCCTCGAACTCGATCCGGCTGGTCGAGGTCGCCCTCGACGCGGGCGCGCGCGCCGCGCACCTCGTCGACTTCGCGAGCGAGATCGACGAGGCCTGGCTGGAGGGCGTCACCACGATCGGCCTGACCTCGGGCGCCTCGGTGCCGGAGGTGCTGGTCGAGCAGGTGCTCGAATGGCTCGCGGAGCGCGGTTTCGAGGACGTGGAGATCGTCAAGACCGCCGAGGAGTCGATCGTCTTCTCGCTGCCGAAGGAGCTGCGCCGCGACCTGCGCGCGGAAGCGGCCGCATTGGTCGCCGAGAAGTAGCCCGTTTCGTACGGTGAGTCCATGCAGATCTTCGGCGTGGACATCGGTGGTTCCGGGATCAAGGGCGCTCCCGCGGACCTGGACCGTGGCGAGCTGGCGCAGGAGCGCCACAAGGTACTGACACCGCAGCCGGCCACCCCCGACGAGGTGGCCGGCTCCGTCGTCGAGGTGGTGCGCCACTTCGACTGGGGCGGCCCCGTGGGGGTGACGTTCCCGGGAGTCGTCACGGGCGGCATCACCCGTACGGCGGCCAACATGGACAAGGCGTGGATCGGCGTCGACACGGCGGCCCTGCTGTCGGGGCGGCTCGACGGCCGGCCCGTCACGGTCCTCAACGACGCGGACGCGGCCGGGATCGCGGAGATGACGTACGGCGCGGGCCGGGGCCGCGACGGCACGGTGATCATGCTGACGCTGGGCACCGGCATCGGCAGCGCGCTGTTCACGGACGGCCGGCTGGTCCCGAACTCGGAGCTCGGCCACCTGGAGCTGAAGGGCCACGACGCGGAGAAGCGGGCGTCGGTCAAGGCGAAGGAGGACGGGGACCTCACCTGGGAGCGCTGGGCGCACCGGGTGCAGAGGTACCTGGAGCATGTGGAGATGCTCTTCTCCCCGAACCTCTTCATCATCGGCGGAGGCGTCAGCCGCAAACCGGAGAAGTTCCTCCCGCTGATCCAGGGCGTCCGGGCCGAGATCGTCCCGGCGAAGCTCCAGAACAACGCGGGCATCGTGGGGGCGGCCATGGCGGCCATGCAGGCGAAGGGCTCGGACAGCTAGGCCGTCCGGTCAGGCCGTCCGGCGGGGCAGCTTCCGCCGTGAGATGAGCACGGCCTTCCGTACGACGACGATCAGCGCGGAGACGAGGGTCCCCCCGTACAGCCAGCCGGCGTGCAGCGACAGGGCGGACACGATGCCCATGAGCTGCGCGGCGAAGCTGCCGGAGCCGCCGGAGACGGGCCAGACTCCGGCGGCGAAGGCGATCGGGGCCGTGATCGGCGCGGTGATCAGGTCGGCGGGGCGCACCCACAGGGCGGTGGCGGCCGCGACGGGCAGGAAGAGCAGCCCGTACGCGAACAGCGAGCCGTCGAAGAGCAGCCAGGCGATCCCGGCGACCAGGGTCATCGCGGCGCACGCGAACAGCCCGCCGCCCAGACCGGTGAGCCGGGGCCGCGGCAGCCGCCGGGCCGGTGCGGGCCGGAGCCGGCCGCCCTGGGCGGGCACGCTGCCGATGGGCTGGGCCGGACCCTGGGCCGGGCGCCGCGGCTGCTGTCGCTGGGGGTGATCCACCGAACGCGTCCTGTATTGCTCCACCCCACAAAACTAGGCGGGCCGAGCGCGGTATCGGTGTGGGGACACGCGTACAACGACTGCCACTCATCGGAAAGTAAACTGTCCGGTGGCCCACTCCCGGGCCGCCGCCCCCTCCAGCTACGGGAAGTCGCCAACGTGTCGCTCACGATCGGAATCGTCGGCCTGCCGAATGTCGGCAAGTCGACCCTGTTCAACGCCCTGACCAAGAACGACGTGCTGGCGGCCAACTACCCGTTCGCCACCATCGAGCCGAACGTCGGCGTCGTCGGCGTCCCGGACCCGCGCCTGGCCGTGCTCGCCGGCATCTTCGGCTCGCAGCGGCTCCTCCCGGCGACCGTCGACTTCGTCGACATCGCGGGCATCGTCCGCGGCGCCTCGGAGGGCGAGGGCCTGGGCAACAAGTTCCTCGCGAACATCCGTGAGTCGGACGCGATCTGCCAGGTCATTCGTGCCTTCAAGGACGAGAACGTCGTGCACGTCGACGGCAAGGTCTCGCCGAAGGACGACATCGAGACGATCAACACCGAGCTGATCCTCGCCGACCTCCAGTCCATCGAGAAGGCGGAGCCGCGCCTGACGAAGGAGTCCCGTCTCCAGAAGGAGAAGGTCGCGGTCCTGGCGGCGGTCGTCGAGGCCAAGAAGATCCTCGAGGCCGGCGACACCCTCTTCTCCAAGGGCATCACCAAGGGCACGGAGCAGGGCGACCTCCTGCACGAGCTGCACCTCCTGACCACGAAGCCGTTCCTCTACGTCTTCAACGTCGACGAGGACGAGCTGGTGGACGACGCCTTCAAGGCGGAGCAGAGCGCGCTGGTCGCCCCGGCGGAGGCGATCTTCCTGAACGCCAAGCTGGAGCAGGACCTCTCCGAGCTGGACGACGAGGAAGCCCTCGAGCTCCTCCAGTCGGTCGGCCAGGACGAGCCCGGCCTGGCCACCCTCGGCCGCGTCGGCTTCGCCACCCTGGGCCTCCAGACGTACCTGACGGCCGGCCCGAAGGAAACCCGTGCCTGGACCATCAAGCAGGGCGCCACGGCCCCCGAGGCGGCCGGCGTGATCCACACCGACTTCCAGCGCGGCTTCATCAAGGCCGAGGTCATCTCCTTCGCGGACCTGGTCGCCTGCGGCTCGGTCGCGGAGGCCCGCGCCAAGGGCAAGGCCCGCATGGAGGGCAAGGACTACGTCATGCAGGACGGCGACGTGGTCGAGTTCCGCTTCAACGTGTAATAGGCGGCATACCGTCGCTTCGCTGATCTGACAAATATGCAGGTCAGGGGGGTCCGGCTTTGATGAGCCGGGCCCCTGGCTGTTTCCCGTGCCGGGATGGTGCCGGGAAACCTGACCCCGTATCACCTCTCATCGCCCCTGCTCACCCCGACAGTGATGGGATTCGGTTGTTTGCTGCGCAGCAGGGCCGAGTGTGAGTTTCGTAGGTCACCGCTGAGGCTCTCAAACGCCTCATCGAGGTCCTTCATGAAATGCTGCCATGACGGAAGGCAGGCCACCGGTCCTTCCGGATCCAGGAGTTCAAGCATCCGCAGCCGGTGTTGCGAGAAACGCTTCTGGAACTGGGCCAGGCGGCGGCCTTTGTACTCGCTTGCCCGCGCGAGTGAGTCTTTGAGGAGCTGCTTCGGGTCGGCGACCTTTTCGGCAGCGAGGCCTTTGGGGAGATCTAGGCTGACGCGCCCGCGTGGGTTCTCGGCGACCTGGCGCAGACATGCCTCATCGAGAAGTAGCCATGCCTCCAGCATCCGGACGGGCACTACGGCGACATGCGGGAGGCGGGGCCATTCGGCGCATACTGCCTGCTCGATCTCGTCTCTGCGGTCTTGGGCGGGGCCGCGGTCGGCATCGCGTTGCACCACCACCAAGTCGTAGGCCCCGTGTAGTTCACGGGCTACCCGCAGTTTGTCCTGGACGGAATGGCCGGTCGGTAGCTGAAGCAAGCCGAAGTCAGGGACGGTGATCGAGACATCGAGCCCCCTGCGAACAGCTATGGACTCGACGTGCGGTACGAGGCCGTTGTCTCGCTGCTTCCCTCGCCGATGAACAGAACGCGAGCGGTCACGCTGCCCCCCAGCCCAGCGAGAGCTGAGCTCCGACAGGTGTGGTGAGGTACGGCAGGATGTCAGCCTTCGTCACAAAGTCCACGCCCCCTCTTGTGGCCCGCCACGTGTCGGCAAGCGGCCGTAGACGCAGTGCCCGGTTCAGAGAGCCGTTCTTGCCCCTGTGGATCGCAGTGTCGGCGAACAAGAGATCTTCAGACTTGACGAGTTGTACAACCCCAGGTGAGTGCGTGTTGATCAGCACCTGCCTGAACGGATTGTCTGTGCCAGGTTCCTCGGTCGGGTCGACTGCAAGGTCCTGAACAAGGGCGACCATGGCGTTGAGGTTCGCGGGATGGATCCCATTCTCGGGTTCCTCCATGCAGATCAGACCTCGAACGGACGTGTCTTCGAGTAGGACGCACAGGGCGAGGAAGCGCAATGTGCCTTCGGAGAGGCTGCGGGCGGGCAGCGTGATGCCGGCTACTTCGCGCACGTTGACAGTGAGGAGCTGCCGAACCTCGTCCTGATCGACATCTAGATCGCGGATGTGGATACCGGTTAGGTCTGAGAGGCGGCCCGCCACCCGGGCGTAGATCTGGCTGGGATCCGCGCCAAGAGTGTCGTGGGCCACACGGAAGAGCGTCGCTGGCAAGTGTGAGCCGTCGGCACCCATCTCCGCCGGGTCGACGTACCGGTCGGATCTGCGCAGAGCCGACGGTTCAAGAGCGAGTCGCCGCCAGGACTGCATCTCACGGCGAGCCGCGAGGATGGTCGGGTCGTCACTGCTGGTGATGGTGGAGACGACCGTTGCGGGTGCCCGGGACGCTGCGGCGGGCTTCGGCTGCCCCCGGCTGCCACCGTCCTGGTGAATTTTGACCACCGACTCGCCAGATTCGGTCGTCGTTGAGATGAAGGGAGCGCCGCTACGGTGGCCCTGAATGACGCTGTTGCGGAAGTCCTTGGCGCTATGAGGGAAGAGGAGGTGTCGGGGAGCTTTGCCTTTGGTGATGTGGCTCAGCGTCTCGTGGAGGAGTGTGAGGCGGCCGAAGCGGTCCAGGCCGGACGGCTCCTGATAGCCGACTTCTAGCTCATACCGCAGAAACGTGGTAGTGGCCTTCGCGGCCCGGCCGAAGTCGTCCTGTGTATGGAGGGGGACGATCATCTCGGCAGCGAACCGCATTTTGTGATGGCCAGGCTCGAAGCCTTTCCAGAAGAGATCGCGAGGGTCTCCCTGACGCTCGCCGTGTACCCCTCTGACCTCTTGGGCCGCCTCCATCATCGATTGGTCGGCGAGTAGGGAGAGGAACTGGATGGCGTCGAAAACATTTGACTTACCGGTGCCGTTCTCACCTGCGATGCAGGTGAAGGGGCCGAAGTCGATGGACAGGTCCAGGAGGTTCTTGAACCCGTGGACTTCGATGCGGGTCAGCATGCTGCCTCCGGAAGATCGCCAGTCGGATCGGCCCAAGCCTACTGGCGGAGAAGATCATCCTCCCCTGACCGAGACGGTTGCCCTGCCTGTGCTTGACCACAGCTCGCCCCTTCCCGCCTCCTCATGCCGCCAGCTCGCGGCACGCCGTCCTGATCGTGGACGGACGCGGAGCAGTCGCCTATGGCCGGCGCTTGAGTGGGCTGGCGCCTCGCGGTCGATGTTTCCGAGTTGCCGGCTACTTCTTGCGGGGCGGTCCACTGAGGCAGTGCGTGCTGGGATGCCCCTCCCGTGCTGGGATGGCGCCAGGAAAGCTGACTCCTCGTCACCCATCATCGCCCCTGCTCACCCTTACCGTGCTGGGATGCCGGCGAGTCGCCCCCGTGCTGACTCGTGCGTCGCAGCGCTGCAGGAGGGGGAGCAGGTGCGGTCGATCGACCCGCGCTCACACTCTTCTTCACGGCTCCGAAGGCCCTCGCCGAAGTTCACCGCGAAGGTGACGTTGCGTTCCACGACCTCCTCGCCCACCAGACCGGACGGAAGGTCCACGTCATCGTCGACCGGCACCCGGTGCACCGCGGCGAGACGGTACGGGCCTGGCTCCACTGCAACGCCGACCGGATCGAGTTGCACCTGATGCCCGGGTACAGCCCGGAACTCAACTCCGACGAGCTGCTCAACGCCGACCTGGAATACCACGTCCATGCCGCCCGTGTCACGTCCATCGACGACCTCGCCCGCGAGACCCGGCGTTCCCTGCACCGCGGACAACGTCAACCCGGATCGTCTGCGGCCGCTTCGCCGCCCGGCACGTCCGCCACACAATCCAGTGGGAAACCCATCAGTTTCGGCTCAATATGAGGTACGCCCGCCGGGAACGAGCCAGTGACGCCGCAGGCACTCGGGGGCAGTCACCCACGTGAGTCACTGCCCCGAGGGCATGCGTGCTGCGTCGCCGTCGCGGCTGCCGGCGAGACCGGGTGCGGCCGACCGCGATACCGCTCACTGACCGTGGCTATGAATACGGCCGCTGCACCGTCACGATGGGCTGCTCTCGCAGGAGCACCATCGTGCAACCGAGAACGAGCAGCACGAATGCTTCCACGATCGCGACGTGTGAGTTGGCGGGATGGACGGGCCACGCCCACGCATACGGCCGCCCTCCGGGACCCCATCCTGCCGCCGCGCACAGCAGCGGCAGCACGGCTACCACCACGGAGGCCAACGCTGGTCCGGCTATTCCCCGGATCAGTAGTGCGACGCCGAGGAATCCGGCGACATTCCGCGCCAGGGAGACGCACTCGGAGGAGTTCACCGCGACGCGGAGGACTGCCGCTGCGACGGAACACGTCACGGTGAGAGTGAGGCAAAGCGCCAAGTTGCGCATACGCGCGGAGCGGACGGCAACGGCCTCGGCGGCGGTGTCTCCGCGTTCGATGCCGTGCAGAAGCATCAACACCGGGGCCGCTCCGAGCAGCTGTACGACGAGGAGTTCGCCGGCGGGACCCGCGAGATTGGGTACGGGGATGGCCGTTCTTCCGACGAGAAGAGCTGCGAGGAACGCGCCGACGACGGTCGCAGCGACCAGAGGGATGGCCCGAGCGTGCAGCCACCAGATCACTGCGCTGCTCCAGGGGACCGGTCCTCGACGGTCTTGGGCGGGAGCACCGGCTTGCTGGTGCAATCGCGCAGCGCCTGGCTGTTGCGGTTGTACCAGTTGAGTTGTGCGCTCCTCGGCTGGTGGATGACGTCCTGGGCCATCGCGATGTCCCGTGGGGCGTAGCGGTTGGTGAGTTCGGCCGGCTTCACCCCCGCGGTCAGGGCGAGCCAAGCGGCAACAGAGCCGTATGCCTCGGCCCCGGGATACGGACCGCTCTGTGCACAGGCGGGTGGTGCGAGGGGCAGAAAACCTCCGGCGACACCACTCGTGACCTCATCCGGCGTGGGCTGCGCTCCAGTGCCGATCAGCAGCTGGTTCTCGGGGGGAGGCCCGGCCATGGTGAAAGTGTCGGGAATGACCAGACCGGCTGCCCGCAATCGGAGGCTCGCCGCGATGGCGGCTTGGCGAATCATGGCGCTTCGTGAGGCGAGTTCCGGCCATAGACACACTCGGGGTGATTCACCAGAACACACCAAGTCGTTGCTGGAGCGCTCCACGTACGGTTGGGCGGGAAGGTTGTGCGCAAGCCACACGCCGGTTCCCAGTCCGCCTACCAACAGCGTGAATGCGAGAAGCGCCGTGCGAACCTTGACCGAGTAGGAGATGAGTACCAGGCCGGCCAGCGTGACTCCCAGCGCGGTGGCGATGGTGCTGTCCAGCCCGCGCCAGTCGGGCGTCTGGTCCAAAGCGCAGCAGTCGAACATGGCCCCGCCGACCAGATGCCTGATCCACAAGGGTTCGATGGAAGCGGGGTAGGCAGTGATGCAGAAGGCGGAAAGGAGCGATAGCGGGACCGCGATAAAGGGGGGGATGACGCGTCCGGCAAGGAAGCCGGTCACGGTGGCTGCACCTATCATTACCAGCCACATGATGGTGATTCCCGGATGCGGCGCCCCCCACCCCGTATCCGCCGACCATGCGGACACGGTCAGCGCCAGCCCCATGCCGAGAATCCCCAACAGTGCGATGGGGGTGAGTATCGGCAGAGCCACCGAAAGAGGATTGCGCGCGGGTGCCCAGTGCGTGACGTGACCACGCGAAAAACGGGACCCTTCCCAGGCTCCGGTACCTGCGCACGCGGAGACCACGAAAGTCAGCGCGTAACTGGCTGCGCCGGTCGCGCCGGTCCAATAGCCGTGCGTCGTGTTAGCGGTGAGACTTTCCTGGAGCAAGAACATGACGAACACCGCCACCACCGGGGCGGTCCGACTCGCGGACGATGAACGCAATGCAGTGCGCCAGAGCACGGAATCAGACCTCCTGACGGATCAGCCGGGTATACGCGGCTTCCGCACGTTTTCCCTCGGGGCTGTCGGCTGCCGCGAGAGAAAGGAACCCCGCTGTGTCCCCCTGGTAGCGGACTTGGCCCTGCTCGAGAATGACGACACAGTCGTAGAGATCACCCAGGTCTTCCGTCTGGTGGGTGGAAACGACGATATGGACATCCTCGGAGAGTCCGGCGATCAGATCACGGAGCACCTGACGCTGCGCCGGGTCCAGGCCGGCGGTCGGCTCGTCGAGCAGCATGATCTCGCTCTGGTGGACCAGAGCCCCCGCTATCCCGAGACGCCGTAGCTGCCCACCTGAAAGCTGATGGCTTTTGCGATCCGCGAGCTTGCCGAGTTTCACCCGGTCAAGAGCCCCAGCTGATTCCGACCAAGCCGCGGACCTCGACATACCCTTGAGCCATCCGATGTAGGCGACGTTTTCGCGCACCGTCAGCCCCGGCATAGGCTTGATGCTCTGCGGCAACCAGGCAACCGCCTTGCGGTATGCGGTGCGTTCGCGCCGTTTCGATGGATCGAGGCGACGCCACACTACGGTGCCGTCCGCGGGCGTGAGCCAGGACGAGCCAACTCCCATGAGCGTCGACTTACCGGCTCCGTTGGGGCCGAGCAGGACTGTGCACCGGCCCTCGATCTGCAGGTCCAGTCCGTCGAGAACCTGGACCTTTCGACCGTAGCGGTACGAGCAACGGGAGAAGTGCAGAGACATTCGATCCTGGCCGTTCATGGAGATGCCGAATGGCTCGGCGAGGAAATGAATCCCTCACCGAGCCATATTGCAGGTCAGTAGTTGATCCACACGGGATCAGAATCCAGATGGAATCCGTAGTAAGTCCCGTTGATCTTGTCGAGGCGGAAATAGTAGTCTCCGGAAGAGACAACTCCCCAGTATTGGGTAACGCCACAAACCTGCTTCCCGCCCAAGTTTGTGTCAGGGGCGAAGTCGACGTTCTTCCACACCTGAACGGTGGCGGAGGCGGCCGTGTCAGGGGAGCTAGGGGCTGTGCAATTGTTGAATCGCACCGCCGTCTGCGCGTTGTCGCGGTTTGCGTCGTGCCAGCGGCTCGACTCGCCTCCGGTTGACCAGTAGGAGATGTACGTGCTGCGACTACCCTCGGCATGCGCCGGGGCTATCCCGCACGCAAGAGTCATGACTCCGGCGATGGTCGCGGCACGTCGAATTCCCGGACTTTTGATATTCATGGCTCGCTGCCCCCTGAGGATTGAGAACGGATAGTTCCTCCGGCAGGTTCGTCGAGAAATGGCAGTGAGAAGCGCGGGTCGAAACCGCCGTACTCCGGCGGTCCTACACCCCCCCTGGTCAACACTCAACGTGAAGGATGGAAGCCAAAATTCCCCCATGAGTCCGCATGAATACTGCGGATCTTTAACCCACCCCGTACGCGGCACAGCAGGCTGCTCGCTCGCTGTGCGGACATGAACGTATCTGTGGAGTAATCAAAGCGCAATCAACGCTGCGTAGTTTGAGGATTATTGACTCGAAGCGGCTGGGGCTCCGGGGCGTTGGCTGTGTGTGAATGATCTGGTGGGGGACGCCCGGCCTCTGTCGCCGTCGGCGCAGGAGGCTCTGCGGCTGCGGGCGGCGGCCGCGCTGTTCGGCGTGTCGTTGAAGGCCGTCGACAAGTGGTGGGCAAGCTGGCCGGCCGGGGGTCGGGAGGCACTGCCGGCCCGCTCATGCGGGCGACGTATCGGGGACCGTCAGGTGCTGTCGCAGGCCGAGCAGCAGGCCGTCCGGCAGGCGGTCCTCGACACCGGCCGGGCGACCTGGGGCCAGGTCGGCGCGCTGATTGCGAAGCTGCACCGGGCCGCCGTGCTGGATGGGTGCTGGATATTCTGACGTGAGGTCAGCGGCAAATCAGGTCTCGTAGACGGTGGACCGGTGTCCCACATGAACGACCCAGACCACCAGCTCTCCGTTGTCGATCGTGTAGACGATGCGGTAGTCGCCGACGCGCAGACGGCGTCGCTCGGGCTGGGACACGAGTGCGGTGGTGTTGAAGCCGAGAGGGTCGGTCTCCAGCTCGGTCAGCTTGGCCAGGATGCGGAGCGCCATGTCGCGAGGGATCTTCCGAAGCTCGGCCTGCGCCTCGGGGCGGAAGACGGTTCGGTACTCACTTACCGCGCGCCAGCGTCTCCCTCATGATGTCCTCAATGGGGATGCCGGGGGCCGGGTTGGCCATGCGCTCGTCGATGATCCGGTTGATCTCGCGCTCTTCCCACTCCTGGTACTTGCGCAACACCTCGATGGAGACGACGGCGGCGACCTCCTTGCCTCGGCGTGTGATCACCGTGGGCACGTCGTCGCGGTCTGCACGCTCCACCACCTCCGCCAGGTGTGCGCGCACGTCGCGGATGGACTCCATGGGCAACGGCTGCGTCATGCGCGCAAGCGTACCGAGTGTCTCATGTGTACACAATGGCTGGAGGTCTGTGCTGGTCCGTCGGTGGTGCTGGATAGATGCCCACCGTGCTGGATCTGTGCTGGATGCGATCGCCGGGAGTCGCGTTTCCGCAGGGGGGCCCTGTGTTCGACGTTCCGCTTCAACGTGTAGCCGGTTCTTCACTGCGTGTTAGACAGTTTCGTCAAACATGCAGGCCAGAGGGGGCCGGACTCGACGAGTCCGGCCCCTTCTGCGTTCCCGTGCCGGCAAGGTGCCGACGTTTCAGCTGCTTCGGGGCGGTGTGAGCTTGTCGAGGTCCAGGCTGATCTCGAAGGGCACCGGGCGCTGGAGGGTGCCCCGGAAGATGCCGGCGGGCGCGTAGACGCCGGTCGGTTCGTCGAGCTCGTAGACGTGCACGACCGGCGCCCCGCCCTCGTCCTCGATGCACCAGTAGTGCGGGATGCCGGCCTCTGCGTACTTCCGGAGTTTGACCGTGCGGTCCCGGTGGGCGGACTCGGGGGATACGGCCTCCACGACGAGCTTCACGTCCTCCGGGGCGTACCAGGTGCGGTCGGGGT
This sequence comes from Streptomyces sp. NPDC050448, assembly GCF_040655295.1. NCBI lineage: Bacteria > Bacillati > Actinomycetota > Actinomycetes > Kitasatosporales > Streptomycetaceae > Streptomyces > Streptomyces sp. NPDC050448. Next base: position 348,033 of record NZ_JBFAJR010000002.1, on the reverse strand, counting down.
CATAGGGCAGGTCCGTCAGCAAGAGGTCCGGCTCGGGGCGGTTGCGGGCATCGAGGCGGATCGTCATCTCCCGCTCGACCTCGAAGCCAGCCGGTGCCTGCGCCATGAGCGTGGTGGTCAGGGCGGTGACGAGGCGGCCATGCCAGGACCGCTGGGGCGACGTCTTGAAGACGAGGGCTCCGTCGATGAGCTCGGTGTGGCGGGGTGCCTCGGGGAGGCGGTCCAGGTCCTCCGCGAACCAGCCTTCCGCGCGCGGCGGGCGCATCCAGTCGGGCAGTGCGGTCATGGGACAACCCTAGCGATTGTGGCCGTCACGAGGGGGAAGTCGTGCCGCTGATCGACAATCGGCGCATGGACGTCGTCGGGATGCTCGAAGCCGCCTCGCTGCTGGTGCCCGAAGGGGTTGCCACCGAGAACGACATCACGGCGTCCGACGTCTGGGAGTGCCTCGCGCACGACGAGTGGGAAGTGGCGCTCGGCCTGCTCCAGGAGCTGAATGACGGATGGGCCGCACCGGCCGGCTTCTGGGAGGAGCTCGGGCGCGCGGCCGCGATGACGGGGCTCGAACGGAGCCGGGAGTGGTGCCGGTGGCGGGGCGCCGAGACGCGAGTGGGCGTCATCCGGGCTGATCTCGCGCTCCGGCCGGCCGGTGAGACGTCCCGGAGTACGCCGATTCCCGGAGCCGGGGTGCTGCGGCCGATGTGGGACATCGGCAACCGCAGGGACGACGGAGAGCGTGACCTGGACATCGCCCGGGTCTGGGTCGAGTCCGCTGGCGATCTCGCGCCCGGCGCCCGGGCCCCGGTGCGGCTCCTGCCCCTGACCTCGCCGCGGTGGAGGCACCTCGCCCCGGGCGACCGGATCACGCTCTACGAGACCGCGGTGGCCGGCGGGACGGCGACGATCCTGGAGGTGCAGCCGCCGTCGGCGTGGAGAGAGCTCGCTCCACCGTGCTGATTCCGTGCAACGGCTGGTGCGGGTGACCCGGCAGCCGCAGACGTCCGCCGGATGCTCGGGGGCCGCAAACGGGGGAGCCGCGGGCGGGCGGCCGGGATGGGCGGAGAGCCTCGTTGACCTGCGGATCTTGCTGAGTATGTTCACGGAGCGCGCGCGGTCTCGACAGCAGACCCGGGGGAGCGTTGGCGCTCGGGAGGCTCACGCCGTGACCAGATGGCGATTCCGCACGAGGCTGTGGACCGCGGTGACCACCACGAGCCTGCTCACGGCTCTGGCCCCGGGGCTGGCCACCGCCGCGGCGCCCGACGCCGCGGACCCCGCCGATCCGACCGTGCGGCGCGACCCCGCGACGGGGCACACCCGGATGATCTTCAACTCCGGAGGCTATCTGACCGAGCCCTCCGCCGGGGCCCCCGAGCACATCGCGCTCGCCTACGTACGCCACCACCACGCCGAGTTCGGCCTGACGGCCGAGCAGGCCGGGCAGCTCGTCGTCGTCTCCTCGTACCCGACGAAGCACAACGGGGCACGGCAGCTGACGATCGGTCAGAGCATCGCCGGCATGCGCGTCCACGGCGGGCTGCTCACCGCCACCGTCGACAAGCGCGGCCGCTTGGTCATCCTCGGCGGCGCGGTCGTGACCGCCGAGCCGGCCGGCACCGTCGAGCTGACGGCGAAGCAGGCCCTCGACCACGCGGCCGAGGCCCAGGGCGCGCGGGCCCAGCACGAGCTGACGGGCACGGACAACCGCGACAAGGGCCGGCAGAAGTTCAAGAACGTCTACGCCAAGAGGCTGACGAAGCCCAACGACGTGACCGCGGAACTGGTCTGGTTCCCCACCGACTCCGGCCGCGAGCTGCGCCCGGCCTGGCTCACCGACATCGAGGTCTCCGGTACGTCCTGGTACGAGACGGTGGTCGACGCCGCCGACGGGCGTCTCCTGAGCCGCGAGAGCCGGTACCACCATGCCGGTCCGGAAGGGACCGTCTTCACGGCGCAGCACCCTGACATCAGCGGCGCCACGCGTACGGTCACGCCGTTCACCGGGCGCGACGGCTCCTGGGTGGCGGGCCGGCTGACCCAGGGCAACAACGTCAACGCGTACCGGGACGAGGACGGCGACAACACGGTGCCGGACACCGGGAACGACGCCCTCCGGCCGCAGTCCCCGGCCAGTGGCGACCCGGACCACCAGCACTTCGGCTACACGTTCAACGACACCTGGCGCACCAACGCCAGCGGGACGCAGGCCAACCTCGACGCGGACGTGAACCCCGTCATCACGCAGCTCTTCTACTACGCCAACGTGATGCACGACTACCTCTACGGCCTGGGGTTCGACGAGGCGTCGCGGAACTTCCAGGTCGACAACTTCGGCCGCGGCGGCTCGGGCAACGACCCGGTGCTGGCCGAGGCGCAGGACGGCTGGGACTTCGGCTGCCTGGACGGCAGCGCGCCGCCGAACGCGATCCGGTGCACGAACAACGCCAACTTCGGCACCCCCGGGGACGGCGCCAGCCCGCGCATGCAGATGTACATGTGGCAGCCGGCGGGCCGGCCGTGGCGCGACGGTTCGCTCGACGGCGACGTCATCGCGCACGAGTACGGCCACGGCGTGTCCAACCGCCTGGTCGGCGGCGGCAACCTCGGCGGCGGAGCCCAGACCGGCGCCCTCGGGGAGGGCTGGAGCGACACGATCTCCTTCCTCAAGTGGGGCGACGCGACGGTCGGCGAGTACGTCACAGGCAACACCGCGACCGGCATCCGCTCGCAGGCGTACGACACCTCCACCGAGAAGTGGGGCACCTTCCGCCCGGCCCGCGGCGTACACCGCAACGGTGAGATCTGGGCCGCGACGATGTACGACATCCGCAAGGCGAAGGGCATCGCCTTCACCCAGCAGCTCATCATCGACGGCATGAAGAACACGGTCACCGCGCCGAGCTACCTCGACGCGCGCGACGGCATCCTGGCCGCCGACATGACCAACAACGCAGGCGCGAACCAATGCCTGCTGTGGCGGGTCTTCGCCGGCCGCGGCATGGGCGCGGGCGCCGCGTCGAGTGCGGACCAGAACACCGTCACGGCCGATGGGACCGTCCCGGCCGCCTGCCTGCCGACCGCGGCCGCCGGCGGTCCGTACACGACGGACGAGGGCAGGGACGTCACGCTCAGCGCCGCCGGCTCCGCCAAAGGGACCGCGCCGTCGGCCGGGGGACCGACGACGTACGCGTGGGACCTCGACAACGACGGGCAGTACGACGACGCCACCGGGGTCACCACCACCTTCGGCCAGGTGGGCCAGGACGGCGTCTTCACCGTCGGACTCCGGGTGACCGACAGCGCCGGCAACGCCGACACCGACTCGACGACGGTCACCGTCGCCGACGTCGCGCCGGCCGCGACCCTGCGGTCGGTCCTGCTGAACCAGGTGTCGGTCCTGCTGCGGTTCACCGTGCGTGACGGTGGCTGACCGGCGACTGGTATGCCTCGCCGCCCTCGCGCTCTTCACCGGGTGCGGGGGCGGCCAGGCGCGTCCGCCGGTGAAACGGACGCGTGACCCGGGCGGTACGGGCGCCGCGGGCGGTACGGGCGCCACGGGCGCCGGCGCGCCGACGCCGGCGCAGGGCCGCGTACTCACCGAGGCCGACGACGGCTTCGTGGGGCGGCTCACGGCCGGGCAGACGGCCCAGCTCCGGCTCCCCCTCCCGGAGGGCGGCCCGGAACCCACCGCTCAGGGCGAGTCGGTCCTGCTGATCCGCATCAGCAACGTGACGCCCACGGGCCATCGTGAGTGGGAACTGCGTGCGGTACACGAGGGCACCACCCGCATCTCCGTGCCCCGGCCGGCCGGCCCCCCGGCCACACTGACGCTCGTCGTCTCCTGAGCCGGGGGCGCGGGGCGGAGCAGGCGAGAGGCGCGCCCGACGGGGCGGGCGCGCCTCTCGGCGGCGCAGCTAGTGCGTGCCGGGCGTGCCCGACGGGCGGGGGCGGTCTTCGGGCATCTCCATGTCCATGTCCTCGGACGTGGGCTTCCTCGTCTGGCTCTTTGCTTCCTGCATCTTCTGCTTGTCCTGCTGCTTGAGCTTGTTGGCCTTGTCCTGGGGCGGCTGCTTCTTGACCATGCGGGTTTCGCTCCTCGAAGAGGGTGAGGGGACGTCCACTGGGGACGTCCACCACCCTCGCACCCGATGGTGACTCCCGCATGTCGAGACGTGACCCTCGGTGACCGGTCAGGCGAAGCGGGCCGTTGCGAGGACCGTGCCCTCCGGGGCGAGGAGGCGGGCGCCCGCGAGGGTCGCGGGGTTCACCTCGGCCGGCGCCACCCAGTAGCCGTAGCCGTCATGGAGCGAGAACGTGCCGAGGGGGGTCTTCGTGCCGTCCTTGTGGACGAGGACACAGCTGGCCGTGGGGGTCGGCTTCTCCAGGTCCACCGACATGTACACCCAGCCCTGCCGGCCCGGATGGGCGAAGACCCGGCCCACCTCCTGGCCGTCCGCCATCAGTGGCGCCTGCAGCAGCTGGGCGCGCGCGCCGGCCGTCGGGGACGCGGGAGCCGAGGCCTGTTCGATCGCCGTGCCCGCCGCCCAGCCGCCGAAGCCGCACGCCACGGCCAGGGCCGCCGCCGCGGCCGCGACCCGGGGCCGCAGCAGCCGGCGCCGGGCCGGCGCCGGCTGCGGGGGCGGGGGCGGCTGGATCCGGGCGGCGACGCGGCTCTCGAAGCCGACCGGCGGCTCTGTGCCCGGCAGCAGGTCGAGCAGGCGGTCACCGGCCAGGGCCAGCTGCTCGATGTGCACCCGGCAGCCGGGGCACTGGTCCAGGTGGGCGACCGCACGGGCGCGCTCCCGGGCCGAAAGGATGCCCAGCGCCAGCTCGGCGTCGAGTTCCCTCAGCTGCTCGCAGGTCATCTCGCTCATCGCCGGCTCTCCTCGGCCCCCAGGGTCCTGCGCAGCTTGTGCATCGCCGTCCGGATCCGCGTCTTGGCCGTCCCCAGCGGGATCCGCTCCATGTCGGCGATCTGCTGCGCGGTCATCCCGTAGATCCCCGCCATCACCAGGGCACGGGCCTGCTCCCGGGGCAGGGCCGCCACCGCCGCCCGTATCCCGGCCGACGTCTCGGCGGCGAGCGCGTGCTGCTCGGGGGTCTCCGTCACGATGTCGAGGAGGGCGTCCAGGTCCTCGGGGGCGACCGGGTTGGCCCGGCGGGCCCGGACCGCGTCGATCGCCAGATGGTGCGCGATCGCCGTCAGCCAGGTCCGTACCGAACCGCGGCGCGCGTCGTAGACCTGCGCGTGCCGCCACGCCCGCTCGAACGTCTGCTGCGCGATGTCCTCGGCGAGCTGCGCATCGCCGACGACGGCGATGGCCACGCCGAACACCGTGCGCTGGAAGCGGCGGACGAACGCGACGGCGATCTCGGGATCGCCGGTCGCCAGGCCCGACAGCAATGCCTCGTCCGGCGCACGCGCGAGCGGGAGGCCCATTCTCTGCACATCAGTGGATACGTTCGGCCTCCCCGAATGGATTGGCTCTGGCGTGCGGGGAAACACCTCTTCATTGTCCTCCCGTCCGCTTCCCCGCCCCCGTACGCCGCCCTGCCCGGCCAATCTCCCGGCGCCCGTCATCCGTACCCCCTGCGTCAGAACTTCTGCGGAGGGCCGAGCCGGAGGGCCGAGTCATGAGAGGAACACTCACCCGGAGCAGGCGCGTGGGGGCGGCGCTGGCGGCCGGAGCACTGGCCGGGGTGCTCGCCGCCTGCGGGGGCGGCTACGGCGGAGCCGGAAGCGGCTCGGCGGCGACCGTCGCCGCACCCCCGCCGGCCACCAGTGCCGAGGCGGCCGCGACCCAGGTCACGGCGGACCTCAGCGACTTCCACATCGCCCTGTCCCAGAAGACGTTCAAGGCAGGCGCCTACACGTTCACCGTCAAGAACACCGGCCACCAGGACCACGCCCTGGAGGTCGAGGGGCCGGGCGCAGAGCAGCGCTCCAAGACCCTGGCACCGGGAGAGAGCGACAAGCTCGACGTCACCCTCAAGGACGGTACGTACGAGCTCTACTGCCCCGTCGACGGACACAAGGACCTCGGGATGAAGACCGAGATCACCGTGGGCGGCGCCGTCAATGGCCGGTGAGCGCGCCGCCGGGCGCCCCGGCGCCGGCGCCGTCCTCGCCCTGCGGCTGCTCGGCGCCGGCCTGACCGCGGCGATGGCCGCGATCCACCTCCGCCTCTGGGCCACGGGGTACGCGGACCTGCACGTGATCGGCGCGCTGTTCCTGCTCAACGGGATCGGCGGCGGCCTGCTGGCGCTCGCGCTCGCGGCCGCCCCCGCCCGGTATCTCGGCGCCGTGGCCGCCCTCGGGGCCCTGTTCACGGCCGGCACCCTCGCCGGGCTGGTCCTCGCCCTCACCTCGGGGCTGTTCGGCTTCCGCGAGACCTTCGACGCGGAACTGGTGCGCCCCACCCTCGTCGTCGAGTCCGCCGGGGTCGTCACCCTGGCGGCACTGGCCGTACTCGCCCGCGGGCGGGCGCCGCGCCGCTGGCGGTAGGTTGCGTGCAGTCGTTACCCGGCGCAGCCGGGAGCAGTCGGGGGGTGAGGGGCATGCGGCGCAGGGCGTCCGAGGTGATCGACGCGGGCGAGCGGCTGCATGCGGCGGCCGGCGCACTGCTGGCCGACCACCGGCGGGCCGTCGAAGCCGTACGGGAGGCCTGGGCGCCGATCCACGCGGAGCTGGCCCGCCTCGAGCTGCGGCGGATCCCCGCCGACCGGCTGACCCAGGTCACCGAGGGGCGGCTGCGGGTGGCCGCCATCGAGGCGGCCGGTTTCGACACCGTGCAGAAGGTGCTGGACGCCGGCCGCCACCGGCTGCGGCAGATCCCCGGGGTCGGGCAGCAGACCGCCGACCAGGCGCTCGGCGCCGCGCGGCAGCTCGCCGAGGCCGTCGGGGAGACCGTCGCCGTGCACCTCGACGTGGACCGCCCCGAACCCCGGACCACCGCGCTGGTGACCGCCCTGCACCTGCTCGTCGAAGCCGGGCCCGACGCACGCCGGGCCGTCGAGGCGGCCGGTCAACTGGACGCCGGGCTCGGGCCGCTGCTCGCCGACGCCAGGCCCGCCGGCGGCCGGCTGCGGATGTGGTTCGCCGGACGGGAGCGGCGGGAGCGGGCGTCGGCCGCCGCCCGGGAGATCGCCCGGCTGTCCGCGGAGGCCGCCGGCAGCGGTGTGCCCGTGCTGCTCGGGCAGGCCTCGGTCGACCTGCTGCGCGGCCCGGCCGACGAGGCGGCCGCCTGGGTCGACTTCGAGCTGCGCTCCGCCGAGTACTACGGGCTGCTCGCGGAGATCACCGAGCGCGCCGGGAGCGGCCCCGACCCGGCCGCCGCCCAGGGGTTCCTGCCCGACGCGCTGGCCGAACGGGTCCGCGCCCAGGCCCTCGACGGCACGCACCGCCGGGTCTCGCTGCGCGGGTACCAGTCCTTCGGCGCCCGCTTCGCCCTCGCCCAGCGGCGGGTGATCCTCGGCGACGAGATGGGCCTGGGCAAGACGATCCAGGCGCTCGCCGCCCTCGCGCACCTCGCCGCGCAGGGGCAGAGCCACTTCCTCGTGGTCTGCCCGGCCGGAGTCCTGATCAACTGGACCCGCGAGATCGAGGCGCGCAGCACCCTGCGCGCGGTCGCCCTCCACGGCCCCGACCGGCACGACGCCTTCGCGGACTGGCGGGGGCAGGGCGGGGTGGCCGTGACGACCTTCCAGGCGCTGACCGGATTCCCCGAACTCGCCGCCGGCGATCTGGGGATGCTCGTCGTGGACGAGGCGCACCACGTCAAGAACCCGCGCGCGCAGCGCTCCCTGGCGGTCGCGGCCTGGGCCGCCCGCTGCACGTACGTCCTGTTCCTCACGGGCACCCCGATGGAGAACAGGGTCTCGGAGTTCCGCAGCCTCGTACGGATCCTGCAGCCCGGGACGGCCTCCGGGATCGGGGACGTCGACACGGTCGCCGGGTCCAAGGCGTTCCGCAAGGCGGTGGCGCCCGCGTACCTGCGGCGCAACCAGCGCGACGTACTCGCCGAACTGCCCGAGCTCCAGTGGACCGACGAGTGGGAGGAGCTGAGCGCCGCCGACCGGGACGCCTACCGGGCGGCGGTGCGGGCCGGCAACTTCATGGCGATGCGCAGGGCCGCGTACGCGAAGCCGGAGAAGTCGGCGAAGCTGCAACGGCTGCGCGAGCTGGTGGCGGACGCCGCCGCCAACGGGCTGAAGGTCGTGGTGTTCTCCTCGTTCCGCGAGGTGCTCGGGGCTGTCGAGGAAGCGCTCGGCCGCCAGCCGCTCGGCGGCGACGGGGACGACGCAGCCCATGGCGGCCGGCTGTTCGGGCCGATCTCCGGGAGCGTGCCGGCCGCGCGCCGGCAGCGGCTCGTCGACGGGTTCGGCGCGGCGGCCGGGCACGCCGTGCTGCTCGCGCAGATCGAGGCGGGCGGCATCGGGATCAACCTGCAGGCGGCGTCCGTGGTGATCCTCTGCGAGCCGCAGGTCAAGCCGACCACGGAGCAGCAGGCGGTGGCCCGTGCCCACCGGATGGGACAGGTGCGCGCCGTACGGGTGCACCGGCTGCTCGCCACCGACGGGGTGGACCAGCGGATGCTGGAGATGCTGGAGCGCAAGGCACGGCTCTTCGACGCGTACGCCCGGCGCAGCGTGGTGGCGGAGTCGGCGCCCGAGGCGGTCGACGTCTCGGACACCTCGCTGGCCCGGCGCATCGTCGAGGAGGAGCAGGCACGGCTCGGCGCCGCCCGCTGACCCGGGGCGGCGCCGCCTGCCTCCCGCCTGCCTTCCCGCCGCCTGCCGTCAGAGGCCGCGGACCGAGGCGATCGTGAAGGTCGTCGGCGTACCAGGGCCCATGGGGCCGCCCTTGTCGAACTGGGAGCGGACCACGAGCGTGCGGCCCGGGGTGTGGCTCAGCGTGGTCGGGATCTGCAGCGACGGGTCCGTGATCGTCCGGGTCAGCCGGGCCCGGGTGCCGTCGGGGCTGAGGTGCCACCTGGTCAGGGTGTTCGTGGCGTTGTGGGCCACGCGCAGGGTGCCGTCGGGCGCGAGGTCGAGGCCGTCGGCGTGGGTGAGGCCGCCGCCCTGGAGGTCGACGCGGGATATCGCGCCGGTGCGCAGGTCGATGCGGTGGAGGTCGCCCGCGGTCATGTCCACGGCCAGGAGGAAGCGGCCTGCCGGGTCGGAGACGATGCCGTTCAGCGTGAAGGTGCCCGCAGGCGATGGGGTGAGGTGCCCGCGCAGGTCGTACGCGGGGAGCAGCGGGCCCGAGCCGGCCGCCAGCTGGGCCGGGGTGACGCGGTAGATCACCGCGCGGGCGCTGTCGGTCAGGTAGGCGGTGCCGTCCGGGGTGATGGCCAGGTCGTTGACGAAGAGCCCGCCGGTGCCGGCGACCTCGAAGTGGGCCAGGCGCGTGCGCGACGCGGTGTCGTAGACGGAGACCCCGGAGGTGGAGTCGGTCACCCACAGGCGGCCGCGGGCGTCGATGCGCAGGCCGTTCGCCGTGTGGCGGCCGTCGGTGCCGGCGGGCAGGAACACTTCGGCGGTGTGTGTGCCGGGGCGGGCCCGGTAGACGGTGCCGTCCGCGTACGAGCCGACGTAGACGGTCTGGTTGCGGGGGTCGGTGGCTATGCCTTCGGGGTAGACCTTCTCGCCTGGGAGGGTGAAAGCCGTCGCGATGCGGCTGTCGGAGACCGGGGCGGCCTCCGCAGCCTGTGCGGCCAGGGTCGTGCCCAGCGTGAGCGCGGTGGTCAGGGTCAGGAGTGTGGCGGGCAGGAACTTCTTCAGCACAGCGAGTGTCCTCTTCCGTGTGGGTGAACACGAAGATAGGTTAGAGCTCTAATGCATGCAAGGGCCTTAGGATGCAGGGATGACCTCCATGCCTCCCGAGGAGCGCATCGGCTCGCACGTCAAGCGCGCCGAGCAGGCGCTTCTCGCGGCCAAGAACGCTGCGTGCAAGCCCGCCGCAGTAACGGTTCCGCAGTACGCCGCACTGCTCTGGCTCTCCGAGAAGCCGGGCATCTCCGCGGCCGCGCTCGCCCGGCTGTGCGGGGTGACGCCGCCGACCATGAACACCGTGCTGAAGAACCTCCAGGAGCGCGGGCTCATCGAGCGGACCCCGCACGAGTGGCACCGCAACGTGCTGGAGACCCGGCTCACGGAGGAGGGCCGGGCCGCGATGGAGCTCGCCGACGCCGGCGCCGTACGGGTGGAGCGGGCGCTCGCCGCCGCGTTCTCGGCGCAGGAGCGGGAGCAGCTGATCAGCCTGCTGGGGCGGTGTGCCGAGGCACTCGACGCCCAGAGGTGAGTTCTGCTGTCGGGGTTCCGGACGTATGAGATTCAGGCCATGTTTTTGCAGGGTTTTGGAACTGTCCGCAGGATTCGCACATCAGGACTAAGGAGTGCCCAGCCGTTCTGTCCCAACTGGGGCAGTCATGACCGTTCGGAGCGAAGTTCGTGCATCAGTACCCGCAGCGCCCGCGGCCTGACGACCAGTCGGACCAGCCGCCGGCCTCCGAACCGCACGAGCCCCGTCGCTCCCGCCGCGCCCTGTGGATATCCGCCGTCGTGGCCTTCGCGCTCCTGCTCGGCGGCGGAGGCTTCGCCGCCTGGAAGCTCGAGTGGTTCTCCGCCAACGGCGACTCCGTGAGCTTCAGCAGGACCCCCGCGTCCGCCGCCCCCGACGCGGGCAAGCAGTCCCCGGGCACGCCGCCGGCCCCCGCCAAGCCCACCGGCGATCCGGACGTACTCCTGCCGACCGGCCCGAAGTCCGACTTCAAGCAGACCGCCAAGCTCGACGACGGCACGGTCATCGCGAAGACCCGCCTCGCGGGCGCGAAGTCCGGCTTCGAGGGCGACGTCTGGGTGTGGACGCCGAAGGAGTACAACGAGGCGAAGTACGAGAAGAGCGCGTTCCCGGTGCTCATCTCCCTCCCGGGCGGCAACGGCTTCCCGAGCAACTACTGGGCCGACCGCAGCCTGGGCCTCCAGAAGGCCATCGGCGAGGGCGTCCAGGCCGGGACCAGCCTGCCGTTCATCCTGGTCATGCCGGTGCTCAACCCGGACAGCAAGTACTACTACGACGGCGCCGACATCCCCGGCCAGCCCAAGATGGGCACCTGGATCGCCGAGGACGTCCCGGAGTTCACCAAGGCCAACTTCCGTACGTACAAGTCCCGCGACGGCTGGGCCTTCATGGGCTCCTCCTCGGGTGCCTTCGTCGGCATGAAGACCGTCCTGCAGTACCCGGACCGGTTCAAGGCCGTGATCGCCAGCGGCGGCGAGATCGTCCCCGACTCCCCGCTCTGGAAGGGCCACCAGGCGGAGATGGACGCGAACAATCCCGAGAAGCTCGCGAAGAAGCTGATCGACAGCAACGGTCCCGAGGTCTACATCAACTTCCAGGTCGGCACCAAGGAGACCGGGAAGGACCGGATGGTCACATTCCAGCAGCAGTTCGGCAAGGGCCCCGTCAAGACGACCATCCGCGACATCCAGAACGGCGAGCACAACGGCTGGCACTACGTCCGGGGCATGAAGGAAGGCTCCCTGGAGTGGATCAGCAAGGTGCTCAAGGGGCCCCGGCCCGAGGCCGGCTGACCAGGCCGTACGCACGGAGCCCGGAGGCCGGGGTGGCACACGCCACGTCCCGCCGGTCCCAGGCAACCCATCCGATCGTTGACACCTCTGTAAGGGGTGTAAGGGGGACCGATCGGTCCGACCCGCGCTCTTCGGGAGCGCCGGACAAGAAACGGGACAAATCCGTGCAGCATGACCAGCTTCAAGGTGACGGCGACCTCACGGCCGAGGAAGGCCCGCTGACCACGGGCCGCCGCCCCCAGCGCAGGCGCAGACTTCTGATCAGCGGTGTGCTGGCGTTCACCCTTGCCGCCGGCGGCGCCGCGGCGTACAGGTACGGTCTCTTCTCGGACATAGGGGATCCGGTGTCCTTCGGGAAGGTCCAGGCGTCGGCCGCGGCCGAGGACATCCGGCCGGGGGTGAGCATGCCGACCGGGCCGAAGGCCGGGTTCGTCCGGACCTACCGGCTGCCCGACGGCACGCAGATCGCCCGGACGACCCTGACCGGCGCGAAGTCGGGGTTCACCGGTGACGTGTGGGTGTGGGTCCCCAAGGAGTACGACGAGCCGAGGTACGCCAAGAGCGCCTTCCCCGTCCTGATCTCCCTGCCCGGCGGCCGGGGCTACCCCACGAACTACTGGGGAACGGGCCCCGGCCTCGGCCTCCAGAAGGCCGTGAGCGACGGGGCGAAGGCCGGTACGAGCCTGCCCTTCATCCTGATCATGCCGGTGCACAACGCGGACACCAAGCACCACTTCGACGCCTCGGACATCCCCGGCGAGCCCAAGATGGGCACCTGGATGGTCGAGGACATCCCGGATTTCACGAAGGCCAATTTCCGGACCTTCACCGCCCGGGACGGCTGGGCCTTCATGGGCTCCTCCGCGGGCGGATTCGGTGCCTTCAAGCACGTCCTGAAGTACCCCGACCGCTTCAAGGCGGCCATCGCGAGCGGGGTCGACATCGTCCCCGATTCCCCGCTGTGGAAGGGGAACACGCAGGCCATGGACGAGAACAACCCCGAGAAGCTCGCCGAGAAGCTGATCAAGGATGGTGGTCCGGACGTCTACATCAACTTCCAGATCGGCACCAGGGAGAGCGGCCGCGAGAAGGCCGAGAAGTTCATGAAGGAGTATGGGAAGGGCCCCGTGCACACCCAGCTCCAGGTGATCCAGGATGGTGAGCACAACGGAAAGTCGTACGTACGCGGCATGAGGGAGGGCGCTCTGGAGTGGATCAGCAAGGTGATGCTGGCACCGACACCCGACCCCGGCGTGCGATGAACGCAGTGGCGAAGGGTGCGTCGGCGGCGGCCGTCGCCGGAGTGGCGGCGGTCCTGGCTGTCGGCTTCCTCAGGGCGACGGACCAGGATGCGAACGCGGTGCACCCCTTCCCCGGCGTCGGCGTGCTCATGGCGAACGGGGAGCACTGGTGCACGGCGAGCGTCGTCGACAGCCCGAAGGGCACGGTCGTCGCGACCGCCGCGCACTGCGTGGCCCCGGCGGGCGAGGACGGCACGCCCGGCGAGGTCGCGCACGACGGCCGGGCCATCGGCGATCTCTCCTTCGCCCCCGCGTTCACCGGAGAAGGCGTGGGCCGGCAGCCCCTCGGGGTGTGGAAGGTCCGCGCGGTCCACGTGGACGAGCGCTGGACGAAGTGGGGCGAGGACACCGCCGACTTCGCCTTCCTCAGCATCGAGCCGGACAAGGACGGCCGCACCGTGCAGCAGGCGGTCGGCGGCGCCGAGGAGGCCCCGAAGCCCGACTGGACCTCCGGGTACGAGCGCGAGGTGACGGTCGTCGGCTATCCGGAGTCCGACCGCAACCCGCAGAACAAGCCCGTCTCCTGCACCACCCAGACCAGCCACGACCAGGAGGACCCGGCGATGCTGTACATCGGCTGCGCGGGCTTCTGGACGGGCACCAGCGGAAGCCCCTGGATCGCCGACCGCGGCGGTCCGGGGAATCCGGGGCGGCTGATCGGGGTGCTGAGCGGCGGGGAGACGGACGTGGACTCCACCGCCGCCCTGTTCGACGAGAAGGCCAAGGCACTCTACGAGCAGGCCGCGCGGGACTGACCCCGGACACGCTTGCGGGTCTCAGCCCTTGAGCAGGGCGTTCAGCTCGCCGTACGGGAGGGAGTCGCCGAGCGTGGCGTACGTACCGCCCGCGATCAGCTCCTCGGCGGCGCGGCGGACCACGTCGTACGCGGCCGACGCGACCGAGGAGCCGAGGCTGACGCGGGCGACGCCGAGGGCGCCGAGCTCGGCGACGGACGGGGCGCCGGGGCCGACGAGGATGTTGAGGGGGGCATCGATGCCCTTCACCAGCTCGGTGACGGTGGCCGGGTCGGTGACGCCGGGGACGAAGATGCCGTTGGCGCCCGCACGGAGGTAGGCGGCGGCGCGGGCGAGGGTCTCGTCGAGGCGGCTCGCCTCCTCCCCGAGGCCGAACAGGAACGTGTCGATGCGGGCGTTGACGTACAGCGGGACCCCGGCGGTGTCGGCGGCGGCCCGGGCGGCGGCCACCCGCTCCGCGTGCTCGGCGGCGGGCCGGGTGCCGTCCTCGATGTTGATGCCGACCGCGCCGGCGGCGAGGACCCCGGTGACGGTCTCGGCGACCCCGGCGGGATCGGCGCCGAAGCCGCCTTCGATGTCGGCGGTCACGGGGACGGCGACGGCCGCGGCCACCCGGGCGACGAGGTCGAGGGCGCGGTCGCGGGTCAGGGCGTCCCCGTCGGGCGCGCCGAGCGACCAGGCGACACCGGCGCTGGTGGTGGCGACGGCGGGGGCGCCGGCGGCCTCGACGAGCCGGGCGCTGACGACGTCCCAGGCGTTGGCCAAGGCAAGCGGCGCGGCGGGGTCGTGCAGTTCGGCGAAGCGGCGGGCGAGATCAACAGTGGTGGTCATGCCGCCAGTTCACCAGACCGGGCCCGCCGTCGGCTGGCTATTTTCCGACATGTACGTGGGAGGAGCCGATTCCCCGGTCAGGCGGCCGGGCCCGCCTTGAGGCCCGAGGCAGACGGAACCGGGGAGTGCGTGCGTCATGTGCAGAGCACCTTTGCTCCTTCATGGCCGTTGTATGGCACGGATGTTACGCGTGCGCCGTCCTGAACTGCGGGGGGCGACCGTCACGGTGGTCGCCCCCGCTGCGTACTATTTCGCGCATTCGTTCGCGCCCCCTGTGATGGAGCCCCTCTCCCCGTGAGCATCCCGCCGCCGCCCTACTGGCCCGCTCCGCCCCCGCAGCAGGCGTACCGGGAGCCGGCGCTCAACGGCTTCGCGCTCGCGTCGCTGCTGGTCGGGCTGTTGTGCCTGCCGCCGCTCGGCATCGTCTTCGGGATCGTGGCGCTCGTCCAGATCGCGCGGAAGGGGGAGCGGGGCAGAGCGCTCGCGATCACGGGTCTGGCGGTGTCGCTCGCGATGACCGCCGCCGTCGTCCTCGTCACGGACCGGGTGGCGGGGCACTTGTTCGACCGGCTGGACACGCTGCAGCAGTTCGAGCACGTCGAGGGCGAGTTGACCGGCATCGACGACATGCGCGCCGGCGACTGCTTCAACGTCCCCGGCGGGGACCTGCTCGAAGAGAGCCCCCTCATCTACCGGATCGCGTGCACGGAGATGCACGACGGGGAGGTCACCTCCTCGACCCGGTTCGGCAACGACGCCTTCCCCGGCGGGTCCGAGCTGAAGAAGACCGCCGCGGAGGCGTGCTGGAAGGCGCAGGACGCGTACGCGATGGACACGTGGGCGCTGCCCTCGTACGCGGAGATGTTCTACTTCGCGCCCTCGCGCGAGTCGTGGAGCGGCGGCGACCGGCGGCTGCTCTGCGTCATCGGCACGGCGGAGGAGGAGCACCGCGGCAGCCTGCGCAAGGACGCCGGGATGCTGAAGCCGGATCAGGCGGCCTTCCTGCGCGTGATGAACGAGGCCGACCTGGCGCTGGGCGGCGTGCCGGAGGAGGACATCGACGAGGCGCTGCCTCAGTACCGGGAGTGGGCCCGCGAGGCGGACCGGGCGCTGGCCGCGGAGGCGGGGCTGCTGGACGGGGTGAAGGAGCGCCCGGAGCTGGCCGGGCCGGTGCGGGCGCAGCTCAAGGAGGTCGAGGCGGCGCGCGCGCAGTGGCAGCGGGCGGCGAAGGCGACGAAGCCGGCGGAGTTCCAGGACGCGTGGGACAGCGCCTCGGGTGCACTGTCCGTGAACACGGAGAAGGCGCTGCGCGGGGCGTACGGGCTGTCGACGACGGTGCCGGACTGGCTCGCGGAGCGGTCGGGCGGCGACTCTGACGGCGACTCGGACGGGTCCTCTTCGGCCGCGGTGTGAGGAGCCGTCGAGAATAGAGTGTGGTAACGCGCGGTAACGGGTTTCAGTGACCTGGCTTCATCACTTCGGGTGAAACTCTGGCCTTCGCTTGCGGCATACAACCGTCGGTTGCCAGGGTGTAGCTGTCTGTCAACCTGATGGGAGTGGCCAGTGACTTTCGGTGAGCAGCCGGCCTATCTGCGCGTCGCCGGGGATCTGCGACGGAAGATCGTCGATGGGTCCCTGCCCCCGCACGCCCGGCTCCCCTCGCAGGCCCGGATCCGCGAGGAGTACGGGGTCTCCGACACCGTGGCGCTGGAGGCGCGCAAGGTCCTCATGGCGGAGGGGCTGGTCGAGGGCCGGTCCGGGTCGGGCACGTACGTACGGGAGCAGCCCGTGCCGCGACGGGTCGCGCGCTCGGGATACCGCTCGGGCGGGACGTCGACGCCGTTCCGGCAGGAGCAGGCCGAGGCGGGGGCGCGGGGTACGTGGGAGTCCGGCAGCGAGCAGACGGCCGCACCGGCGGAGATCGCCAAGCGGCTCGGTATCGAGCCGGGCGAGCGGGTGATGCGGACGCGGTACGTGTTCCGCGACGCGGGGGAGGCGATGATGCTGTCGACCTCCTGGGAGCCGCTCGCGGTCACCGGCCGGACCCCGGTGATGCTGCCGGAGGAGGGGCCGCTCGGGGGCTCGGGGGTCGTCGACCGGATGGCCGCGATCGACGTCGTCGTGGACAACGTGGTCGAGGAGGTCGGGGCGCGGCCGGGCCTGGCGGAGGAGATCATGCTGCTGGGCGGGGTGCCGGGCCATGTGGTCCTGGTGATCGGCCGCACGTACTTCGCGTCCGGACGGGCGGTCGAGACGGCCGACGTGGTGGTCCCGGCGGACCGCTACCGCCTGTCGTACCACCTGCCGGTGCGGTGAGCGGACGGGGAGTTCCCGGGTGTTCCCGGGTATTCCCGGGCGTTGACCGGGTGGTGGTGCGGGGGCGCGGGGCGTAACCCCGGGGCCGTGTCCACGCGTGACGGTGCGTCACGGACCGGCCCCGCCGTCCGGCGGTATGACCGCCGCCGGCGTGCGAACTTCCCGGCATCGCCGACCGCCCCGTCCGGGCGGGGCCGGTCCGCTCCCTCCGCCGTTTCCCCCGACGCCACCTGCGGGGGCGTCTGCCGTACGGCGCCGCAGGGCGGTGCGGTGGTGCTGCCGATGCCCGCGGTGCGCCGGATCTGAACCGGCGTACACGGCCCACTCGTACGCATGGCCGGATGCGTACGCGTGCGAAGTGCCTCTTCGTGAAAAACCGTATCCGCTCCGTGAAGGTCGGGCGTAAGGTCGGGCATATGCGCAATGCGGTTCCCGGGCAGGTACATCGGCGGAGGGTGAAAACGCGATGAACGACAGCGGTGCCCTGCTCCCATGGCTGGTCATACGGCAGGACGACAACGGCAACCGCTACCGGGTGGGCCGGTATCCCACCCGGGCCGAGGCCCAGAAGGTCGTCGACAGCCTCGAAGACGGAGGCCACAAGCAGCTGTACTGGGTCGAGCGGGTCGGTCAGACCGCCACGACGAACTGAGCAACCCGGCGTTGGCATAGGCTCCGCCCCATGACGGTACGAGTGGTCGTGGGCGGAGCCCTTTGTCGTGAGGGCCGCCTGCTGGCCGCCCGCCGCAGCGCACCCCCGGAGCTGGCCGGACGCTGGGAGCTGCCGGGCGGGAAGGCCGAGGCGGGCGAGTCCGTCCCCGATGCGCTCGTACGCGAACTGCGCGAGGAGCTCGGCGTGGAGGCCGAGCCGCTGGAGCGGATCCCGGGGGAGTGGCCGCTCAGGCCGGGGCTCGTCCTGCACGTGTGGACCGCCCGGCTGTTGTCCGGTGAACCCGCGCCGCTGGAGGACCACGACGAGCTGCGCTGGCTCGGGCCCGAGGAGCTGGACTCGGTGGACTGGCTCGACCAGGACCGGCCGGCGGTCGCGGAGGCCGGACGCCGGCTGCGCATCGAGCGTGAGGGGCGCGACAGGTGCGATGGGCGCAGTGAGCGCGACGGGCAGCACACCAGGTCGCACGGGGGCGCGTGACGCGCGTGCTCTAGGCCGTCTGCGCCACAGTGCGCTGGTACGTGAAGGATCGGGTGGTACGACGCCTTAAATATCGGGTATGTCGCTATTAGTCCCAATCGTGTACTGCCCCCTCGTGGCTCTGTCCCTGCGGAATCGGACTGGGGTCGTTGCCGGCCCGGGAAGTGATCGGCGTGATCGACACAGACGGTGAAGCCGCCGAGTGGGCCTTTCCCGCCGAGCCCGGCGCCGTCCGCACCGCCCGGCACGCCGTCCGCGGCGCACTCGGCTCCTGGGGTCTGGAGTCCGTCGGCGACGTGACCGTCCTGCTGGTCAGCGAGCTGGTCACCAATTCACTGAGGTACGCCTCCGGCCCCATCGGGGTCCGGCTGGTGCGGCGCAATCCGGCCAGTGGGAGTCCGACGGGCGGCGCCGCGCTGCTCGTGGAGGTTTCCGATCCGCTTCCGGATCCGCCCCGCGAGCGGGTCGCGACGCCGGAGGACGAGGGTGGCCGGGGACTTCATCTGGTGGCCGTCTCGGCGCAGCGCTGGGGGACGCGGCACGGGAAATCAGGCAAGACTGTGTGGTTCGAGTTGGCACTTCCTGGTGAGTAACAAGGTGAAGGATGGCCGACGATCACACGGCATGGCTCGAAATAGTCGGGACCTTTTTGTGATCGTGAACGCCGTGCCGTGCGGGGCCGTGGTGCTGAATAATTCGGTCATGGCCGGTCCGGTTGCGGTGAGCTGGAGGGGACGGTCGCGTGAGCGAGATACCTGCGCAGGCACATCAGGCCCGTGTGCCCGGGGAGACATGGCACGACTCCCTGTGGCACAGCAGCCCGCCTGGCTCGATATATGACTACATAAAGGTCGCGTCTTTCTCCATCGGACCCGACGGGCTCATCGACCAATGGAGCCTGCGCGCCGAGGACCTGTTCGGGCTGACCGCCGCGCAGGCCGTGGGCCGGGACCCGGTGGACGCCTTCATGCCACCGGAGCTGCGCGCCGACGGGCACCGCAGGATGGCCGAGATCCTCGACGGCAAGGAGTGGACCGGCCTCGTCCCCTTCCGGATCCCGGGCGGGGACGGCGCGCACGGGGTGGCCGAGATCTATGTAATGCCCACCCAGACCGAGACCGGCGCGCGGGCCGCGCTGTGCGTCGTGGTCGACGTGCGTGCGCTGCGCCGGATCGAATCCGATCTTGCCGCCTCGCAGGCCATTTTCGGCCAATCTCCTTTCGGCTTCCTGCTCTTCGGCACGGACCTCACCGTGCAGCGGGCCAACCGCCGTTTCGCGACCGTATTCGGCGGCGCCGTCGAGGAGCACCGCGGCCGCACCGTCCACGACTACCTCCCGCGCCAGGAGGCCGACCGGATGGCCGAGGCCCTGCGACGGGTCCTGGAGACCGGCGACTCCGTGACCGACCTCCAGATCACCGGCTCCGCACCCGGCAGCCGGGAGCACCGCCACTGGTCCATCAACCTCTACCGCGTCCACGGCGGCACCGGCCGCCCGATCGGCGTCGCGGGCCTCGGCACCGACGTCACCCGCCGCCACCTCGCCGCCCGCGAGGCCGCCGGAGTCCGTCGCAATCTCGCCCTGCTCAACGAGGCCGGGCACCGCATCGGGAACTCCCTCGACCTCGAGACCACCGCCCGCGAACTGCTGGACGTGACCGTCCCGGGCTTCTGTGACCTCGCCGCCGTCGACCTCTACCAGGGGCTGCTGCTCGGCGACGACGACCGGCCCGCCCGGCCGCAAGGCCCCGGCGTGCCCTCGCTGCCGCCCGGCCTGGGCGCCGGACGGGCGCCCTCCGCGCCGCTGCGGCGGGTCGCCTTCGCCTCGGCCGTGTCGGACGCCCCGCTGTCCGGTCCGGGCGCGCTGGTCTCCGTAGGGGAGATCCACCGCTACCCGGCGGCCTCGCCGGGAGCGCTGGCCCTGCGGACCGCGCGGCCGCGGCTGATCGAGGGCGGCGGGCCGGACGGCCTCGTGCAGTCGACGCTCGTCGTGCCGATGGTCGCGCACGACACCGTGGTCGGGCTCGCCCAGTTCTCCCGTACGAAGGGCAGCGAGCCCTTCGGGGAACGGGACCGGGCGGTGGCCGTGGAACTCGCCGCCCGGGCCGCCGTCTGCATCGACAACGCCCGCCTGTACCGGCGCGAGCACGAGCGGGCGCTGATACTCCAGCGCAGCCTGCTGCCGCCCGGGGACCCCGAGGCGGCCGGCCTGGACATCGCCTGCCGGTACCTGCCGGGGAACGCGGCCACCGAGGTCGGCGGGGACTGGTTCGACGTCATCGAGCTGCCCGGGCACCGCACGGCGCTGGTCGTCGGCGACGTGATGGGCCGCGGGCTGCGGGCGGCCGTCGCCATGGGCGAACTGCGCACCGCCGTACGGACCCTGGCGCTGCTGGACCTGGAGCCGGCGGAGGTACTGACCGCGCTGGACGAGATCGCCCGGGGGCTCGGCGCGCCCGGCGGCTCCCAGCAGGCCTCCCGGGCCGCCCTGCACTCGCGGGACGCGGACCGCTCGGAGGTGTACCTCGCGACCTGCGTGTACGCCGTCTACGACCCGGTGACCCGGCGCTGCACCATCGCCAACGCGGGCCACATGCCGCCGGTGTTGGTGGAACCGCCCGAACCGGGCGCTCCGCCCCGGCCCGCACTGCTGCTGGAGGTGCCGCCGGGGATGCCGCTGGGCGTGGGCGGAGAGCCGTTCGAGGAGGTGCAGGTGGACCTCCCGGAGGGGGCCCTGCTCGCCCTGTACACGGACGGGCTGGTGGAATCGCGGGACCACCCGCTGGAGGAAGGGCTGCGGGGGCTGCGGGACGCGCTGTCCGACCCGGTGCGGCCGCTGGAGGACGTGTGCGACCACGTGCTGAACACGCTGGACACGCGGCACGGTGAGGACGACATCGCGCTGCTGATGGCGCGGGTGCAGGGGCTGCCGGTGGATGCGGTGGGGGACTGGCAGCTGCCGCGCGAGGCGCGGTCGGTGGGCCGGGCGCGGGAGCTGGCCCGGGCGAAACTGCCGGCCTGGGGGCTGGAGGGGCTGCTGGACACCACCGAGTTGCTGGTGAGCGAGCTGGTGACGAACGCCCTCCGGTACGGGGAGGGCGAGATCCGGCTCCGGCTGCTGCTCGACCGCACCCTCGTCTGCGAGGTCTGGGACGGGAACCTGGTGCAGCCGCGGCGGCGCCGGGCCCGGGACACGGACGAGGGCGGGCGGGGCCTCCAGCTGGTCGGCATGCTGTCGGCGGGCTGGGGCACGCGCCGCACCCACCGCGGCAAAACGGTCTGGTTCGAGCTCCCCCTCCCGGGCGCCGCGGCGGAAGCGGTCTCGGAGCTCTCCGCGGAACAGCTGCTGAGCATGTACGGCTGACCGGTCCCGGAGGCCGGCCGGTCCTGCGGGACATCCGGCCCCCTTCGGTGAAACCACGGGAAGTGTCAGGAGGCGTTGCTGCGCGGCGGTGGGTCGTAGCGGCCGCCGCCGCCCATGCGGCGGCGGGTGCCCCCGCCGCCGAACGAGCCCGGGCCCGGCCCCCCGTCGCCGAAGCCGCCGCCGAAGCCCCCGCCGCCGAAGCCGCCGCCGAAGCCGCCGCCGAAGCCGTCGCCGAAGCCGCCGCCGAAGCCGCCGCCGCGATCCCGGGCGCCGCCCGGGATCGCGCCCAGGATGATCCCGCCGAGGACCGCGCCGCCCATGCCGCCGCCCTGCCGCTGCCCGCCGCCGTACGGGTTCCGGTACGCCCGTACGTCCTGCTCGGCCAGCTGCTGCGCCTGCCGCGCCAGCCCGTCCGCCTGCCGGGCCTCCGCCAGCGCGGCCGCCGGGTCCGAGCCCGCCAGGGCCGTCGACCGCTCCATGCGCCGCTGCGCCTCGGCCAGCCGGGTGCGGGCCCGGCTGGCGACCGCGCCCCGGCTGGTGGTGATGTAGTCCGCCGCCGCGCCGGTCGCACTGCGCGCCGAGAGCATCGCCCGGTCCAGCAGGGCCGCCGCCCGCCGGCCGCCCGCCTCGCGCTCCCGGCCCCCGGCCAGCGCCTCGTCGAGGACGGCGTCGGCCTCCCCGACCCGGCGCAGGGCATCGATCGGGTCGTACCGGCCGGCCGCTTGCTCCCGCCGTACGTCGGCCAGCACCGCCTCCGCCCGGCCGATCCGGCCGCGCAGATCCGCCGTGGAGGCCCCTTCCACGGTGCCGGTCAGCAGGCCGCGGGCATCGGCGAGGTCGGCCTCCGTCTCCGTGAGCGCCCCGGGCAGCTTCCCGGCCGCCTCCGCCAGCTCCTGCGCCCGCCGCTCCACCGCGTCCACGAGTGTCGCCGCCTGGTCCACCGCACCCTCGGCGGCCCGTACGTGGACGGCGGCCCTCCCGTTGTCGCCGCCGTCGAGCGCCGCCCGGGTCTCGCCGAGGCCGGTGGTCGCGAACAGCAGCCGGTCCTCGGCCCGTTCGGCGTGGGCGGCCACCGGCGCGGACGCCGAGTCCGCGTAGCGCACGGCCAGCGCCGTCAGGGTCGCCCGCGCCGTCGCCGTACGGCCCGTCAGGTCGCGGACGCGCGCCTCCACCGTCGCGAGCGCCTGCGGGGCGTTCTTCTCCAGGTCCCGCAGCCGGTCGAAGTCCGCCGACTCGGCGTCGAGCCGCCGGTTCGCCTCGGTGCAGCGGGCCACGATCTCGTCCAGCATCCGCCGCCGGGCGGGGTCGTCCTCGGGGGACGCGTCCTCGAGCTGCTGACGCAGCCGGAACGCGGCCGTCAGCTCGCTCTGCGCCAAGGCCACCGCCTCGGCGAAGGCGCCGACCGCCGCGTCGCCGAACTGCGCGCAGGCGAAGCCGAGCTCCTCGGCGCTGGTGCGGATCGCGTCGTCGGTCTCCACCAGCAGGGCCTCGGCCTTGGCGTCCAGCTCGGGCAGCGGGAGGACGGTCGTGGTCGCGGGCTGCTCGCCCCAGCCCTTCGTGCCACCACCGCCCGCGCCGCGCTTGCGCTTGCGGCGGTACGCGTACGCCCCGAGGGCGCCGGCCGCGCCGACGGCGACCACCGGGAGGACGTAGTCGCCGGCCCCGTTCCCGTCGCTCGCGCCGCCGCCGGGGTTCGCCTCGCCGGCGGTGATGGCGGGCACCGGTACGGGCTTTCCGCCGAGCACGGCGGCGTAGCCGTCGGCGGCGCCGATCGCGGCGCCCGCCCAGTCGTTCTGCTTCAGCGCGGGCTCGATGGCCGTCCGGGCGACGTCCGCGAGCTGCTCCTCGGTGAATCCGGAGCCGACGTCCGCCGAATAGGCGTACTGGCGGGCCCCGGTCGCCACGGCCAGCAGCACGTCGTCCTGGCCGAGGCCGTTCTTCTGCGCGGTGGCATCCGCCCAGCTCTGCGCGGAGCGCCCGGAGAAATCGTGCACGTACGTCACGAAGAGCCGGATCCGGTGGCCGGCGTACAGCTTGTCCAGCGCGGAGGTGACGGAGGCCTCCCGGTCGCCGAGGGTGCCCACGCGGTCGGTGATCTGCCCCTGCTGGGACAGGGTGACGGGATCATCGGCCCGGACGGCCGGCGCCCCGGCCACCCCCCAGCCGCCGAGCCCCAGCAGGGCCGCAGCCAGGACGAGCCCGGCCCGTCCGGATATCCCGGCGGCGGTGCGTCCCCTCGTCCTGCTTCTCGGCGAGATCACATTTGGGAGAGTATGGGCGGTCATGCCCACCCGCACCCGGAGAGCCCCGGGCCCGGGGGCCCGTCACGGGCGGGCGTACGCCGACAGTTCCGGGCGGGAGAGGGCGAGGTGGTCACCGATCAGCAGGGCGTCCCCCTCGGCGAGCCCCGGCTGCTCCCACAGGCGGTGCTGCCTGCCCGTCGCCGGATCCAGGACGGCGACGAACGGGCCCGACTCCCGGCTCAGCAGCCTGCGGCGGCCACCGCGCGCGGCCTTCACGTACAGGGCGCCCGGCCGCAGGCCCAGCAGTTCGAGCGCGCACACCGTCCCCTCGCGCCGGATCACGAACCGCTGCCAGCGCAGCGCCCCGGTCTGCGCGTTGAGCGCGAACACCAGGTCCCAGCCCGGATCCGGGCGGTGCGCGGCCACGTACACCGTGCCGCGCTCGACCAGCAGCCGCGCCGCCGGGGTGCCCGGCGCGAAGTGCCACAGTTCCCGGCCGGTGCCGCGGTCCAGGGCGCGTACGAGCTCGCCGTCCAGCAGGTGTACCGGCTGCACGTCGGGCGTCCGGCCGAAGGCCTCCGAGCCCCGGAGCTGCGACCACATCGGCCGTCCGTCCGGCAGGTGCAGCGCCTGGAGCTGCCGGCCGTCCGTCAGGACCAGGCAGTCGCCCACCGCCGCCAGGGACCGGGTGGCGTCCGGCAGCGAACGCTGCCACACGACCTCGCCCGTCGTCGCCCGCAGCACGGTCAGGGCGCCCCGTGCCTCGTGCACCAGCACCGGCCCGGCGCTCCGCAGCGGACCCGCCTGCGGCAGGTCCCGCCACCAGCGCACCCGCCCGTCGCGCGGCTCCCGCGCCACCAGGCGCGCCCCGGGCACGCCGTCGCGGCGTACATCGACGTACACCGTGGCGGCGTCCGCCACGCAGGACACCAGCACCGGGCCGGCCCCGGGCAGCGGCGGCGCGGCCGCGCCCTCGTCGGCGTAGGCCGTCCACCGGGTCGCGCCCACGTCGGCCCGTACGCAGCCGACCTCGCGACCCGACCGCCACACCAGGCCGTCCCCGGCGGAGTGCAGAGCGTCCGGGCGGACCCCCTGCCGCCAACGGCGTCCGTCCCCGCCGGTCAGCCGGAGTGCCGGGACCCGCTCGGCGAGGACCGTCGTCCCCGGTGGCGGCGGGCTTCCCCGCTCGGCCGCCACCTCGGGCAGCCAGGGCGTACGCGCGGTGGCCACACAGTCCCGCGCGATCCCGGCCAGCGCGCGGGCCCGGCCCGCCGGATCGGACAGACCGCGGGCCCGCTCGGCGCGTTCCCGGGCCTGCGCCGGGTCCACGGCGGGCCGGGCGCCCTGCGCCACCCGGTCCCGGGCCGTGGCGACGGAGGCCAGGGCGTGGTCGGCCTTCTCGTCGCCGGCCGTCTCCGGACGGCGGCGCAGCAGGGCGGCGGCCCGGGTGCGCAGCCGCTCGGCCTGGACCTGGCCGAGCCGGCCGCGCGCCTCGTGCCGGGCCGCCTCCTCGCGCAGCCAGGCGGCCCGCTCCTCCAGGACCTCGGGGAGTTCGGCCTCGGCCTGCTCCAGGGCCCGGGCTCCGCCCGCCGGATCCCCGGCCTCGGCGAGGTCGCACGCCACCTGGCACATCGCCAGCAGCCGGGCCCCGGCGGAGCCGAGCCGCTCGCTCAGGCGCAGGGCGGTGCCGAGGTCCCGCGGGGCGACGGCCAGCACCATGTCGTAGGTGGCGGCCGCGCGCAGCCCCGGGTCCTGGATCCGGGTCAGCTGGCGCTCGGCCTCCTCGGGGTGGGCCGCGGCCACGGCGGTGGCGATCAGGGACCGCAGCCGGTTCTCCGCCGGGCCGCCGGCGAAGTGGTGGCCGGCGAGCTCGCCGGCCTGCTCGGGGGCGACCCGGGCCAGTTGCTCCGCCACCGCGCGCAGCGGGCCCGTCCGGTTGGAGCCGAACACCGTGAACAGCGCCTGCTGCGCGTCGGTCAGCAGCCGCCGGGCCCGCACCGGGGCGTGCGGGGCGGTGCCCTTGGCCAGCGTGGTCAGCAGCCGGGCCACCTGGGCCCCGTCGCCCTCGCCCGCGTGCCAGGCCGCGACCTCGGCGTCGGCGAGCAGCCGGGCCGCGAGGTCCGCGTCGAAGCGGGCCGCGGCGTCCGCGGCGACGGCCAGCACCTCCACGCGGGCGCCCGCGGCGGGCGGCAGGTCCCCGAGGTCCTCCTCCGCCTCCCGCAGGAGATCCCGTACGAACTCCCGTACGCCAGAGGCCACGGCCCCGGGTGCCTCGACCCGGGGTGCCTCCGCCCCGGGTGCCTCGACCCGGGGTGCCTCCGCCCCGGGTGCCTCGACCCGGGGTGCCTCCGCCCCGGGTGCCTCGACCCGGGGTGCCCCCGCGCCGGGTGCCTCGCCCCTGGGTGCCCCCGCCCCGGGTGCCTCCGCCCTGGGTGCTTCCGCCCCAGGTGCCGGCGCGGGGGCCGGAGCCACAGGACCCGGAGCCACGGGATCCGGATCCTCGCCCACGGGCCCGGGCACCGGCACCGGCCCGGGCACCGGCACCGGCCCGGGCGCGGGCACCGGCACCGGCCCGGGCGCGGGCACCGGCCCGGGGGCGGCCGACGCCCCCGCCGACGGCTCCGTCGGCGCGTACCCGGGCCCCGGCTGCCCCGGCCCCGGTCCGTCCCCGTCCCCGCACAGCCCCCGCAGGGCCTTGCCCACCGCCTCCGCCGACTCCGGCCGGTCCGCCGGGTCCTTCGCCAGCAGGGTCAGCACCAGCCGGTCCAGCTCCGCGGGCACCGGCGCGCCGACCGCGCGCAGCGGGAGCGGTGCCTCCTCGATGTGCCGGCGCATCAGGACGTACGGCCCCTCGGCCTGGCCGAACGGCGGCGCCCCGCTCAGCAGCGCGTACAGCACGCACCCCAGCGCGTACAGATCGCACCGGGCGCCCACCCGCTCGCCCCGCCACTGCTCCGGCGCCATGTACGCGGGGGTGCCGAACATCCGGCCCGTGACCGTCCAGCCCGCCGTCGCGTCCGCGGAGTACGCGATGCCGAAGTCGCAGATCTTGAGCCGCAGGCCGGGCAGCAGGAAGAGGTTGGCGGGCTTCAGGTCCCGGTGGACCACGGACTGTTCGTGGGCGGCGGCCAGGGCCTCCGCCGTCTGCGCGGCCAGGTCCACCGCGAGGTCCACCGCGAGCCCGCCGTCCCGCGCCAGCATCGTGGCCAGGTCCTCGCCGGCGAGGAGCTCCATCACGATGAAGAGCCGCCCGTCCTGCTGCCCCACGTCGTGCACCACGGTGATGCCCGGGTGCTGGAGCCGCGCCCCGATCGTGGCCTCGCGTCTGAAACGGGCGACCACCTCGTCGTTCGTGGCCGCCTCCAGCAGCACCTTGACCGCCACGGAGCGGTCCAGCGCCAGGTCGAACCCGCGCCACACCTCGCCCATGCCGCCCTGGCCGAGCCGCTGGTCCAGCCGGTACCGGCCGACCAGCTGATCCCCCACCCGCACCGCAAAGCCCCCTGACATCACGTCATGCGACGTTTTCCCAGGGGGCATTGTGTCCTGTGAAGTGAACGGGCGGGGGTGCTACAGGTCAGCACGCCTGCGGATCTTGTTCCCCAGCCACACCAGGGGGTCGTACTTGCGGTCCACCGCCCGCTCCTTCAGCGGGATCAGCGCATTGTCGGTGATCTTGATGCCTTCGGGGCAGACCTCCGTGCAGCACTTGGTGATGTTGCAGTAGCCGAGCCCGTGCTCCTCCTGGGCCGTGCGCTTGCGGTCCAGGCCAGCCTCCGCCGCCGCGTCCAGCGGGTGCATGTCCAGCTCCGCGACCCGCATCAGGAAGCGGGGGCCGGCGAACACCGCCTTGTTCTCCTCGTGGTCGCGCACCACGTGGCAGGTGTCCTGGCACAGGAAGCACTCGATGCACTTCCTGAACTCCTGCGAGCGGTCCACATCCACCTGCTGCATCCGGTACGCGCCCGGAGCCACCCCCTCCGGCGGCACGAAGGCCGGGACCTCGCGCGCCTTCCGGTAGTTGAACGACACGTCCGTGACCAGGTCCCGGATGACCGGGAAGGCGCGCAGCGGGGTGACCGTGATCGTCTCGTCCCGGTCGAAGGTGGACATGCGCGTCATGCACATCAGCCGCGGCCGGCCGTTGATCTCCGCACTGCACGAGCCGCATTTGCCCGCCTTGCAGTTCCAGCGCACCGCCAGGTCCGAGGCCTGGGTGGCCTGGAGCCGGTGGACGATGTCCAGGACGACCTCGCCGTCGTGCACCTCGACGGTGAAGTCCCGCAGTTCCCCGCCTTCCGCGTCGCCCCGCCAGATCCGGAACGCGGCATCGTAGGTCGTCACTCGTACAGCTCCTCTTCGGCGAGGTACTTGGCCAGCTCTTCCTTCTCGAAGAGCGCGAGCAGGTCGGGGCGGATGGGTTCGGTACGGGTCCGGACGAGGGAGATCCGGTCGGCGGCCGGGTCCTCGGGCGGCGGGGCCACCGGACGGCACAGCAGGTTCACCGGGCGCCAGGACCGCTCCATCGCGGGGCAGTCCTCCCGGGTGTGCCCGCCGCGGCTCTCGGTGCGCTCCAGGGCCGCCCGGGCCACGCACTCGCTGACCAGCAGCATGTTCCGCAGGTCCAGGGCGAGGTGCCAGCCCGGGTTGAACTGCCGGTGCCCCTCGACCCCGGCCCGGGCCGCCCGTACGCGCAGGCCCGCCAGCTTCTGCAGGGCCTCGGCCATCTCGCCCTCGCGACGGATGATGCCGACCAGGTCGTTCATGGCTGTCTGGAGCTCCTGGTGGAGCGTGTACGGGTTCTCCGCGCCCTCGGCGGCGTGGAACGGGGCCAGCGCCTCCGCCGCCGCCGCGTCGATCTCCTCCTGGGAGACCGCGGGCAGCGCATCGGCGAGGCCCGTGGCGTACTCCGCCGCGTGGAGACCGGCCCGCCGGCCGAACACCAGCAGGTCGGAGAGGGAGTTCCCGCCGAGCCGGTTCGAGCCGTGCATGCCGCCCGCGACCTCGCCCGCCGCGAACAGGCCCGGGACCCCGACGGTGGCCGCGGTGTCGGAGTCCACCGCGATCCCGCCCATCACGTAGTGGCAGGTCGGGCCGACCTCCATCGGCTCGGCGGTGATGTCCACGTCCGCCAGCTCCTTGAACTGGTGGTACATGGAAGGAAGGCGTCGGCGGATCCTCTCGGCCGGCATCCGGGTGGACACGTCCAGGAACACGCCTCCGTGGGGGGAGCCGCGGCCCGCCTTGACCTCGGAGTTGATGGCCCGGGCCACCTCGTCGCGGGGGAGCAGCTCGGGCGGACGCCGGTTGTGGTCCGGGTCCTCGTACCAGCGGTCGCCCTCCTCCTCGGACTTCGCGTACTTCTCCTTGAAGACGTCCGGGACGTAGTCGAACATGAACCGCTTGCCCTCGCTGTTGCGCAGCACCCCGCCGTCGCCGCGCACCGACTCGGTGACGAGGATCCCCTTCACCGAGGGCGGCCAGACCATGCCGGTCGGATGGAACTGCACGAACTCCATGTTCAGCAGCGGGGCGCCCGCGAGCAGGGCCAGCGCGTGGCCGTCGCCCGTGTACTCCCAGGAGTTCGAGGTGGTCTTGAAGGACTTGCCGATCCCGCCCGTGGCCAGGACCACCGCCGGGGCCTCCAGCACGAAGAACCGGCCGGACTCCCGCTCGTAGCAGAAGGCCCCGGACACGCTCTGCCCGTCCTTCAGGACCCTCGTGACCGTGCACTCCTGGAAGACCTTGAGCCGGGCCTCGTAGTCCCCGGTCTCCTTGAAGTCCTCCTGCTGGAGCTGGACGATCTTCTGCTGGAGGGTGCGGATCAGCTCCAGGCCGGTCCGGTCGCCCACGTGCGCGAGGCGCGGGTACTCGTGCCCGCCGAAATTGCGCTGGGAGATCTTTCCGTCCGGGGTGCGGTCGAAGAGCGCTCCCCAGGTCTCCAGTTCCCAGACCCGGTCCGGAGCCTCCTTCGCGTGGAGTTCCGCCATCCGCCACTGGTTCAGGAACTTCCCGCCGCGCATGGTGTCGCGGAAGTGCACCTGCCAGTTGTCGCCCTCGTTGACGTTGCCCATGGAGGCGGCGATCCCGCCCTCGGCCATCACCGTGTGGGCCTTGCCGAACAGGGACTTGCAGATCACGGCCGTACGGGCACCCCGCTCGCGGGCCTCGATCGCGGCCCGCAGCCCGGCGCCGCCCGCACCGACCACGACCACGTCCCACTGCTGCCGGTCGACTTGAGCCATGTCAGAAGATCCTCGGGTCCGTGATGGTGCCGCCGGCCAGCAGGTACACGTAGAAGTCGCACAGGGCGACGCTGATCAGCGAGGCCCACGCGAGCTGCATGTGGCGGGTGTTGAGCCGGCTCACCCAGCCCCACAGCCGGTAGCGCACCGGGTGCTTGGAGAAGTGCCGCAGGCGGCCGCCCATGATGTGCCGGCAGGAGTGGCAGGACAGCGTGTAGGCCCAGATCAGCGTGATGTTGACGACGAACAGCAGCGTCCCGAGGCCCATGTGGCCCCACTCGTAACGGTCGTTGCGGAAGGTCAGCACCGTGTCGTACGTGAGGATGCCCGCGACCGGCAGCGCCGTGTAGAAGAAGTACCGGTGCACGTTCTGCAGGATCAGCGGGAAGCGCGTCTCGCCGGTGTACTTCGTGTGCGGCTCGGCGACGGCGCAGGCGGGCGGGGAGGCCCAGAAGCCCCGGTAGTACGCCTTGCGGTAGTAGTAGCAGGTCAGCCGGAAGCCGAGCGGGAAGACCAGGATCAGCAGGGCGGGGGACAGGCCCCACCAGCTGCCGAACAGGTCCAGGTTGGGGCCGCCGCGCATCTCCCGGCAGTTCTCCGCGAGACACGGGGAGTAGAAGGGGGAGACGTACGGAGCGGCGTAGTAGTCGGCGTTGGCGAAGGCCCGCCACGTCGAGTAGGCGATGAAGGCGAGCAGCCCGGCCGCGGTGGCGGCGGGGGCCAGCCACCACCGGTCGGTGCGCAGGTGCCGGGCGGCGATCGCGGCCCGGGAGCCGTCGTGGACGCCGGTGAGCTGCCGGGGTGGTTCCGTGCCTGTGGCCAAAGGGGACTCCGGGTGGAGTGATGAGGGGTGACCCACGAGGCCCAGCCGCGGACGGCTGGGCCTGGTGGGGTGCTGGGTGTGCGGGGGTGCTGGGATGCGTCCGCCAGGTCAGGGTGCCCGGCGGTCGCGGGCGCCGAGACCCTCGTCGTCGACGTCCTGCCACAGCGAGCTGTCGTACGGGGTGTCCGGGACGGGGACCATCCCCTCCTGGCGTGGCGCCCGCGGGGTGGCCGGGGCCTTCCGGGCGATGTCCTGCTCCAGCCGTTCCACCGAGCGGACCAGCTCGTTCAGGTTGCGTCGTACGGCGGTCAAATCGTCTTGCAGGGACATGACTTGCCCTCACTTCCGCTGATTGCGGTGGCAACGCTCATGTGCGCCTGCGAGTGTCGCGCCTCCCGTCCCCCGTTGTGAAGGGACGTGCAGCGATTGCGGGCGCGCAGGCGCAATCTGTGCGCCCCTCCCTGCTCCCATTTTGATCCCTCTTCCGAGGGAACGCCCGTCCGTGACGCAAGTGGGATTGGTCCGCACGGGTGGGGTTCGCGGCGTGGCGAGGGCCGGCTGCGAGAGCTGCGGCGCGCTGTGGATTTCAGTGTGTTGCGGCACCCAGTGTGATCAGCTCCATATACCGCCAAACGTGATCAAGCTGCCCTTTTCGCGCCCCGCCCCGGAGGTACCACCCATGTCCCAGAGAAGGCGCCGGTCCTTGGCGCTCCTGACCTCGGGAGTCCTCGCACTGCCGCTGCTCGCGGGCTGCGGCGCTGGTGACGACGAGGGCGGTCCCGTGGCCGCCGGCCAGGACATCGCGGCCACGACCCGCGACAAGGTCGCCGACGGCGGCGTGCTGCGCTGGGCCGTGGACACCCTCCCGGACACCCTGAACACCTTCCAGGCCGATGCGGACGCCACCACCACCCGGATCGCCGGGGCGGTGCTGCCCCAGCTGTTCACGATGGACGACAAGGGCCGGCCGGTGGCCAACCCGGACTACCTGGAGAAGGCCGCGGTCGTCGAGCGGGAGCCCAAGCAGGTCGTCCTGTACAAGCTGAACCAGCAGGCGGTGTGGAGTGACGGCCGCGAGATCGGCGCCGCCGACTTCGTGGCGCAGTGGCGGGCCCTGAACGGCAAGGACTCCGCTTACTGGACGGCCCGCAACGCCGGATACGAGCGGATCGAGAAGATCGAACGCGGCAAGACCGACCTCGAGGTCAAGGTCACCTTCGCCAAGCCGTACACCGACTGGCGCTCGCTGTTCTCCCCGCTCTACCCCAAGCAGGTCACCGGCACCCCGGACGCCTTCAACGAGGGCGCCCGCGGAACCCTCAAGGTCACCGCCGGACCCTTCAACCTCGGGGCCATCGACAAGAAGACCGGCACCGCCGCGCTGACCCGCAGCGCCCGCTGGTGGGGCCGGCCGGCCAAGCTGGACACGCTGGTCCTGACCGCCGTGCCCCGGGCCCAGCGCCCGGCCGCGCTGGCCGCCGGCCAGGTCGACCTGGCGGAGATCGACCGTGCGGGTGCCGACCGGATCGCGCTGGCCCACCGGGACGCCGAGCACACCCCGGGCTCGGGCGGGGCCCCGGCGCACGGGCCGGGCGCCTCGGTGACCCCGGCCCAGGCCATGCTGTCGTGGGCGATCGCGTACGGCTCCGACGAGGGCAAGGCGAGGACGGAGCAGGAGACCCGCGCGCAGAATGCCGCGGCCGCGAAGAAGTACGCGGACGAGCAGTCGGCCCTGCGCACCTTCACGGTCCGCAAGTCCCTGGAGCCCGCCTACACCCAGCTCGCCATGAACGGGGCCTCCGGCCCGCTGGCCGACGAGCGGGTCCGGCGGGCGGTGGCCCGGGCCCTGGACCGCAAGGAATTGGCCGAGATCGCACTGAAGCCCCTCGGCCTGCCGGCGAAGCCGGTCGGCAGCCATGTGGCGCTGGCCGGGCAGCGGGCGTACGCGGACAACAGCGACGCGCTCGGCGGCAAGGACATCCACGCGGCCGAGGCCCTGCTCGCGGACGCGGGCTGGCGCCGGGGCGGCAAGCTCACCGAGCCGGTGGGCGCGAAGGCCGGAGCCGAGAACGCGGACGGCAAGAACGACTCGAAGACCCCGTCGGGTCCGGGCACGGGCAACGACGGCCTCTACATCGTGGGCCAGGACGACGAGCGCAACGGCGACAGCCTGGACCGGGGGCTCCCGGTGGTCGGGTCCGCGATCAAGACGAACGGGGAAACGTCCGCCCGGGGCGAGCGGCTCTCCCTGCTGCCGGCCGCGGTCCGGCTCGCGGACGAACAGAAGGCCGCACTGCTGGCCCAGGCCGACGCCCTCGCCACGGCGGGCTCCGCGGACGACGCCAAGAGCGGCCCGGCCCGCGACGGCGAGGCCCCCGGGCCCGGCAAGGCCGGGAGCAGCCCCAGCCCGGCGCCGGCCCCGGCCAAGCAGATCCGCAACTCCGGAAACGTGCTGGCCAAGGACGGCAAGGCGCTCTCCCTGCGCTTCGTCCTCCCGGCCGGACCGGGCTCGGAGGCCCTGCGCACGGTCGGCGAGCGGATCGCCCAGATGCTCGAGAAGGTCGGCGTGCACACCGAGCTGACCAAGGTGGCCGACGAGAGCTTCTTCAAGGACCACATCGCCTCGGGCCATTACGACCTGGCGCTCTACTCGTGGCCGGCGACGGCCTACCCGGCGACCGACGCCCGCCCCATCTTCGCCAAGCCGGAGCCCGCCGCCGACGGCTCGCTCCTCGTCGAACAGAACTACACACGGGTCGGCACCGACCACATCGACCAGCTCTTCGACCAGGCGGTCGGCGAGCTGGACGAGGAGGCCTCGCGCGAGCTGATGCGCAAGGCCGACGCCCGGATCTGGGCCGCCGCCGGCTCCATCCCCCTCTTCCAGCGCCCCGAGCTGGTGGCCGCCAAGTCGAACCTGGCCAATGCCGGCGCCTTCGGCCTCGGCACCCCCCGTTTCCAGGACATCGGCTGGAAGAAGGCTCAGGGCGCGAAGGAAAACCAGGAGAAGAAGAAGTGACAAAACGGGGCCAGACAGATTGAGCTTCGGGTCACAAGCTCAGATGTGACTCAAGTCGCTTGCCCGCCGGGATCTCCGGCGGGCAAGGTCGTGGATACCTGTTGACCCGCAGCAATACCCGCAATACCCACGGCCGGGATCCCCCACCCCACACCCGGCCCTTCTCAGTCGTCCGGCCCCTTGACAGACCCCCCGGCGAGCGGTTCCCGCCACGCGACGTACCATGGGGTAAGGCCGTGGCAGGTTTTCCGCCCGGTCGAGGCGCGCGTGCCGGACCGTACGCGACGCCATCCACGATCCCGGGAGAAGCGCCGAAGTGCCCACGCGCCACGACATCCGTAACGTCGCCATCGTCGCCCACGTCGACCATGGCAAGACGACCATCGTCGATGCCATGCTCAAGCAGGCCGGTGCCTTCGCCGCCCACCAGCACCTCGACGACCGCATGATGGACTCGAACGACCTGGAGCGTGAGAAGGGCATCACGATCCTCGCCAAGAACACGGCGGTGAAGTATCACCCCAAGGACGGCGGGGCCCCGATCACGATCAACATCATCGACACCCCCGGCCACGCCGACTTCGGTGGTGAGGTCGAGCGCGGTCTGTCGATGGTGGACGCCGTCGTTCTGCTGGTGGACGCCTCCGAGGGTCCGCTGCCCCAGACCCGCTTCGTCCTGCGCAAGGCCCTGCAGGCGAACATGCCGGTCATCCTCTGCATCAACAAGACGGACCGTCCGGACTCCCGGATCGACGAGGTCGTCAACGACACCTACGACCTCTTCCTGGACCTGGACGCCACCGAGGAGCAGATCGAGTTCCCGATCGTCTACGCCTGCGGCCGTGACGGCGTCGCCTCGCTGACCAAGCCCGAGGACGGCACCGTCCCCGCGGACAGCGACAGCCTGGAGCCGTTCTTCTCCACCATCCTGGAGCACGTCCCCGCCCCGGTGTACGACGACGAGGCCCCCCTCCAGGCCCACGTCACCAACCTGGACGCCGACAACTTCCTCGGCCGCATCGCGCTGCTCCGCGTCGAGCAGGGCGAGCTGCGCAAGGGCCAGACCGTCGCGTGGATCAAGCGTGACGGCAGCATGTCGAACGTCCGCATCACCGAGCTGATGATGACCGAGGCGCTCACCCGCAAGCCGGCCGAGGTGGCGGGCCCGGGTGACATCTGCGCGGTGGCCGGTATCCCCGACATCATGATCGGCGAGACCCTGGCCGACCCGGAGAACCCGATCGCGCTTCCGCTGATCTCGGTCGACGAGCCGGCGATCTCCATGACCATCGGTACGAACACCTCCCCGATGGTCGGCCGCGGCGGCAGCGGCAAGGGCGCGGACGCCAAGTCCGCGGTCAAGGACCGCAAGGTCACCGCCCGCCAGGTCAAGGACCGCCTCGACCGCGAGCTCGTCGGCAACGTCTCGCTCCGCGTGCTCGACACCGAGCGCCCGGACGCCTGGGAGGTCCAGGGCCGTGGTGAGCTCGCGCTCGCCATCCTGGTCGAGCAGATGCGCCGCGAGGGCTTCGAGCTGACCATCGGCAAGCCGCAGGTCGTCACGCAGGAGATCGACGGCAAGGTGCACGAGCCGGTCGAGCGCATGACGGTCGACGTCCCCGAGGAGCACATGGGCGCGGTCACGCAGCTCATGGGCATCCGCAAGGGCCGCATGGACAACATGTCGAACCACGGCTCCGGCTGGGTCCGCATGGAGTTCGTCGTCCCGTCGCGCGGCCTCATCGGCTTCCGTACGGAGTTCCTGACGAACACCCGCGGTACGGGTATCGCCCACTCGATCCACGAGGGCCACGAGCCGTGGTTCGGCCAGCTGGTCACCCGCAACAACGGTTCGCTGGTCGCCGACCGCGCCGGTTCGGTCACGCCGTTCGCGATGATCAACCTGCAGGAGCGCGGCGTCCTGTTCACCGACCCCGGCACCGAGGTGTACGAGGGCATGATTGTTGGCGAGAACTCGCGCGCCGACGACATGGACGTGAACATCACCAAGGAGAAGAAGCTCACCAACATGCGTGCGGCTTCCGCGGACAACACGGAGAACGTGGTTCCGCCCCGCAAGCTGTCCCTGGAGCAGTCCCTGGAGTTCTGCCGCGACGACGAGTGCGTCGAGGTGACCCCGGAGGCCGTCCGCATCCGCAAGGTCGTCCTGGACCAGAAGGAGCGTTCGCGCACCGCGTCGCGCGCCAAGTCCGGCAAGTAGTGCGGTAGTTCCCGGACGCCCCTAGGGCACCGTTCCAACGAGCAGCCCCTTCCCCACAGTTGTCTGTGGCGGGAGGGGCTGTTCGCGTTTGTCAAGCGGATTGTTGCGTTCTGGCGTCCGGATACCGACCGTGACACTCCGGAAGATGAGCTAACCGTCCGTTTCGCACGTGTCTGTCTCCTATCCGTTTGTCCGGATTTCGGGTTTTCGCCATGCGGCGATGTTGTGAAAACGAGACCACTTAAGTGTGGTTTACGGTCTGGCGGTCCCTGAGGATGGCTCCATTGAGCTCGGGTCAATGGGTCACACGCTGTGGGGAGCGTCGACTCACGAGCACACACGATGGGGCCGGATTTCGCTGTCAGGGGTGTCAGCGAGGACCGGGTCCTTCACGTATCGACAGTGACTCCTGAGGAGGCAATTACCCATGCGCGGAGCAACGAGCGCCAAGTGGGTCGCGGGTGCCGTCATCGTGGCGATGGCCGCCACGGCATGCAGCACCAGCAAGGACTCGAACGCCGGGGGCAAGTCCGGCGGCAACATCACCGTGGTGCTCGGCGAGCCGCAGCACGGCCTGGTGGGTCAGAACACCGCCGAGTCCGAAGGTGCCGAGGTTCTCAACTCGCTCTTCACCGGCCTGGTCAAGTACGACAACAAGACCAACGAGCCGAAGCTCGCGGTCGCCGAGTCCATCGAGACGACTGACTCGAAGACCTGGACGATCAAGATCAAGGACGGCTTCACCTTCCACAACGGTGAGAAGGTCGACGCCGCGTCCTTCGTCCGCGCCTGGAACTGGGGCGCCAACCAGGACAACGCGGCTGAGGGCATGCCGTTCTTCTCGAAGATCGACGGCTCCGACGAGCTTGCGCCGGGCAAGGACAAGAAGCCCACCGCCAAGGAGCTCAAGGGCCTGAAGGTCGTCGACGAGAAGACCTTCACCGTCACCCTGAAGGACCCGTTCTCCCAGTTCAAGACGATGCTGGGCTACAACGCCTTCTACCCGCTGCCCAAGGCGTTCGAGGCCGACCCGAAGAAGTTCGGCGAGGCTCCGATCGGCAACGGCCCGTTCCAGATGGACGGCGCCTGGGAGCACAACAAGCAGATCAAGATCAAGAAGTACGACAAGTACCCGGCGGAGGGTCGCGCCAAGCTCGACGGCGTCACCTTC
The DNA here is from genome assembly GCF_040655295.1 of Streptomyces sp. NPDC050448. Classification (NCBI taxonomy): domain Bacteria; kingdom Bacillati; phylum Actinomycetota; class Actinomycetes; order Kitasatosporales; family Streptomycetaceae; genus Streptomyces; species Streptomyces sp. NPDC050448. The sequence goes on along the minus strand of NZ_JBFAJR010000002.1, from coordinate 310,999 downwards.
AAGATCTACGACAACCTGGACACGGCGTACAACGACCTGCGCGCCGACACCATCCAGATCGTCGACAAGCTCCCGATCTCGGCGATGGCCACCGTCTCCCAGGAGTTCGGCGACCGCTACATCTACAAGCCCGAGTCCGGCGTCGGCTACATCGGTCTCCCGCTGGAGCAGAACCCCGAGGCGTTCGGCAAGGTGGAGATCCGCAAGGCCATCTCCATGGCCATCGACCGGGACGCCATCGGCAAGACCATTTTCAACGGCACCCGCAAGCCGGCCGACGACTTCATCAGCCCGATCATCCCGGGCTACCGCAAGGGCGCGCTGGGCGAGGCGGGTACCTACAACCCGACCAAGGCCAAGGAGCTCTTCCAGCAGGCCGGCGGCATCCCGGGCAACAAGATCGAGCTCGGTTACAACGCCGACGGCGGCCACAAGGAGTGGATCGAGGCCGTCGCCAACCAGCTGAAGGCGAACCTCGGCATCGAGGTCACCGCCAAGCCGTACGCCAAGTTCGGCGACATGCTGGACGACCTGGGTGCCTCGAAGTACAAGGGCGCCTTCCGCATGGCCTGGTCGATGGACTACCCGGCCGCGGAGAACTACCTCCGTCCGATCTTCTCGAAGGTCGCGATCGAGAACGGCTCCAACTACGGCCACTACCAGAACGACGCGTTCGAGGCGAAGCTCGCCGAGGCCGACAAGGCCACCGACGCCGCTGCAGGCCTGAAGCTGTACCAGGAAGCCGATGACATCATCATCAAGGACCTGCCGTACATCCCGGTCTTCACGTACATGTCTTCTTCGGCCTACTCCAAGACCGTGAAGAACGTCGAGGTCGACGCCCAGGGCCGTATGGACCTGGCGAACGTCGAGCTCAACTAACACCCCTCTTCACTAAGGGGATCCCGGGGGCGGGCGGGCGGAATCAGGTTTCCGTCTGCCCGCCCTTTCCCCCTGTTCTTCTGTTGGAGGTCTGATGGGCCGCTACCTCATCCGCCGACTCATACAGGCGATCCCTGTACTGATCGGTGCCACGTTCCTGATCTACGCGCTGACGTTCGCCATGCCGGGCGCTGACCCGATCCAGCTGCTCGCCGGCGAGAAGAAGGCAGACCCGCTCGTCACGGCGATGCTGCGCGCCAAGTACCACCTCGACGACCCGTTCCTGCTCCAGTACTGGAACTACATCACCGGTGTGTTCCAGGGCGACCTCGGTGAGACCCTCACCGGGCGCAAGGTGCTCGACCTGTTCTCCGAGGCGTTCCCCTACACGGTGAACCTGGCCCTCGTGGCCTTCGCCATCGAAGCCGTCGTCGGCGTGCTGGCCGGTGTCATGGCCGCCCTGCGCCGCGGCAAGTTCATCGACCAGCTGGTTCTCATCTCCACGCTGATGGTCATCTCCATCCCCGTCTTCGTCACCGGCTTCGTGCTGCAGCTGACGCTCGGCGTGCAGCTGAAGAACAACTGGGGCATCGACTTCTTCCCCGTCTCCTTCAACGAGAACGACGGGATCCGCGCCTACCTCCTGCCGGCGTTCGTCCTGGCCTCCACGTCCCTCGCGTACGTGGCCCGCCTGACGCGCACCAGCCTCATGGAGACGATGCGCGCCGACTACGTCCGCACCGCGACCGCGAAGGGCCTGCCCCGCCGCCGCGTCGTCGTGAACCACGCGCTGCGCAACGCCCTCATCCCGATCGTCACGTTCCTCGGCGCCGACCTCGGTGGCCTCATGGGCGGTGCGGTCATCACCGAGCGGATCTTCAACATCCACGGAGTCGGCGGCCTGCTCGCCCAGTCCGTGTACCTCAAGCAGGGTGCGGTCGTGGTCGGCGGTGTGACGATCCTCGTCTTCGTCTACCTGATCGGCAACCTGCTCGTGGACCTGCTCTACGCCGTGCTCGACCCGAGGATCCGCTATGCGTGACACAACTACGGTGGAGGACTCGATGACCGACACCCAGATCGCCGGAGCCCCCTCCACCGGCGCCGCGGTCAAGGCCGGCGGAAAGAAGAAGAAGGACCGCGAGGCCAGCCTCTGGTCCGACGCCATGAGCGACCTGCGTCGCAACCCGGTCTTCCTGATCGGTGCGTTCCTGGTCGTCTGCATGCTGGTCATCTCCGCGTTCCCGCAGTGGTTCACCGACGGCAGCCCGTTCGAGCCCACCGCCTGCACCCTGCAGAACTCGCTCAAGACCCCGAGCGCGGATCACTGGTTCGGCTACGACATCCAGGGCTGCGACGTCTACACCCGTACGGTGTGGGCCGCCCGCAACTCCGTGATCGTCGGCATCGTCACCACCACGCTGGTGACCGTCGTCGGCGGTGCGCTCGGCCTGCTGGCCGGCTGGGCCGGCGGCATGCTGGACAGCTTCCTGTCCCGCTTCACCGAGATCTTCTTCGCGATCCCGCTCCTGCTCGGCGGCATGCTGATCATGTCCGCCCTGCCGGGCAACGCCTGGACGGTCTCCCTGGTGCTCGCGATCCTCGGCTGGCCGCAGATCTTCCGCATCATGCGGTCCTCGGTGCTGCAGAACAAGAACAACGACTACGTGGTCGCCGCCCGCGCCCTCGGCGCCGGCACCCTGCGCATCACCATGCGGCACATCCTGCCGAACGCCATCGCCCCCGTCATCGTGGTCGGCGCGATCAGCCTGGGTGTGTACATCTCCGCCGAGGCGGCCCTGTCGTACCTCGGCATCGGTGTCCAGCCCCCGGAGATCTCCTGGGGCCTCATGGTCAGCGACGCCTCCGTCCGCTGGCTGCAGGCTCCGCACGTGCTCCTCTTCCCGGCCGCCGCGCTGAGCGTCACCGTGCTCGCGTTCATCATGGTCGGCGACGCGGTGCGCGACGCCCTCGACCCGAAGCTGCGCTGAGGAAGGGCGTACGTTGACCATCATCGACAAGACCTCGAACGTCCCCGCGCCGCGCTCGGCGCCGGAGGGGACCCCCCTGCTCGAAGTGCGCGACCTGCACGTCGAGTTCCACACCCGCGACGGTGTCGCCAAGGCCGTCAACGGTGTCTCGTACTCCGTGAACGCCGGCGAGACCCTCGCGGTCCTCGGCGAGTCCGGCTCGGGCAAGTCCGTGACGGCGCAGGCCATCATGGGCATCCTCGACATGCCCCCCGGCAAGATCGCGGGCGGTGAGATCCTCTTCCAGGGCACGGACCTGCTCAAGCTCCCGGCCGAGGAGTACCGCAAGATCCGCGGCCAGAAGATCGCCATGATCTTCCAGGACGCCCTGTCCTCGCTGAACCCGGTGCACACCGTCGGCGCCCAGCTCGGCGAGATGTTCCGCGTCCACCGCGGGATGTCCAAGAAGGACGCCACGGCCAAGGCCGTCGAGCTCATGGACCGGGTGAAGATCCCCGCCGCCAAGGCGCGCGTGGGCGACTACCCGCACCAGTTCTCCGGCGGTATGCGCCAGCGCATCATGATCGCCATGGCGATGGCCCTGGAGCCGGACCTGATCATCGCCGACGAGCCGACCACGGCTCTCGACGTGACGGTCCAGGCCCAGGTCATGGACCTGCTCGCGGAACTCCAGCGCGAGATGAACATGGGCCTGATCCTGATCACCCACGACCTCGGCGTCGTCGCCGACGTCGCGGACAAGATCGCCGTCATGTACGGCGGCCGGATCGTCGAGAACGCCCCGGTCCACGAGATCTACAGCCGCCCGGCGCACCCGTACACCCGCGGCCTGCTCGACTCGATCCCGCGCCTGGACCAGAAGGGCCAGGAGCTCTACGCGATCAAGGGCCTGCCGCCCAACCTGCTGAACATCCCGAGCGGCTGCGCGTTCAACCCGCGCTGCCCGAAGGCGCAGGACATCTGCCGCACCGACGTGCCGGTCCTGCACTCGGTCACCGAGCAGGACGGCACCGAGATGCCGGGCCGCGGCAGCGCGTGCCACTTCTGGAAGGAGCAGCTCCATGGCTGAGCTCACCAAGAACGCCACCGAGCGAGAGCCGATCCTCCAGGTCCGCAACCTGGTCAAGCACTTCCCGCTGACCCAGGGCATCCTGTTCAAGAAGCAGGTCGGCGCGGTCAAGGCGGTCGACGGGGTCTCCTTCGACCTGTACCGGGGCGAGACCCTCGGCATCGTCGGTGAGTCCGGCTGTGGCAAGTCCACCGTCGCCAAGCTGCTGATGAGCCTGGAGAAGGCCACCGCCGGCGAGGTCTTCTACAAGGGCCAGGACATCACCAAGCTGTCCGGCAAGGCCCTGAAGGCCGTCCGACGCAACATCCAGATGGTGTTCCAGGACCCGTACACCTCGCTGAACCCGCGCATGACGGTCGGCGACATCATCGGGGAGCCCTTCGACATCCACCCCGAGGTGGCTCCGAAGGGCGACCGGCGCCGCAAGGTCCAGGAGCTCCTGGACGTCGTGGGCCTCAACCCCGAGTACATCAACCGGTACCCGCACCAGTTCTCCGGCGGCCAGCGCCAGCGCATCGGCATCGCCCGCGGCCTCGCGCTCAACCCGGAGATCATCATCTGCGACGAGCCGGTCTCCGCGCTCGACGTGTCGGTGCAGGCGCAGGTCATCAACCTGATGGAGAAGCTCCAGGACGAGTTCGACCTGTCCTACGTCTTCATCGCGCACGACCTGTCGATCGTCCGGCACATCTCGGACCGCGTGGGCGTCATGTACCTGGGCAAGATGGCCGAGATCGGCAGCGACGCCCAGATCTACGACCACCCGACGCACCCGTACACCCAGGCGCTGCTGTCGGCCGTCCCGGTCCCCGACCCGGAGGCCCGCGAGGGCCGCGAGCGGATCATCCTCACCGGTGACGTCCCCTCCCCGGCCAATCCGCCGTCGGGCTGCCGCTTCCGCACCCGCTGCTGGAAGGCCGAGGAGCGGTGCGCCACGGAGGAGCCGCTGCTGGCGATCCCGACGCGCTTCCAGGGGGTGAACACCCCGGCCGCGCACGAGTCGGCGTGCCACTTCGCGGAGGTGCGGAACGTGGTCGGAGCGCTCTGACGGGCTCTGCTTGACCGAACGGCTGGTTCCCGATGCCTCAGGGTGTCGGGAACCAGCCGTTTTCTTTGGCGGTGGCACCGTCGGCCGCGTGAGTGCGGGGTCGAACTCTCGCGCGGGTCGGTTTCCGCCGATCGGCCGGGTTGCATAAGGGAGTTGCGGCCGCGACGCGGCCGGGCGGACAGTGTCCGGATGACCGACACACCAAACCACGGCCGCGACCGGAACCGCACCCGACGCGAGGGGGGCGCATGCTGACCGTGCGGCCCGCCGGGCCCGGGGACGCGGCCGGCATCTGCGCCCTGCTCAACGCCGTCGACGTCATCGAGATCGGCAGGCCGGAGACCGACCTCGGGTCCGTCGAGGCCGATCTCCACCACCCCGACATCGACCTGGCGAAGGACTCCTGGCTGGCCTTCGAGGGCGGCCGGCTCGTGGCGTACGCCCTGGTGTGGACCGACTCCGGACCCGGCAGGGCCGACGCCGACCACTACGTGCTGCCCGGCCACCGCGAGGCCGCCGTCCGGCTGCTGGAGCTGATGGAGGTCCGGGCCCGCGAGCTCGCCGCCGGCGCGGGGGAGGCCGTCCTGCGGCTCCAGCTCAACGTGAAACCCACCCTCGACGCCGACCTGCTGCCCGGCCGCGGCTACCGCACCGTCCGCCGCTACCAGGTGATGACCCGCGCCCTCTCGCCGGCCGCCGACCTGCTTCCCGCCCCGCCCGAGAGCCTCGTCCTGCGCGACTGCGCCGCCGACGAGGCCGACCGCCGCCGGGCCCACGCCCTCGTGGAGGAGACCTTCGCCGCCCACTTCGGCCATGTGGAGCGGCCGTACGAGGCATGGCTGGACCACCTCGACGCCCGCGAGCTCGACTGGTCGCTGGTCTGGATCGCGAGCCTGCCCGGCGAGGGCGACGTCGGCGTCCTGCTGACCCGCGACGACCGCACCAGCATGGGCTGGCTCAGCCACATCGGCGTCCGCGGGGAGATGCGGGGCCGGGGCATCGGCGGCTTCCTGCTCCGCCACGGCTTCGCCGCCTACGCGGCCCGCGGCCGGGACACCGCCGGCCTCGGCGTGGACGTCCACAACGAGAGCGGCGCACTCGCGCTCTACGAGGCGCACGGCATGAGCCTGCACTATGCGGTCGACACCTGGGAGCTGAGTTTGCACTCGCGCGGGTGACAGGCGCGAGACACAGGCGTGCAATCGGTTTAACCGAACGTGCATAGAGCGGCACATGGGGTGACATTGGCGGGTATGCTGTGGCTCTGCCCTCGGGCAGCGGTCAGGGCTTGGCCGTCACGAGGTTCCACGGAGCCGAGTGAGAAGTCCCCCGGATTCGTCCGGGGGAAGGAGTCACAGGAGGCACTCCATGCGTGGAGCCATCCAGGCCCAGTGGGCCGCATGTGCGGTGGCCGTCGCCCTCGCGGCGACGGCATGCGGCGGTAGCGACAGCGGCGGAGGCGGGGGTGGCGCGGGGATCGTCAGCTCCTCGTGGGGTGATCCGCAGAACCCGCTGGAGCCCTCCAACACCAACGAGGTGCAGGGCGGCAAGGTCCTCGACATGATCTTCCGCGGCCTCAAGCGGTACGACCCGAAGACCGGGCAGGCCGACAACATGCTCGCCGAGAAGATCGAGACGACCGACAGCCAGAACTTCACCATCACGCTGAAAGACGGCTGGAAGTTCAGCAACGGCGAGCCGGTCACCGCCCAGTCCTTCGTGGACGCCTGGAACTACGGCGCGGACGTGCGCAACAAACAGAACAACTCGCCGTTCTTCTCCGACATCGTCGGCTACGCGGACGTCCACCCCGCGTCCGGCGAGCCCAAGGCCAAGACGATGTCCGGACTGGTCGTCAAGGACCCCAAGACCTTCACGGTCGCCCTGAAGAACAAGTTCTCCACCTGGCCCGAGACCCTCGGCTACCAGGCCTTCTCCCCGCTGCCCAAGGCCTTCTTCACCGACCACGCCGGCTGGCTGAACAAGCCGATCGGCAACGGCCCGTACACGGTGGACTCCTACACCAAGGGCACCGGCATGAAGCTGCGCACGTGGGCCGGGTACCCGGGCGAGGACAAGGCGCAGAACGGCGGCGTCGACCTCAAGGTCTACACCGACAACAACACCGCCTACACCGACCTGATCTCCGGCAACCTCGACCTCGTCGACGACGTCCCCGCGCAGCAGCTGAAGAACGTCAAGAACGACCTCGGCGACCGGTACATCAACCAGCCGGCCCTCATCATCCAGACCCTCACCTTCCCCCTGTACGACCCCCAGTGGAGCAAGGAGGGCATGGAGAACGTCCGCCGCGGCATCTCGATGGCGATCAACCGCGACGAGATCACCAAGCAGATCTTCCGGGAGACCCGCACCCCGGCCAAGGACTGGACCTCCCCGGCCCTCGGCGAGAAGGGCGGCTTCAACGCCACGCTCTGCGGCGACGCCTGCAAGTACGATCCGGCCGCGGCCAAGAAGCTCATCCAGGACGCCGGCGGGCTCCCCGGCGGCAAGGTCGCGCTGACGTCGAACGTGGACACCGGCTCGCACCGCGAGTGGATGGACGCCGTCTGCAACAGCATCAACAACGCGCTCGGCGAGGGCCCGGTCTGCACGGTCAACCCGATCGGCACCTTCGCCGACTTCCGCAACCAGCAGAGCTCCTTCAAGCTCACCGGCCCCTTCCGTTCCGGCTGGCAGGCCGACTACCCGCTGATCCAGAACTTCCTCCAGCCGCTCTACTACACCGGCGCCTCCTCCAACTACGGGAAGTTCAGCAACCCGGACTTCGACAAGCTCGTCGACGAGGCCAACCAGGAGAGCGACGCGGCCAAGGCCATCGTGAAGTTCCAGGACGCCGAGAAGATCCTCGCCGCGCAGATGCCGGCCATCCCGCTCTGGTACCAGAACGGCAGCGCAGGCTACGCCGAGCGGCTCTCGGACGTGGCACTCAACCAGTTCAGCGTCCCCGTCTACAACGAGATCAAGGTCAGCTGACCCTCCGTCGGATCGATCCTGGAGCAGTCCATGGGACGTTATGTGATCCGGCGGCTGCTCCAGATGATCCCGGTGTTCATCGGCAGCACGTTCCTGATCTTCTTCATGGTGTACGCGCTCGGCGACCCGGTCGCCGCCCTCTTCGGCGACAAGGCGCCCGACCCCGCCACCGCCGCGCGCATCCGCAAGGACCTCTACCTCGACCGCCCCCTGTGGGAGCAGTACCTGCACTACATGGGCCAGATCTTCCAGGGCGACTTCGGCACGGCCTTCAACGGCCAGCCGGTCACCGAGCTGATGGCCTCGGCCTTCCCCGTCACCCTGCGCCTGACCATCGTCGCGATCTTCTTCGAGATCGTCATCGGCATCACCCTCGGCGTGATCAGCGGCCTGCGCCGCGGCAAGTCCGTCGACACCACCGTCCTCGTCCTCACCCTCGTCGTCATCTCCGTGCCGACGTTCGTGATGGGCTACCTGCTCCAGTACCTCTTCGGCGTCAAATGGGGCTGGGTGCGGCCCACCGTCTCCCCGGACGCCCCCTTCAACGAGCTGATCCTGCCCGGCATGGTGCTCGCCCTGGTCTCCCTCGCCTACGTCACGCGGCTCTCGCGCACTTCCATCGCCGAGAACACGAAGGCCGACTACGTCCGCACCGCGACCGCCAAGGGACTCCCGCGCCGCCGGGTCGTCACCCGCCACCTGCTGCGCAACTCGCTCATCCCCGTCGTCACCTTCATCGGCACCGACATCGGCGCCCTGATGGGCGGCGCCATTGTCACCGAGCGGATCTTCAACATCCACGGCGTCGGGTACCAGCTCTACCAGGGCATCCTGCGCAACAACTCCCCGACGGTGGTCGGCTTCGTGACCATCCTCGTCATCGTCTTCCTGGTGGCGAACCTGCTCGTCGACCTGTTCTACGCGGTCCTGGACCCGAGGATCCGTTATGCCTGAGCCCGAGGGACCCGTCTACGACCCGTTGCAGCCCGGAGAGGGGGAAGCCATCGCTCCCACCGGCCAGGGCGGGCCCATAGACCTCGCGTTGGACGAGGCCGAGAGCCTGGAGAAGACACTCGGCGACGACCCCACCGGGCCCGGGCCCAAGGAGAAGGCCCGCTCCCTGTGGTCCGACGCCTGGCACCAGCTGCGCCGCAACCCCGTCTTCGTCATCTCCTCGCTGGTGATCCTGTTCCTCGTGATCATCTCGATCTGGCCGCAGCTGATCGCGAGCGGCGACCCGTTGCAGTGCGACCTGTCCAAGTCCCAGCAGGGCTCCGCCCCCGGCCACCCCTTCGGCTACGACACCCAGGGCTGCGACGTCTACACCCGGACCGTCTACGGGGCCCGCGCCTCCATCACCGTCGGCGTCTGCGCCACCCTCGGCGCGGCCCTGCTCGGCTCGGTGCTCGGCGGGCTCGCCGGGTTCTTCGGCGGCTGGGGCGACTCGCTGCTCTCCCGGGTCGCGGACATCTTCTTCGGCATCCCCGTCGTCCTGGGCGGCCTGGTCTTCCTGTCCGTGGTCACGAGCACCACCGTCTGGCCCGTCGTCGGCTTCATCGTGCTCCTCGGCTGGCCGCAGATCGCCCGCATCGGCCGCGGCTCCGTCATCGCCGCCAAACAGAACGACTACGTCCAGGCCGCCCGGGCCCTGGGCGCCGGCAACGGCCGGATGCTGCTCCGGCACGTCGCCCCCAACGCCATCGCGCCCGTCATCGTCGTCGCCACCATCGCCCTGGGCACGTACATCTCCCTGGAGGCCACCCTGTCCTTCCTCGGCGTCGGCCTGCGCCCGCCCACCGTCTCCTGGGGCATCGACATCTCCAACGCGGCCTCGCAGATCCGCAACGCGCCGCACATGCTGCTCTGGCCGGCGGGCGCGCTGAGCCTGACCGTGCTCGCGTTCATCATGCTCGGCGACGCGGTGCGCGACGCCCTCGACCCCAAGCTGCGCTGAGGAGTGGGCACCATGCTGCTCGAAGTCCGCGACCTCCATGTGGAGTTCCGTACGCGGGACGGAGTCGCCAAGGCCGTCAACGGCGTCAACTACTCGGTGGACGAGGGCGAGACGCTCGCCGTGCTCGGCGAGTCCGGCTCGGGCAAGTCGGTGACCGCCCAGGCCGTGATGGGCATCCTGGACGTGCCGCCGGGCCGGATCGCGGGCGGCGAGATCCTGTTCAAGGGCAGGAACCTGCTGAAGATGAAGGAGGACGAGCGGCGCAGGATCCGCGGCGCCGACATGGCGATGATCTTCCAGGACGCCTTGTCCTCCCTCAATCCGGTGCTGAGCGTGGGCGACCAGCTGGGCGAGATGTACGAGGTCCACCGCGGGATGTCCCGCAAGGCCGCCAAGGCCAAGGCCGTCGAGCTGATGGACCGGGTGAAGATCCCCGGGGCGAAGGAACGGGTGGGGGACTACCCGCACCAGTTCTCGGGCGGCATGCGCCAGCGCATCATGATCGCGATGGCGCTGGCCCTGGAGCCCTCCCTGATCATCGCGGACGAGCCGACGACCGCGCTGGACGTCACCGTCCAGGCCCAGGTGATGGACCTGCTGGCGGAGCTCCAGCGCGAGCTCAACATGGGGCTCATCCTCATCACCCACGACCTCGGCGTGGTCGCGGACGTCGCCGACAAGATCGCCGTCATGTACGCGGGCCGGATCGTCGAGGCGGCCCCCGTCCACGAGATCTATGCCGCGCCCGCGCACCCGTACACGAGGGGACTGCTCGACTCCATCCCGCGCCTCGACCAGAAGGGCCAGGAGCTGTACGCGATCAAGGGCCTGCCGCCGAACCTGCTGGCCATCCCGGCCGGCTGTGCCTTCAACCCGCGCTGCCCGATGGCGCAGCCGGTCTGCCGCACCGACGTCCCGCCGCTGGCGGAGGCCGGCCCGGACCGCGCGAGCGCGTGCTTCTTCTGGAAGGAGTGCCTCCGTGGCTGAGACCATCCTGGAGGTCAGGGACCTGGTCAAGCACTACCCGCTGACCCAGGGCATCCTCTTCAAGAAGCAGGTCGGCGCGGTCAAGGCGGTCGACGGGGTCTCGTTCGGCCTCGCCCGGGGCGAAACCCTGGGCATCGTCGGCGAGTCCGGCTGCGGCAAGTCCACCGTCGCCAAGATGCTGGTCAACCTGGAACGCCCGACGGCCGGCGCGATCTCGTACAAGGGCGAGGACATCACCAGGCTGTCCGGCAAGGCCCTCAAAGCGGTCCGACGCAACATCCAGATGGTGTTCCAGGACCCGTACACCTCGCTGAACCCGCGCATGACGGTCGGCGACATCATCGGGGAGCCCTACGACATCCACCCCGAGGTGGCCCCGAAGGGCGACCGGCGCCGCAAGGTCCGGGAACTCCTCGACGTGGTCGGGCTCAATCCCGAGTACATCAACCGGTACCCGCACCAGTTCTCCGGCGGCCAGCGCCAGCGCATCGGCATCGCCCGCGGCCTCGCCCTCCAGCCGGAGATCATCGTGGCGGACGAGCCGGTGTCCGCGCTCGACGTCTCGGTCCAGGCGCAGGTGGTCAACCTTCTGGAGCGGCTCCAGAACGAGTTCGACCTCTCCTACGTCTTCATCGCGCACGACCTCTCGATCGTCCGGCACATCTCCGACCGGGTCGGTGTGATGTACCTGGGCCGGGTGGTGGAGATCGGCACCGACACCCAGATCTACGACCACCCCACCCACCCCTACACCCAGGCCCTGCTGTCGGCGGTGCCCGTCCCGGACCCGCAGGCCCGCGCCCACCGCGAGCGGATCATCCTGAGCGGTGACGTCCCCTCCCCGGCCAACCCGCCGTCGGGCTGCCCCTTCCGCACCCGCTGCTGGAAGGCCCGCCAGCGCTGCACGGACGAGGTCCCGCTGCTGGCCGTCCCCGAGGCCTTCCGCTCCGGCCCGGCGGCCCACCCCTCGGCCTGCCACTTCGCGGCGGAGAAACAGGTCGTCCCGCCTCCCGGCGATCTTCCCCCGCCCCCCTCCTCGCCGGCCCCGCCGACGCAGGAGTGACCGGCGCAGCCCGAGGGGCGATTTCACGCCACCCCGCGCGGATTCGCTCCGTCAGGGCCGCTTTCCCGCCAACGCGGTTTACACGCAGGCAACTTGACCGTTTCTGTCCCGAGATCTGAGGCGTGCAGCCTGGGTCCCGTGCGGCCGTGCGGGTGCCGACAGCCGGCCGGGGAGGTGTACAGGCTCCCCGGCCGGCCTCCCGTGTGACCCTGCGCGTGCGCGGGGTGCGCCCCTCGTGCTGCCGGAATTCGATCGATGCGCTGGTACGGATAGTTATGATCCGTAGCGCACGGTGGGTATGACTCCGCCGAGCACTGAGTACGAGTACGCGTACCGATGTCCGCTCGACGTGGAGGTGAAACGCCGTGGCACTCTCGATCTCGGCCGTGGTGCTGCTGGCGATCGTCGTCTTCCTGCTGGTCCGCCGGTCGGGCCTGAAGGCGGGACACGCCGTTGTCTGTGTGCTCCTCGGGTTCTATCTGGCGAGTTCGACCATCGCGCCGACCCTCAGCCAGCTGACCACGAACGTGGCCAGCATGATCAGTGGCCTCAAGTTGTAGGCCGCTCGCCGCTTGATCGTAGGCTTGGCTCCATGAACGGTCTTCCCGCCCGTCGGCTTCTCCTCGTCCACGCGCACCCGGACGACGAGTCGATCAACAACGGCGTCACCATGGCCAAGTACGCGGCCGAGGGTGCCCACGTCGCACTCGTGACCTGCACCCTCGGTGAGGAGGGCGAGGTCATCCCGCCCGAGCTCGCCCACCTGGCGCCCGACCGTGACGACACCCTCGGGGCCCACCGCATCGGCGAGCTCGCCGCCGCCATGGCGGAACTCGGCGTCACCGACCACCGGTTCCTCGGCGGCCCCGGCCACTTCAGGGACTCCGGGATGATGGGCGCCGAGCAGAACCGCCGGCCCGGGTCCTTCTGGTCCGCCGACGTGGACGAGGCCGCCGCGCACCTCGTCGAGGTCATCCGCGAGCTGCGCCCGCAGGTGCTGGTCACCTACGACCCGGACGGCGGCTACGGGCACCCCGACCACATCCAGGCCCACCGGGTCGCCATGCGCGGCGCGGAGCTGGCCGCGGAGGCCACGTACCGCCGGGACCTCGGCGACCCGTGGGAGATCGCGAAGATCTACTGGAACCGGGTCCCGCGCTCGGTGGTCGAGGAGGGCTTCGCCCGGCTGAAGGCGGCCTGGGGGCACCCCCCGACGGCAGCCGAGGGGGAGGCCAAGGCCCCCTTCCCGGGGCTGGCTTCGCCGGACGACGTGCCCGGTGTCGTCGCCGACGAGCGGATCACCGCCGAGATCGGGGCCGACGAGGCCTTCGTGGCGGCCAAGGCGGCCGCGATGCGCGCCCACGCCACCCAGATCGCCGTGGAGGGGCCCTTCTTCGCCCTCTCCAACGACCTCGCGCAGCCGCTGTTCGCCCGCGAGTACTACGAACTGGCCGCGGGCCGGCCGGGCGCTCCGGCGGGCGAGCGCGAGCACGACCTGTTCGCGGGGGTGCAGGCATGACCGCGACCCTGACCCCCGCGCGGATCGCCACCCTGTTCGGCCTGTTGGCGGCGGGTCTGCTGACCGGCGCCGCCGGCTGGCTCGTCGTGGACCTGTGGTTCCCCGCCGGGCTGCTGCTGGGACTGCTGGCCCTCTTCGGTCTGTTCCTCGGCGGCCGGATCGCCGTCGGGACCGGGTTCGGGGTGGGCGCCGGTGCGATCGGCTGGTTCCTCGCGTACGTGTTGCTCAGCGCCCCGCGCCCCGAGGGGGACTTCCTGCTCGGTTCGTCCGGAATCGCCACGTACGCCTACCTTTTGGGTGGGACGGTGCTGGCTGTGATGTGCGCCACGCTGCGCGGCCCGTTCGAGCGGCCGGTTTCGGCCGCGCAGTCCGGCAAGTGACGTGCCGTTGAACTCCGCCGAGGTGCGCGTTCACGGGGGTTGGGCCGGGGTCCCCGGGCTGCTCGGAGGGCCTCTGGAGGGGGCGAAGAGGAATCCCTGATTCCCCTAGGACAGTTGCGCGAGGGCGGCGGCCAGTATGGTGGTCGGGCCGCCGAGCTGCCCGCGCACGGCACGCGGGCGGCGGAGCCAACCGGGAGAACCTGCCTTGAGTCGTGAAACCGACAGTTCGTCCTCCGGGCCCCAGGGGCGCGGTGGAGCCGCTTACCCCTCGGGTACACCGCCGTACGGAACCGGCCAGTACCCGTCCTTGCCCGTGCCGTCCGGGCCCGGTGCGGCGACTGTCTCGGAGGAGAACCCTGTGACCTCGAACCCGTCCACGCCCGACACCGACGGGCCGAAGACCGAGACCACCCTGACGACCCGGATCCGGATCAACATCCCGGGTTCGCGGCCGATCCCGCCGGTGGTCGTACGCAAGCCCGTGGCGGCTGCCGCCGAGCCGGAGCCGGAGCCCGAGGCCGAGCCCGTGGCCGTGCAGGCCGCGCCGGAGCCCGCGCCCGCCGCCGGGCCGGAGGAGCCGGCCAGCAACTGGTTCGCCCCCCGCAAGTCGCCCGCCGGGGCGCCCGCGCCCACCCCGGCACCGGCCCCGGCGCTGCCGATCCGCACCCCGGCCGCCGTGGGCCCCGCGCCCGCGCTGCCCACCCGTACGCCGGCCGGTCCCTCCCCGGCGCTGCCCACCCGCACCCCGGCGCCGCCCGGCGCCGGCGCCCCGGGTGCTCCGGTGTCCGGCTTCGCCCCGGGCGCCCCGGGCGCTCCCCGCCCAGCGGGCCCGCGTACGGGCGCCCCGGCCGGCCCCGGCTTCGACACGCCCGCCCACGGCTTCGCCCCGGCCCCGGTGCCCGCTCCGGCCGGCCCCGGCTACGGTCCGGGCGGCCCCGGCGCCGGCCCCGACGCGCCCTTCGCCCCCCGCCGGCCCGGCGGCCCCGGCGTCGGCACGACCCCGGGCCTGCCCGGCTACGGCGGCGGCGAAGGACCCTCGACCGAAGCGTTCCCCGTGTACGGCGGCCCGGCGGGCCCGGGCCCCGGGGGCCCCGGCGCCCCGGCGGGCCCCACCGGCGGCCCCGCGCTCGGCACCGCCCCCGTCGGCGCCCCCCACGACGGCGAGTCGCCCCGCTGGCCCGGACCGGAGCTGGACGAGCCGCTTCCGACCCCGGTGCCCGCCCCGGTGCCGGCCGCCCCCGCGCGTCCGAAGCCCGCCTCCGTGACGCCGACCAAGATCAAGAAGGGCCGCTCCAGGCTGCTCCTCGTCGGCAGCGGCCTCATCGCGCTGCTCGGCGTGGCCTACGGCGCCGGGCTGCTCCTGAACCACTCCGACGTCCCCAAGGGCACCACCGTCCTCGGCGTCGACATCAGCGGCAGCCGCGACGAGGCCGTCGCCAAGCTCCAGACGGCCTTCGGCAACCGTGCGGCCTCCCCGCTCACGCTCACCGTCGGCGGCAAGCAGGTCGAGCTCAAGCCCGACAAGGCGGGCCTGAGCCTGGACGCCCAGACCACCGTCCGCAACGCGGCGGGCAGCGACTACAACCCCGTCACGGTCATCGGCTCGCTCCTCGGCAACGAGCGCATCGCCGACCCCGTGATGCCGGTCGACGAGGAGAAGCTGCAGGTCGCGCTCCAGGAGCTGGCCGCAACCGCCGGCACCGCCACCGAGGGCACCATCAAGTTCGACACGGGCAAGGCCGTCGCCGTCCCCGGCAAGGCCGGTTCCACCCTGGACGCGGACGCCTCCGCGGCCCTGGTCACCAAGGCCTTCCGCGACATGGTGGCCACCGGCAAGGCGGCCCCGCTCGAACTCCCGGTCACCACCAAGAACCCGGTCGTCGACCAGGCCGAACTGGACCGGGCCATGAAGGAGTTCGCCGAGCCCGCGATGTCCGGCAACGCCATCGTCAAGGCGGGCGGCAAGTCCCTGGCCTTCGGCGCCAAGTCCCTCCCCAAGATCCTCAGCATGCAGGTCGTGGACGGGCACCTGGTCGAGAAGTACGACCTCGAGGCGCTCAAGGCGACGTACGGGAACACCTTCGACGGCGTCCTGATCATGCGCGGTACGGGCGAGAAGACCGCGGTCACCCCGCAGGACGTCGCCGGCGCCCTCGGCACGGCCCTGCGCGGCAAGACGCCCGCCGAGCGGACCGGCACGATCAACACCAACGCCAGCTGACGGCCGGCCGCGTTGGCGGAGCCCCCGTCCGGCCTTCGGACGGGGGCTCCGCCATGCCCGCCGCCATGCCCCGCAGCACCGGGCCCGGCCGGGTCGTCACCCCGACCGCATGACATCTGTCATCCGCCACTCACGACCGCAGACACTGCCGCGCGCACCCCCGTACGAGGGAGTCTTCAGTCATGACGATGACGACCTCGGCGCACACCACCGCCGCGCAGGACACCGGTCCCGGTGCCGGCCCCGTGGTGGCCTTTCAGAACGTGACCAAGAGCTACGGCGCGGTCCGCGCCGTCGACGGCCTCTCCCTCGAACTCCACCCCGGGGAGACCGTCGCCCTGCTCGGTCCCAACGGCGCCGGCAAGTCCTCCACCCTCGACCTGCTGCTGGGCCTGCGCCCCGCCGACTCCGGCACCGTCCACCTCTTCGGCACCACCCCGCGCGAGGCCGTCGCGGCCGGCCGGGTCGGCGCGATGCTCCAGAGCGGCGGCCTCATGGAGGACGTGACCGTACGGGAGGTCGTCGCCCTCGGCTGCGCCCTGCACCCCCGCCGCCACCCGGTGGACGAGGTGCTCAGCCGCGCCGGGATCACCGAGATAGCCGACCGCATGGTCAACAAGCTCTCCGGCGGCCAGGAGCAGCGCGTCCGCTTCGCTCTCGCCACGGCCGGACGCAACGACCTCATCGTCCTCGACGAGCCGACCACCGGCATGGACGTCACCTCCCGCCAGGCCTTCTGGGCCACGATGCGCGAGCAGGCCGCCCAGGGCCGCACGGTCCTCTTCGCCACGCACTACCTGGAAGAGGCCGACGCGATCGCCGACCGGGTCCTGGTACTGAACAAGGGCCGGCTGCTAGCCGACGGCACCGCCGCCGAGATCAAGGCCAAGGCCGGCGCCCGCCGGATCGCCTTCGACCTCGCCGGGGACGCCCCGGTGGACGAGGCCGCGCTGCGCGCCCTGCCGCACCTGACGGCCTTCGAGCGCCACGGCGACACGGTCAGGCTCCAGTCGCGCGACGCCGACGCCACCGTCCACGCCGTGTACGCCCTGGGGCTCTACCCCCGGAACCTGGAAGTCGCCGGGCTGGGCCTGGAACAGGCTTTCATCGCCCTCACCGAGGCCGAGGAGGCCAACGCGTCATGCTGACCACCGGAACGATCAAGCTCATCAAGCTCGAGATCAGCCGCGCCCTGCGCAACAAGAAGTACCTGTTCTTCACCGTCCTCTACCCGGCCGCCCTCTTCCTGATGCTCGGCGGCACCCTGGACGGCACGACGAAGGTCCTGGGCACCGAACTGACCATGCCCGCCTTCTATATGGTCTCCATGGCCTCCTTCGGCGCCCTGACCGCCGTCCTGATGGGCAACAGCGAGCGCATCGCCAAGGAGCGCGAGAAGGGCTGGGTGCGCCAGCTCCGGCTGACCGCCCTGCCCGGCCGCGGCTACGTCCTGGGCAAGACCGCCAGCGCCGCCGTGCTCTCCCTGCCCGCCATCCTCGTCGTGTTCGCGGTCGCCGCGGGCGTCAAGGGCGTCCGGTTCGACGCCTGGCAGTGGCTCGCCCTCACCGGTTCCATCTGGGCCGGCAGCCTGGTCTTCGCCGCCCTCGGCGTGGCCATCGGCTACCTCGCGAGCGGCGACACCGTGCGCCCGATCACGATGCTGTTCTACTTCGGCCTGTCGATCCTCGGCGGCCTGTGGATGCCGACCGGCAACTTCCCGCAGTGGCTCCAGAACATCTGCGAGTGGCTGCCGACCCGGGCCTACGCGGGCCTCGGCCAGGCCATCGAGCTCGGCGGGGCGCCGCACCTCAAGGACGTGGCGATCCTGGCGGTGTATTTCGTACTGTTCACCGGTGCCGCCGCCTGGCTGTACCGCAAGGACTCACTGAAGGCATGACGGGTGTGACGAGCGTGAGCAGCGCGACGGTGCCGGTGATCGAGACCGGTATGACGGGGATGAAGGGCGGGCCCCGGATCGGGCTCCGCCCCGAGAACCGCCGGCAGAAGGTCGTGAAGTCGCTGTGGATCGGCCTCTGGCTGTTCTACCTCAGCGCCCCCGTCACCGACCTGATCAGCGGCGGACACAGCCTCGGGGCCCGGCTGCTCGGCGGCCTGGGGCTCGTGACCTTCGTCGCCTGGTACCTGCTCCTGGTCTTCCGCACCGCCCGGCAGACCGAGGTGCGGCGCGTGCTGCTCTCGGTGGCGGTCCTCTCCGCGCAGGCCACGATCCTGTCGCTGACCCTGGGCCGCGAATGGCTCGTCCTCTTCGTGTACGTGTCCATCTCCTCCGGCGCCGCGCTGCCGGGGGAGATCTCCCGCTTCACGGTGCCCGGCGCCACCGCCCTGCTCGCGCTGACGGCCCTCGCGGTGCCGGGCGGCGACGCGTACATGGCCGGACTGCTGATCCCGGCCCTGATGGGCGGGTTCGCGATGGTCGGCATCCGCGCGATGATCCGGACGACGATGGAACTGCGCGAGGCGCGGGCCACGGTGGCGCAGCTCGCGGCGAACGAGGAGCGCTTGCGGATGGCCCGGGACCTGCACGATCTCCTCGGCCACTCGCTGTCCCTGATCACGCTCAAGAGCGAGCTGGCGGGGCGGATGCTGCCGGGCAGCCCCGAGCAGGCGGCCCAGCAGGTGGCCGACATCGAAAAGGTGAGCCGGCAGGCGCTGGTCGACGTACGGGAGGCCGTGAGCGGCTACCGGCGGCCGACCCTGCCGGGCGAACTGGCCGGCGCGCGGACCGCACTGACGGCGGCGGGCGTACTGGCGGACCTCCCCGGGGAGCCGGTGGGGGAACTCCCCGAGGAGGTGGAGTCGGCCCTGGCCTGGTCGCTCCGGGAAGCGGTGACGAACGTGGTCCGGCACAGCGGGGCGCAGCGGTGCACGGTCCGGCTGGAGACCCTCCAGACCCTGGCCGGACCGGTGGTGGAGCTGTCGGTCGCGGACGACGGCGCGGGCGGCCCCTCGGCCGCGGGCAACGGCCTGACGGGCCTGACGGAACGCCTGGAGGCGGTGGGCGGCACGCTGTCGGCCGGCCAGTCCGGCAAGAAGGGCTTCCGCCTGCTGGCCCGCGTCCCCCTAGGATCGGGCTCATGAGCGCACGCCCCATCCGGATCCTCCTGGCGGAGGACCAGTCCATGGTCCGGGAAGCCCTCGCGGCCCTCCTCGGACTGGAGCCGGACATCTCGGTGCTGGCCCAAGTCGCCCGCGGCGACGAGGTGGTGGCGGCTGCCCGGGCGCACGACGTGAACGTCGCGCTGCTCGACATCGAGATGCCGGGCATGACGGGCATCGAGGCGGCGGCGGCCCTGCGGACCGCGGTCCCGGACCTCAAGATCGTCGTCCTCACGACCTTCGGCCGCCCCGGCTACCTGCGCGGCGCGATGGAGGCGGGGGCCTCGGCGTTCCTGGTCAAGGACGCCCCGGCCGCGCAGCTGGCGGACGCGGTGCGCAAGGTCCTGGCCGGCGAGCGCGTCATCGACCCCACCCTGGCGGCGGCGGCCCTGGCGGAGGGCGCGAACCCGCTGACCGACCGGGAACGGGAGATCCTGCGGGCGGCCGAGGACGGGGCGACGAACGCCGAACTGGCGGCCCGCCTGCACCTGTCCCAGGGCACGGTTCGCAACTACCTCTCGACGGCGATCCAGAAGCTGGCGTCCCGCAACCGCGCGGAAGCGGTCCGCGTGGCCCGCGAAAAGGGCTGGCTGTAGCCAACCCCGGCCGGGGCAGGGGCCCGGGTCAGTTCAGCAGGGCGCGGGCTGCCAGGGCCTCGCCCCGGATGCGGGCCGCCGCCGGCGGATCGATCGCGTCGACGACCACCGCATAGGACTCCAGCTCCGCCGCGCCGGAGGCGAACTCGCCGCGCTCCACCAGGAGCTTCGCCCGCTCGTACCGCAGCGACGCCGGGTGCGAGGGCAGGAGCAGCGAGAGGTCCAGCGCCCACAGCGCCACCGCCGACTGCTCGGGACGGGCCGAGGCCCACGCCCTGATGTTGTTCAGGATCCGCAGGACGATGTCCAGCGTCCGGGCCGGCGTGCGCGGCTCGGCGGCCAGCTCCGCCGGACCGGCGCCCAGCGAGGCGCCTCCGGCGAAGGGGTCCACCACCAGCCCCTCGTCCGGATCCCCGAAGCCCACCACGAAGTGCCCCGGCAGCCCCAGCCCGTACACGGGCGCACCCGCCCGCCGTGCGACCTCCAGCCAGACGACGGACAGGAGGATCGGCAGGCCCCGGCGCCGCCGCAGCACCTCGTGCAGCAGCGAGGACGACAGCCGGTCGTAGTCCCCGGGCGTGCCGTGGAAGCCCATCCGGCCGCCCAGCAGCTCCGTCACCGCCGAGGCCCACGCCTTCCCGCCGCGCAGCCCGTACGGCAGCAGCCCCGCCAGCCGGTCCAGCTCGATCTGAGCCCAGTCCATGGCCCGTTCGTCCAGCTCCGGGTCCGCCTCGGCGGCGAGCAGCAGGCACAGCAGCGCCAGGTCGGGCCGCTCCGAGCGGGCTTCCTCCGCGAACCGCTCCCGGGATTCCGCGCTCATCGCGCCGCCCGGAAGTGGTGGTACGCGTGGTGCGTCGCGAAGCCCAGGCCGTCGTACAGCGCCCGCGCCCCCGCGTTGTCCGCCTCGACCTGCAGCCACGCCGCCGACGCGCCCTCCTGCAGCGC
Organism: Streptomyces sp. NPDC050448; assembly: GCF_040655295.1. Lineage (NCBI taxonomy): Bacteria > Bacillati > Actinomycetota > Actinomycetes > Kitasatosporales > Streptomycetaceae > Streptomyces > Streptomyces sp. NPDC050448. The sequence continues at coordinate 290,230 of NZ_JBFAJR010000002.1, read as the reverse complement.
CTGCCGGGCCAGCACCGCCATCACCGTCGTGCCGAGGCCCGCGCGCCGGTGCGCCGGGTCGACCTCGACCGCCGCGAAGCCGGCCCACCGGCCGTCCACCACCAGCCGTCCGATCGCCCGGCCGGGCAGCGTCGCGAACCACACCGACGGCCCCGCGACCAGCACCCGCCGGGCCACCTCCGGGTCCTTGACCCGCCCGTACCGCCCGAGCCACTCCTCGTCCGGGGCACGGGTCAGCCGTACCTCCGAGGCGGTGCCGGCGGCGCCGGCGGCGCCGGCGGCGGCATCGGTGTCGACGTCCGCGATCGGCGCCAGCGCCGCGATCCGGACCTCCGCCGACACCTCGTTCACCCAGCCCCGGCGCTCCAGCTCCGCGCACAGCAGCTCCTGGGTGCCGGCCGCCCCCGTCGCCGTCTGCACGTATGCCGGGAGCTCGCGGTCCGTGTACCAGGACGTCACCCGCGCGAGTGCTTCGTCCAGCGGAATTCCCGGGTCGCCGAGCGGCAGCACGGAGTTGGCCCGCCGGGTGAACCCGCCGGCCGCCCGCAGCGTCCACTCGCCCAGCGGCTCGCTCTCCAGCGGCTGCCAGGCCCGCGCCCCGACCCGCGCCAGCTCCGCGAAGGAAGCTGCGGGACCCCTCCGCCGGGCCGGTGCCGGGGGCACGACCTTGCCCGCCACCAGCGTCGATTCCGCGATGCGGACGGACTCACCGCTCTTTCGTGTGATCGTCAGCACACCTTGGTTCCAGGATGTGAGAACCCCTACCGTGTCGGTGAACGACGGTGACTCGCTCCACCCGCTCTCCACCCGTCGTACAGAGACACGTTTACCCACGTCAGCCGGGGTAATACGGATCTCCAGCAGCCCACCGGCAGTGATTTCCACAGCTCTGTCCGCCCCTCCTGTTCGGATCGTGCCCGGGAACGGAGATACTAGGCGTGGGCATCGACGACGCCGCGCTCCCGCGCGATATGGAAAGCCCTACCGAGGAGGAACGAGAGCGTGACCTACGTCATCGCGGAGCCTTGTGTCGACGTCAAGGACAAGGCATGCATCGAAGAGTGCCCCGTCGACTGCATCTACGAGGGCCAGCGGTCCTTGTACATCCACCCGGACGAGTGCGTCGACTGTGGTGCGTGTGAGCCGGTCTGCCCGGTCGAGGCCATCTTCTACGAGGACGACACTCCGGAAGAGTGGAAGGAGTACTACAAGGCGAACGTCGAGTTCTTCGACGAGCTCGGTTCGCCCGGTGGTGCCTCCAAGCTGGGCCTGATCGAGCGCGATCACCCCTTCATCGCCGCGCTGCCGCCCATGGGCGAAGGCCACTGACGGCCACTGCCCCACACGGCAGAACGCGTGCTTCGGTCCCGTACGGCCCCCGTGCCGCGCGGGACCGAGTCGTTTGCCCGTACGTCCGGTACGACCGGCACGTCCAGTACGTCCAGCACCAGTAGAGAGCAGAGAACACCGTGGCCGCAGTATCCGCACGTCTTCCCGCCTTCCCCTGGGACAAGCTGGAGCCGTACAAGAAGACGGCGGCGGCCCACCCGGACGGCATCGTCGACCTGTCGGTCGGCACGCCCGTGGACCCGGTCCCGCAGCTGATCCAGGACGCCCTCGTCGCGGCCGCCGACTCCCCCGGCTACCCCACGGTGTGGGGCACCGTCGCGCTGCGCGACGCGATCACCGGCTGGCTGCAGGGCCGCCTGGGCGCGAGCGCCGCCGGACACCGCAACGTCCTGCCGGTCGTCGGCTCCAAGGAGCTGGTGGCCTGGCTGCCGACCCAGCTGGGCCTGGGCGCCGGGGACAAGGTCGCGTACCCCCGGCTCGCCTACCCGACGTACGAGGTCGGCGCGCGGCTGTGCGGCGCCGAGCCGGTGGTCTACGACGACCCGACCGAGCTCGACCCGGCCGGCGTGAAGCTGCTGTGGCTCAACTCCCCGTCCAACCCCACCGGGAAGGTCATCCCGAAGGAAGACCTGATCCGGATCGTGGCCTGGGCGCGCGAGCACGGGATCCTGCTCTTCAGCGACGAGTGCTACCTGGAGCTGGGCTGGGAGGCCGAGCCGGTCTCCGTCCTGCACGACGACGTCTGCGGCGGCTCGTACGAGGGCATCGTCGCCGTCCACTCCCTCTCCAAGCGCTCCAACCTGGCGGGCTACCGGGCCGCTTTCATCGCCGGTGACGCCGGCGTGCTCGGCGAACTGCTGGAGATCCGCAAGCACGGCGGCATGATGACCCCGGCCCCGGTGCAGGCGGCCACGGTCGCCGCGCTCGGCGACGACGCGCACGTCGAGGAGCAGCGCGGGCGCTACGCCGCGCGGCGCGCGGCGCTGCGGGCGGCCCTGGAGTCGCACGGCTTCCGGGTCGAGCACAGCGAGGCCAGCCTCTACCTGTGGGTGACCCGGGACGAGCCCTGCTGGGAGACGGTCGCGCACCTCGCCGAGCTGGGCATCCTGGTCGCGCCGGGCGACTTCTACGGCGAGGCGGGCGCGCAGTTCGTCCGCGTCGCCTTCACGGCCACGGACGAGCGCGTCGACGCGGCGGTCAAGCGCCTCGCCTGATCCGCCGCCTCCGCGCCGGTCCGGGTCCGGTCCGGGACCCGCAGACAGCCCGAGGGGCCGGGAGTGCGCACTCCCGGCCCCTCGGCGTTCCTGCTTGCGGCGGATCAGCCGCCCAGCGGGAGGCCGCCCAGCGGCAGCCCCTGGGTGGGAACCGCGCCGGTCAGGTTGCCGGTCGGCAGCTCACCGGTCGGCAGGCCCTTGGCCGGCAGACCGCCGAGCAGGGCGCCCGCGGTGTCGGTGACCTCGGTGGGGGCGCCGGGTACGGCCTTGGCGGCGGTGCCCGTCGCGGTGGCGGCGGCGGCCTCACCGGTGCCGACCACGTCGCCCGCGGTGTCCGGGCTCGTGAGGGCGCCCAGCTGCGGCACGGACTCCAGGCCCGCGGCGCTGGCCGCGCCGGCCGCACCGACCACGGGAGCTGCCCCGGCTGCGAGCAGCAGCGCGGTACGGGCGATCCGGCGGGTCAGGGGGAGGGACATGATGCTCCTAAGCGGTAGCGGCTGAGTACGCCGTGTACAACCGCTCGGGGGGTGGGTGGAGTTGCGGAGCCACCGGGTAAAGGATCAGTAACGCATCGTTTAATCGGCTTCCGCGACAAGCTCATTGAATGTGCGCCGACCAGGGCTTCCTTCCGCCCGGGGGCGGATCGGGCCGCCCGCCGGGTCACCCCCGTGCGGGGGACGTCTCGTACAGGCGACCGTGCGGCGCGGTCGGCGCGTCAGCGGGCGCCCGGGCAGCGGAACGCCGGCCCGGAGGAACGCCGGGTCACTGGGCGACGAAGATCCGTACCGCGCCGGGCTCCGCGTCGCGGGGATCGCCGGCGCCGGCCTTCGCCCCCTGGCCGGCCTGCTGCTGCCACTTGCCCTTCGCCTCGCCCGCCACCCAGCCCTGCCGGCCGTACGAGACCCGGGCGATGCCCATCCCGCGGGAGTTGGCCACCGCCCAGCCCGCCATCGCCTTGCTGCCGCGCGCCGCGGACGCGCCGCCGTCCCGCTTCTCGACGAAGGTCACCTCGGCCTCCTTGACCTTCCCGGCCGCGTCCTGCGTCCGGCTCGGCTGCGCCGGAGCGGTGTGCGTCTTGTCCTTGGCGAAGATCCGGGTGAGCTCCGTCCGCACCTTCTCCGGGTTGCCCGGCGCGGTGGGCGCCGGCCCGCCGCAGGTGAGCTCGCCGTCACCGGCGAAGGCGGCCGTCAGGACGGTCGCGTCCGGCTCGTGCTTCGCGTACGCCTGGGGGAAGCCGCTGAGCTGCACCTGCTGCGCGGCCTCCGTCAGCGGGAGCCGCGAGTACCCCTTGATCGCGACGAGGCGCTCGTAGAAGATCCCGGCCGAGTACACCGGGTCCATGATCTGCTCCCGAGTGCCCCAGCCCTGCGAGGGCCGCTGCTGGAACAGGCCGAGCGAATCCCGGTCGCCGTGGTCGAGGTTGCGCAGCGCCGACTCCTGCATCGCGGTCGCCAGCGCGATGGTCACGGCCCGGTCCGGCAGGCCCTTGGCCACGCCGACCGCGGCTATCGTCGCCGCGTTGGCCGCCTGCTCGGGGGTCATGTCGACACCGCCCGAGCCCGTCCGCGGGCCGGCCGTGCAGTGCGGGGCACCGCCACCGCCGTTCGTCGAGTTGTACTGCACGGCGAAGTAGCCGATCAGCGCGAGCAGCACGAACGCACCGGCGACTTTGAGCAGCGGCCGGCGGCGGCGAGGGCGGGGGTGATCGCTCTGGGACACGCCGCCCACCGTACTTGAGCCACGCGGCGCGTCCACCGGCCGGACGTGGGAGGTTCGTCGCAGCCCGGGGCGTTAGGGTCAGAGCCATGTCCGAATCCGAGCTGGACCTCACCCTGGACGCCGCCGAGCTGACCGCCCGGCTCGTCGACATCCCGTCCGTGAGCGGCGACGAAAAGGTCCTCGCCGATCTGGTGGAGCAGGCGCTGCGCGCCCTCCCGCACCTCACGGTCGACCGGTACGGCAACAACGTCGTGGCCCGCACGAACCTCGGCAGGGCCGAGCGCGTCGTCCTCGCCGGCCACCTCGACACCGTGCCGATCGCCGACAACGTCCCGTCCCGTCTGGACGAGAATGACGTCCTGTGGGGCTGCGGAACGACCGACATGAAGTCCGGCGTCGCCGTACAGCTGCGCATCGCCGCGACCGTGCCCGAGCCCAACCGCGACCTCACCTTCGTCTTCTACGACCAGGAGGAGGTCGCCGCCGACCTCAACGGCCTGGGCAAGGTCGCCGAGACCCACCCCGACTGGCTGACCGGTGACTTCGCGGTCCTGCTGGAGCCGTCGAACGCCGAGGTCGAGGGCGGCTGCCAGGGCACCCTGCGCGTCCTGCTCCGCACCTCCGGCGAGCGCGCCCACTCCGCGCGCAGCTGGATGGGCTCCAACGCCATCCACGCGGCGAGCCCGATTCTCGCCAAACTCGCGGCGTACGAGCCCCGCAAGCCCGTCATCGACGGCCTCGAATACCACGAGGGCCTCAACGCGGTCCGCATCGAGGGCGGCGTCGCCAACAACGTCATCCCCGACGCGTGCACGGTGACGGTCAACTTCCGCTTCGCCCCCGACCGCAGCATGGACGACGCGATCGCCCACGTCCGGGAGGTCTTCGCGGACTGCGGCGTCGAGGAGTTCGTGATCGACGACTTCTCCGGCGGCGCCCTCCCCGGCCTCTCCCACCCCGCGGCGGCGGCCTTCATGGAGGCGGTCGGCGGCCGCGCCATGCCGAAGTTCGGCTGGACGGACGTGTCCCGCTTCAGCGCCATCGGCGTCCCGGCGGTGAACTACGGCCCGGGCGACGCCCTGCTGGCCCACAAGGTGGACGAGCGGGTGGAGACCAAGGCGATCCTCCACTGCGAGGAACGACTCCGCGCCTGGCTGACCACCTGAATTCCGCTTGCCGTCACCTTTGTGCGCCTACCCTGATCCAACGATCAGCAGGAGGGAGCACATCATGGGCAACCCCGAAGGCAACGCTCGTCGTCGACCCGAGGAGCAGCAGCTCGGGCCGGTGCTGCGCAGGCGGAGCCAGGTGCAGGCGGGCAGTACGACGGACCAGCGGCTGCTGGATTCGGCCGGGCCTTCCGAGTGGGTGCACACCGATCCCTGGCGGGTCCTGCGCATCCAGTCGGAGTTCATCGAGGGCTTCGGGACGCTGGCGGAGCTGCCGCCGGCGATCAGCGTGTTCGGCTCGGCCCGTACGCCCGCCGGCTCGCCGGAGTACGAGGCCGGCGTGCAGATCGGCAGCGCGCTCGTCGAGGCGGGCTTCGCGGTGATCACGGGCGGCGGTCCGGGCGCGATGGAGGCGGCCAACAAGGGAGCCCGGGAGGCCAACGGCATCTCCGTGGGCCTGGGCATCGAGCTGCCCTTCGAACAGGGGCTCAACCAGCACGTGGATCTCGGTCTGAACTTCCGGTACTTCTTCGTCCGCAAGACGATGTTCGTGAAGTACAGCCAGGGCTTCGTGGTCCTGCCGGGCGGACTCGGCACGCTGGACGAGCTGTTCGAGGCCCTGACCCTGGTGCAGACCCAGAAGATCACCCGGTTCCCGATCGTGCTGTTCGGGACGGAGTACTGGTCCGGCCTGGTCGACTGGCTCAAGCACACGGTGATCGCGCAGGGCAAGGCCTCGGAGCGCGATCTGTACCTCTTCCACGTCACGGACAACGTGGACGAGGCGATCGCGCTCGTGACCAAGGAAGTCAGCAAGTAGCCGTTGCGCAAGCCCCCGGCGGACAATCGCCGGGGGCTCTTCGTGATGCCGCTCAGGCCAGTCCGCGGCGGGCTACTGCCGGGGGGCGGTGGCCCTGGATCGAGCGGACCATATCCAGGAGCCCCTTCTCGACGCCGCTCTCGCGCGGTGCGGCGCCGGGGCGCCTTACCGGCTTCGAGCGGCTGCGTCGGCCTCCGGCCGTCGGGCTCAGGCCAGTCCGCGGCGGGCTACTGCCGGGGGGCGGTGGCCCTGGATCGAGCGGACCATATCCAGGATCTGCCGGGTCTCCGCCACCTCGTGGACGCGGTAGACCTGGGCGCCCAGCCAGGCCGAGACGGCCGTCGTGGCCAGGGTGCCCAACAGGCGCTCCTTGACCGGCTTGTCGAGGGTCTCGCCGACGAAGTCCTTGTTGGACAGGGAGACCAGCACCGGCCAGCCCGAGTCGGTCATCTCGCCCAGGCGGCGGGTGGCCTCCAGCGAGTGGCGGGTGTTCTTCCCGAAGTCGTGGCCCGGGTCGATCATGATCGCGTCCCGGCGGACCCCCAGCGCGGCCGCGCGTTCGGCCAGTCCCACCGTGACCCGCAGGATGTCCGCCATCACGTCGTCGTACGTCGTCCGGTGCGGCCGGGTGCGCGGCTCGACCCCGCCCGCGTGGGTGCAGACCAGGCCGACGCCGTGGCGTGCGGCGACCTCCGCCAGCTTCGGGTCCGCGCCGCCCCAGGCGTCGTTCAGCAGATCCGCCCCGGCCTCGCAGACCGCCTCGCCGACCTCGTGCCGCCAGGTGTCGACGCTGATCACCACGTCCGGGTGGCGGCGCCGTACCTCCGCCACGAAGCCGACCGTGCGCCGGGCCTCCTCGACCGCGTCCACGTGCTCGCCGGGGCCCGCCTTGACCCCGCCGATGTCGATGATCGCGGCGCCCTCGGCGACCGCCTGCTCGACCCGGTCCAGCGCGGGCTCGTCGCGGAACGTCGCGCCCTGGTCGTAGAAGGAGTCCGGAGTCCGGTTCACGATGGCCATGATCACCGGCTCGTGGGTGTCGAACTCGCGCCTGCCCAGTCGCAGCATCCCGTTCTTTCCTCCTCCGGCGGCCCTCGCGCCTCGCTGCGACCTTAACCTGGTGGCCGGTGGGCCGATGTCTCTCAGGGAGTTGCTCGTGTTCTGGTTCTTGCTGATCGCGCTGGTCGTGGTCGTCGCGGCGGTCACCCTGGCCGTGGTGGGCGGTGGTTCCGAGGCCGTGCTGCCGGAGGCGGAGCCGGACCGGGTGGCCGACGCGCTGCCGGAGAGCCGCCCGGTCGTACGGGCCGACATCGACGCGCTTCGGCTGCCGGTCGCGCCGCGCGGGTACCGGATGGCCGAGGTGGACGACGTACTGGAGCGGCTCGCGGCGGAACTCGCCGAGCGGGACGCGCGGATCGCGGAGCTGACGGCTGCGGCCGCGCACAGCCGCGTGCAGGGCCCGGCCGCGGTCGACCTGCACAAGGAGGGGCAGTGACGGCGGTCGCCGGTCCGGACGGGAGCCTGCGCTGCCCGTGGGCCCTGGCCACCGAGGACTACATCGCGTACCACGACACGGAGTGGGGCCGCGCGGTGCACGGGGACGACGCCCTGTACGAGCGGCTGTGCCTGGAGGCCTTCCAGTCCGGGCTGTCCTGGCTGACGATCCTGCGGCGGCGGGAGGCCTTCCGTACGGCCTTCTCGGGCTTCGTGATCGCCGAGGTCGCGGAATTCGGGCCGGCCGACGCGGAGCGGCTGCTCGCGGACGAGGGGATCATCCGCAACCGGGCCAAGATCGAGGCCACGCTCGCCAACGCGAAGGTCCTGGCGGGGTGGGAGCCGGGCGAACTGGACGCCCTGATCTGGTCGCACGTGCCGGAGCCGGGCCGCCCGGCCCCCGAGGCGATCTCCGAAGTCCCGGCGGTGACGCCCGAGTCCACGGCCCTGTCCAAGGCCCTGAAGAAGGCCGGGATCCGCTTCGTCGGCCCCACGACGGCCTACGCCCTGATGCAGGCCTGCGGGCTGGTCAACGACCACCTGGCCGCCTGCGCCGCCCGTACCCCCGCCTGAGAGGCGGCGGGGGCAGGCGGCGGCGGGGGCGTCGGGCTCAGCGGCCCAGGTACTTCGGCGGCTGCTTGGCGAGGAAGGCCTCGACGGCGATGGAGTGGTCCTCGGAGGCGCCCGCGCGGGCCTGCAGGGTGTCCTCGTGGGACAGGGCCTCCGCCAGCGAGTGGGAGGCCCCGTAGGCCAGGGACTCCTTCAGGGCCGCGTAGGCCACCGTCGGGCCGGCCGCCAGGGTGCGGGCCACCGCCTCGGCCTCGGCGTGCAGGGAGTCCGAGGGGACCAGACGGTTCACGATGCCGAGCTCGTATGCCTCCTGCGCCTTCACGGAGCGGGGGAAGAGCAGCAGGTCGGAGGCCCGGGAGGCGCCGATCAGGCGGGGGAGGGTCCAGGAGACGCCCGAGTCCGCGGTGAGCGCCACCCCCGCGAAGGAGGTGTTGAAGGAGGCCGTGTCGGCGACGACCCGGAAGTCCGCCGCCAGCGCGAAGCCGAAGCCCGCTCCGGCCGCGACGCCGTTGACGCCCGCCACCACCGGCTTGGGCATCTCGGTCAGGGCGCGCACGATCGGGTTGTAGTGGTCCGCGACCGTGCTCATGGTCAGCGAGGAACCGTTCTCGCGGTCCGCCGCCAGGTTCCCGATGTGCTCCTTGAGGTCCTGGCCGACGCAGAAGGCCCGGTTGCCGGCCGCGGTCAGCAGCACCGCGCGGACGGCCGTGTCCGCGGCCGCCGCCTGGACCGCGTCGCGGAGCGCGACCTTGGCCTCGGTGTTCATCGCGTTCATGGCGTCGGGACGGTTGATCGTGATTTTCGCGAGTCCGTCGGTCACTTCGTAGAGCACGCTGTCGGCCATGGCAGGGGGTCCCCCTTCGTCGCAGGCTTGGCTACCGGCCGGTACCGGCCGGTGCAAGGGCCAGCATGGCGGACCGGACCGTCCCGGGGCATGTGATGTGCGTCAAAGAAAGCGGAGGGCAGACGCAGGGTGCGGCGGCGAAGTATCGCAGGCACATCCCCGAAATGAGTGGTTTTGGTCGAGCGCGTTGCGCAAGCGTTCCCTGCCGATGTTGGTCATCGGGTCCTGACATGCGGGATAATGGCCAAGAAGCAATGTGTTCGATGCCGGGTTCCAGGCGCCTGAATGGGGCCGTCGGCTGACGATGAGCTGGTTTCAGGAAGGGGAACGAGCATGGCGGCCATGAAGCCGCGGACGGGCGACGGCCCGCTCGAGGTCACCAAGGAGGGGCGGGGCATCGTCATGCGCGTACCGCTCGAGGGCGGCGGTCGGCTCGTCGTCGAGCTGACTCCGGACGAGGCGGACGCCCTGGGTGACGCCCTGAAGAAGGTCGTCGGCTAACCCGTCGGCAGCACCGCGCACCATCTGCATTCTCTGTATTCTCTGCGCTGCCCCGTCCGCTTCCCGCGGCCGGGGCAGCGTTGTTTCCGGCGGCCGGCCGGCCCGGCGGTACGGGGCGTACCGGTCTCAGCGCCGGACCGCGCACAGCAGGCCGTCGCCCACCGGGAGCAGGGCCGCCTCCAGTGCCGGGCTCTCCCGGACGCTGCGCAGCAGCTCGCGTACGCGCAGCACCTCGATCTGCTGGGCCGCGGAGTCGACGGTGCGGCCGTCGGAGAAGACCCCCTCGAAGCACACCAGGCCGCCGGGGCGCAGCAGGCGCAACGATTCGGCGAGGTAGTCGAGGGACTCGGACGGGTCCCCGTCGCAGAAGACGAGGTCGTACCCGCCGTCGGCGAGCCGGGGGAGTACGTCGAGTGCGCGGCCGGGGATGAACCGGGCGCGGTTGCCCGCGAAGCCGGCGGCGCGGAAGGCCTGGCGGGCGAAGGCCTGCCGGTCGGCCTCGGGATCCACGGTGGTCAGCACCCCGTCGGGGCGCATGCCGTGGAGGAGGTGGATGCCGGAGACGCCGGTGCCGGTGCCGATCTCGGCGACCGCTTTGGCGTCCGCGGTGGCGGCGAGCAGGCGCAGCGCGGCCCCGGTGCCGGGGGAGACGGAGCGCAGGCCCGCTTCCCTGGCCCGGTCGCGGGCCCACCGCAGAGCGTCGTCCTCGGCGACAAACGCGTCGGCGAACGCCCAGCTCGTCTGCCGGTTGCCGGTAATGACCCTCTCCTGTCCCCATAGTTGGCGCAACGGTGACTGTATCCGTTGACGTCGGGAACCCGCAGATGGGACCGGGCGTTGAAGAAAACAGCGGCGGAAAGACCGAGCGCGGCAAAAGGGGCGTACGGGCAGGGCGCACCCGGGATAGATGGGGACGGCACCGGGCAGATCGACGGCCCGGCGTATCGAAGGCACGTGCAAAGTTACTGCAAAAATGCTTATCCGGAGCTGACGGGAGGGGTGGCTATGGTAGGGACTCCACTGGACACCACCAGAGCCGATAGGGGAGGTGCGGCTGCGCCTGTGGATCGTGGGGGCGTATTCAGACGCCTCTTCTGGTCGGCGGGTGAGCCGAAATCCGTGACCAACATTGCTGACCGCTTCCACACCAATGCCACCGCAACCACCGCGACCTTTGCCGCCGATGCGGGCACCCAGGCGTGGACGCCTCCCTCATGGGAGGAGATCGTCAGCACGCACAGTGCGCGGGTCTACCGCCTCGCCTACCGCCTGACGGGCAACCAGCACGACGCCGAGGACCTGACCCAGGAGGTCTTCGTCCGCGTCTTCCGCTCGCTGTCCACGTACACGCCGGGCACGTTCGAGGGCTGGCTGCACCGGATCACCACCAACCTGTTCCTGGACATGGTCCGCCGCAAGCAGCGGATCCGCTTCGACGCGCTCGCCGACGATGCCGCCGAGCGGCTGCCGAGCCGTGAGCCGTCCCCGCAACAGGTCCTCCACGACACCCACTTCGACGCGGACGTGCAGCAGGCGCTGGACACCCTTGCGCCCGAGTTCCGCGCGGCCGTGGTGCTGTGCGACATCGAGGGCCTGTCGTACGAGGAGATCGCGGCCACGCTGGGCGTGAAGCTCGGCACCGTGCGCAGCCGCATCCACCGAGGCCGTTCGCATCTGCGCAAGGCGCTCAAGCACCGGTCTCCCGAGGCCCGTGCCGAGCAGCGTGCGCTGGCGGGAGTGGCGGTGGGCGCGCCGGGTGCCGGGGGAGAGGGCGGAGCCGAGTGAGCGGAGTCAGTCCGTCTCCCGCCGAACAGCACCTGGGCGACCGTCTCGCCGCCCTGGTCGACGGGGAGCTGAGCCATGACGTGCGCGAGCGGGTCCTGGCGCATCTGGCCACGTGCGCCAAGTGCAAGGCCGAGGCCGATGCGCAGCGCCGCGTGAAGAGCCTGTTCGTGGAGAGCGCGCCGCCGCCGCTGTCGGCCGGGCTGCTGGCACGGTTGCAGGGGCTGCCGGGCGACGGTCCCGACGGGCCGTCCGCTCCGCCCGGGGCGGAGCTCTTCGGGTACGTGGCACCGGCCGCACCGCAGCAGGGCTTCCGCATACACGAGGTGGGGCGTCCGCGCCACCGTCTCGCGTTCGTGGCGGCCGGGGCGGTCTCGCTGGCCGCGATCGCGCTGGGCGGCTCGCTGCCGGTCGACACCCTCGAGCCGAACGTGCGGGGCGAGGTCCCGGCGTCGCGGCCCGGCCCCGCGGTGCCGGTGGCCGATGCGGTGGTCCGGGACCGGGCGCCCACCCCGGGGTTCGTTGCCGGCCCGCGGCCCACGGGCCCGCTGCCGCCGGTCCATCCGTCGATCTCCGCGTCTCCCCGCCCGGTCTCCCTGACCCGCTGACCTGCTGACGCACTGACGTGCCCGCTCCCCGGCCCCCGGCAGCAGGGGACCGGGGGTGTGGCCCCGGGCGGGGGACCTGGTTGAATCTGCGGCAGATGCGCCGCCCGGCGGTGCTACAGGTACTCCCCGGACTCTCCCCCCAGCCACCGCTGGGAGGTGCCCCCTTCCGGGGGACCCGAGGGGAGCGCCCATGGCCGACCAGCAGCAGTCCGACACGGCTCCGTCGTGGTGGAGCCGCCCCGCCGCCCCGGCGGCAGCGGCCGGGGCGGAGTCCGGGTCGGATGCCGTGCCGGGAACAGAGGATTCCGCTCCGGCGGCCGAGCCCGCGCCACAGACTCCGGAGCCGGGGCCGCGGTACGACCCCTGGGCCGGCCGGCCCCTCCAGGTCGCCGACCAGGGCAAGGCACCGGCCGGCCGCGGCATCCGCCTGCGCCACGCCGTGGCCCTCGGCCTCGGGATCGCCCTCCTCGCCGGAGGCGTCGGCGGCTGGCTCGGCGTCCTCGCCGAGCGGCAGAGCAGCACCCGCCTCGAACTCCCGCAGGCCGCCGTCGAGAGCAAGGGCCGCGCCCCCGAGAGCGTGGCCGGGATCGCCGCCACCGCGCTGCCCGGCGTCGTGACCCTGCACGTCCGCGGCAGCGGGGGCGGCGGCACGGGAACCGGCTTCGTACTCGACCAGCAGGGCCACATCCTCACCAACAACCACGTCGTCGCCGACGCCAAGGACATAACGGTCACCTTCAGCACCGGTGAGAGCGTCGCCGCCGAACTGGTCGGCCGGGACGGCGGCTACGACCTGGCCGTGGTCAAGGTCGAAGGCGTACGGGGCCTGCAACCGCTCTCCCTCGGCAACTCCGAGAACGTGAAGGTCGGCGACCCGGTGGTGGCCATCGGCGCGCCCTTCGACCTCTCCAACACCGTCACCGCCGGCATCATCAGCGCCACCGGCCGGCCCATCACCGCGGGCGGCGACAAGGGCGACGGCAGCGACATCAGCTACGTCGACGCCCTCCAGACCGACGCCCCCATCAACCCCGGCAACTCCGGCGGCCCGCTCCTCGACGCCAAGGCCCGCGTGATCGGCATCAACAGCGCGATCCGGGGGGCCGACAAGGGGGACCCCGAGAAGCAGAGCGGCAGCATCGGGCTCGGCTTCGCCATCCCGGTCAACCAGGGCAAGCGCGTCGCCGAGGAGCTCATCCGCACCGGCCACGCCACCCACCCCGTCATCGGCGTCACCCTCGACATGGAGTACACGGGCGACGGGGCCCGCGTGGGCGCCAAGGGAGAGGGCGGCAAGCCGGCCGTCACCCCCGACGGCCCCGGGGCCCGCGCCGGGATCCAGGGCGGCGACGTGATCACCAAGGTGGACGGCGTACGCGTGCACGGCGGCGACGAGCTCGTCATCAAGATCCGGGCCCACCGCCCGGGTGATCCGCTCACCCTGACCGTGCTGCGCGACGGCCGGGAGCGCACCCTGGAGCTGGTCCTCGGTTCGGCGAACGGATCATGACCAGATGGAGAAACCGAGGCTGATGCAGCACCGATGTATGGGCCCGTCGGCAACGCCGGGTACCGTGTGTCGTGGCCCGAAGTGAAGAGAGCCGAGGAGCGGCAAGGTGTTCAACGACATAGGCGCACTCGAGCTGGTCACGATCGTGGTGCTCGCCATTCTCATCTTCGGCCCGGAAAAGCTGCCCAAGGTGATCCAGGACGTCACCGGGGTCATCCGGAAGATCCGCGCGTTCTCCGACAGCGCCAAGCAGGACATCCGGTCCGAACTCGGTCCCGAGTTCAAGGACTTCGAGTTCGAGGACCTGAACCCGAAGACGTTCATCCGCAAGCAGCTGACCGAGAACGAGGACCTCCGGGAGATCCGCAGCAGCTTCGATCTCCGCAAGGAGCTGAACGACGTCACCGACGCCGTGAACAGCCGGGAGGCTGACCCCGCCCCGGCCGCCGCCGGCACCTCCGCCGCGCCCGCCGCCACCGCCACCTCCGCCGCGCCCGCCGCCACCGGCCCGGACCTGCTGAAGAAGCCCGCCGCCCCGGCCGCCGACCAGCGCACCCCGTACGACGCCGACGCCACCTGAGTTCGAGCCTTCCCGGCGATCCGGGGTCCGGTGGCTATCCTCCATGAGTCCGGACCCAGGAGGCCCCAGGGTGGGGGTCCCCCCGACGAGATGTGGGGGAGGGCCGTTCCGGACCCCACGGAACGAGAGGCCGCATCGATGGAGACGACGAGCAGTAGCCGGGTAGGGGTGCAGCCCGCCGAGGCGCCCGCTCCCGCTGCCGCACCAGCAGAACCAGCCGCTGCACCCCCGCAGCCCGCCCCCGCACAGCCCCAGGAGGCCGCTGCACCCGTCCCGGCGGCCCGCCGGACGGCCGAGGGGTACCTGCGGGCCGATTTCCCCTGGTACGGGCTGGACGGGGCCTTCACGGGCCCCCGCTGGCTCATGCAGGTGGGCACCGGCGCCGACGGCACCGTCGAGCACGGTTCCACCGGCCACGGCGACGAGCCCTCCGCGCGCGGAGAGATCGCCACCGGCGAGAAGGAGCGCTTCGCGGTGGTCGTCACCGTCGCGAGCAACCCGCTGCGCCGCAGCAGCGACGGCACCGGCGTCCTGGAGGCCACCTCGGTCTCCTCGGCGGCCTGGCTGGCCGGCTCCGGGCTGCTGGCGTACAGCTGGCCCGGCCAGATGGACCACACCCTGCGCGACGACTGGCTCGACCAGCAGACCGAGGCCGCGTGGGAGCTCGCCGACGACCTCGACGGCGCGGACTGGTCGACGCTCTCGCTCCCCGTCGACGGGGAGCCGACGCCGTTCCACTACCGCGAGTCCGAGTTCGGCTGGGTGCTCGCCGGCTCCACCCGGGGCGGGGTGCACCTGGGCGCGTACGGGCGCGGCATGAGCGCGTACGGGCTCGGCTTCTCGGTGATCGGCGACATCGCCTCGTACGAGTAGCGGTACGCGGTACGAGGCACGGGGAGCAGTACGGGAAAGGGCACCGCCGGCCGGTGGTGCCCTTCACGCTGCGCGGCCCGGATCCGGGCAGGAGATCTAGAACTTGTTGCGCGGGGTGATGCCCAGCGACATACCGGCCAGGCCGCGCGCACGGCCGCCCAGCTTGCCCGCGATCGAACGCAGCGCCGCACCGGCCGGGGAGTCCGGGTCCGACAGGACGACGGGCTTGCCCTCATCGCCGCCCTCGCGCAGCCGCACGTCGATCGGGATGGAGCCGAGCACCGGGACGGTCGCGCCGACCGTCTTGGTGAGGCCGTCGGCGACCTTCTGGCCACCGCCCGAGCCGAACACGTCGACCATCTCGTCGCAGTGCGGGCACGGCAGCCCGGACATGTTCTCGACGACACCGACGATCTTCTGGTGCGTCTGCACGGCGATCGAGCCGGCCCGCTCCGCGACCTCGGCCGCGGCCTGCTGCGGGGTGGTCACGACCAGGATCTCCGCGTTCGGCACCAGTTGGGCCACGGAGATCGCGATGTCGCCCGTACCCGGCGGCAGGTCCAGCAGCAGCACGTCCAGGTCGCCCCAGAAGACGTCCGCCAGGAACTGCTGCAGTGCGCGGTGGAGCATCGGCCCGCGCCACACCACCGGCGCGTTGCCCGGGGTGAACATGCCGATGGAGATGACCTTCACGCCGTACGCCGACGGCGGCATGATCATGTTCTCGACCTGGGTCGGGCGGCCGTCCACACCCAGCATGCGCGGCACGCTGTGACCGTAGATGTCCGCGTCCACGACGCCGACCTTCAGACCGTCCGCGGCCATCGCCGCGGCCAGGTTCACCGTCACCGACGACTTGCCGACGCCGCCCTTGCCGGACGCGACCGCGTAGACGCGGGTCAGCGAGCCCGGCTTGGCGAACGGGACCTCGCGCTCGGCGGTGCCGCCGCGCAGGGAGGCCGCCAGCTCCTTGCGCTGCTCGTCGCTCATCACGTCCAGCGTGACGGCGACCGAGGTGACGCCCGCGACCCGCTCGACGGCCTCGGTGACGTTCTTGGTGATCGTCTCGCGCATGGGGCAGCCCGACACGGTGAGGTACACCGTGACGGCGACCTCGCCGCCGTCGCCGATCTCCACCGATTTGACCATGCCGAGCTCGGTGATCGGCCGGTGGATCTCGGGGTCGTTCACCGTCGCCAGCGCGTCGAGGATCGCATCCTGCTCTGGCACGGCGGCGGAGCTTGTGTCGGTAGCCATGTCCCGATGGTACGGCTCGGTAGCCTGCCTCAGGAAAGGCCGCTAGCGGTCGCCTTCGTCACTCTCGAGCGGGAATAGGCGCCGCTCGTCCATCTCCTTGATCAGGTCCTGGAACTCCGACCGGATCCAGTCGCGGGTCGCGACCTCGCCCAGGCCCATCCGCAGGGCGGCGATCTCCCGGGTCAGGTACTCGGTGTCGGCGATGGAGCGCTCGTTCTGCTTGCGGTCCTGCTCCAGGTTGACCCGGTCGCGGTCGTCCTGCCGGTTCTGCGCGAGCAGGATCAGCGGGGCGGCGTACGAGGCCTGCAGCGACAGCATCAGCGTCAGGAAGATGAACGGGTACTGGTCGAACCGCAGGTGGTCGGGCGCGAAGATGTTCCACAGCACCCACACGATGATGACCAGGGTCATCCAGACGATGAACCGGCCCGTGCCGAGGAACCGCGCCACCCGCTCCGACAGCCGCCCGAAGGCCTCCGGGTCGTACTCGGGCAGCAGCGAGCGGCGCGGCGCCCGCGGCTGGTCGAGGCGGACCCGCGAGCGCGTCAGCGCACTCGATCCGGTCGAGTGCCCGGCCTTGGTGCGCTCGGCGCGCTCCGCCGCCCGCTCCGCACGCTCGGCCCGGTCGTTGGCCTCGGCGAGCCCGTGCTCGCGCGACTGGAGCCGCGCCTGCTCGCGCCGCTCCCGGATCTGCTCCCGGCGCCGCTCACGTGCCCCGTCGCGATCCCCGCGCCCCCGCTCAGTGGCCACGCACGGCCTCCTCGGAGTGGAAGTCCGTCTCCCGCCAGTCTTCGGGCAGCAGGTGGTCCAGTACGTCGTCCACGGTCACCGCGCCCAGCAGCGAACCGCTCTCGTCGACGACCGGCACGGCGACCATGTTGTACGCCGCCAGGTAGCTCGTCACCGCCGGCAGCGAGGCGTCCGGGCGCAGCGGCGGCAGGCCCGTGTCCGCGATCGAGCTCACCAGCGTGAACGGGGGGTCCCGCAGCAGCCGCTGGAAGTGCACCGTGCCCAGGTACTTGCCCGTCGGCGTCTCGTCCGGCGGCCGGCACACGTACACCTGCGCGGCCAGCGCCGGCGACAGGTCCGACTGCCGTACGCGGGCCAGCGCGTCCGCGACCGTCGCGTCCGGGCGCAGCACGATCGGCTCGGTGGTCATCAGACCGCCCGCGGTGTTCTCCTCGTACGACAGCAGACGGCGCACGTCGGCCGCGTCGTCCGGCTGCATCAGCGTCAGCAGCCGCTCCTTGTCGTCCTCCGGGAGCTCCGAGAGCAGGTCGGCCGCGTCGTCCGGGTCCATCGCCTCCAGGACGTCCGCGGCGCGCTCCTCCTTCAGCTTGCCGAGGATCTCCACCTGCTCGTCCTCGGGCAGCTCCTCCATGACGTCCGCGAGCCGGTCGTCGTCGAGGGCGTTGGCCACCTCGGCGCGCCGCTTCGGCGTCAGGTGGTGCAGGACGTTCGCCACGTCGGCCGGGCGCATCTGCTCGAAGGTGGCCACCAGGTTCTCGGCGCCCTGGCCCTCCTCCTCCAGCGAGAAGCCGGTCACCGCCGACCACTCCACGGTCAGGGTCTCGCCGCGCCGACGCAGCGCGCCGCCCTTGCCCTTCCGTACGAAGATCTTGTCGATCTCCCAGTCGCGGCGGGCCGGCAGCTGCTGGATGGCCACGTCGAGGACGGTGACCTCCTCGCCGGTGGCCACCAGCGTCACCCGGCGGTCCAGCAGTTCACCGAGGACCAGCCGCTCGGTGGGCCGCTGCTCGAAGCGCCGCATGTTGACGACACCGGTGGTGATGACCTGTCCGGACTCGACGCCCGTCACCCGCGTCATCGGGAGGAAGATCCGGCGCCGGCTGACCACCTCGACCACCAGGCCCAGCAGCCGTGGCGGACGGCCGCCGACGCGCAGCATCGCGACGAGGTCGCGGACGCGGCCCACCTGGTCGCCGGCAGGGTCGAAAACGGGCACACCCGACAGATGCGAGACGAAGATCCGTGGGGCGCCACCAGCCATGCGAGCGCCTCCTAGAGCGTCGATCCTCAGTCCTGCCGCCCCTCAGGCTAGCCCGTGCCCCGGGAGGGCGTCCTGGTGGGGCGGTCCGCCCGGGGGCGGCCGGGGAAGGAGGGCCGACCACCCGCCCGGCACGGGAGCTACGGCCGGGTACGCTGCCTGCTGCTCGAAACCGCACGACGAGAGGTACCCGCCCGTGACTGCCTACCTCCCCGCCGCACGGCTGCGCCGGGCGGCCTTCGTCGGTGTCCTGTTCGCGGGCCTGGCCGTCACCGGCGCGGGCTGCGGGCCGGACCCCGACGAGGGCACCAACGGGGTCGGCAAGCTGTCCGCCGACCAGATCGAGAACAAGGCGAAGGCCGCGGCCGGCGCCGCCGACTCGGTGCACCTGTCCGGCACGCTCGTCAGCGGCGGCAAGTCCTTCACGCTCGACATGCGGCTGGGGAAGGACGGCGGCTCCGGCGAGCTGAAGTCGAAGGACGACACCTTCCAGCTGCTGCGGGTGGGCGAGCAGCTCTACCTCAAGGCGAGCGCGGCCTTCTGGGGCAAGTCCGACTCGGCGGGCAAGCTCGGCGACAAGTACGTGAAGGTGCCCGAGGGCGACCCCACGTACAAGCAGTTCCGCGGGTTCACCGACATGCACGTGCTGCTCGACGGGCTGCTCGGACTCGACGGCAAGCTCGCCAAGGGCGACTACACCAAGGTCGGGCCCACCCGCGCGGTCCTGGTCACGGCGGATCAGGGCAAGGGCGGCAAGCTGTCGGTCTCCCTGGAGGGGACCCCGTACCCGCTGCGCCTGGAGCGGGCCGGCGGCGCCGGCCGGGTCGACCTCGCGGAGTGGGGCAAGGCCTTCCCGCTGGAGGCGCCCGCGCAGGACCAGACCGTGGACTACGGGTCCCAGATGCCGACGACCAAGGAGCAGGGCGGGGGGTCCGCCCCGGCCCCGAGCCCGAGCAAGGGCTCCGGCCAGGGCTCGGACCCGACGAAGTAGCCGACGGGGCAGCCGCCGGAAGCAGCCGCTCGAGCGGAAGCCGATCCGGGCTCCAGCGGGCTCGAGCGGAAGCCGATCCGGGCTCCGGCGGGCTCTAGCGGGCCGCCTTCTTCCGCTTGAGCAGCAGCTTCGGCAGGCCGGCCGGGACGGGCCGGCGGGTGACGGCCGGCGAGCCCAGCGGGGCCGCGGCCAGCGATCCGCCCGGCAGGTCGGTGCTCGCCGCCACCGGCTCCAGCCGCAGCAGCCGGCACTCGCGCGCCCACCGCTCGGTCATCTCCTCCGAGTCGGGCGCGTTCAGCCGCTTCCCCTTGAGCTCGGCGACGGCCGCCTGCCACTCCTCACTGCGGGGCGCGAGCTCCCGTACGGCCGCGGTCCAGGCCACCAGCCGGCCGCCCTTGTCCTTGCTGCGCACGGTCACCTCGGCGGCCCCGCCGTCCGCGAGCCCCGGGAACGGCTGCTCCCCGGGTCCGTCGCCCAGCACGTAGGCCGCGCCGTCCGCCCAGGCGTGCCACAGGGCCCGGTCGGCCCCGGAGCCGCGGACCCAGATCAGGCCGGACTTCTTGGTGGCCTCCTCGACGAGGGCCAGGTCGAGCGTGCTGAGAGTCATGCGCAACAGAGTAGGGGGTACCCGCGCAGGCGCCCGGGGGGCCTACAGCCAGCCGTTGCGGCGCAGCGCCCGGTGGATGGTGAGACAGCTGGCGACGATGGCGGCCATCACCAGCGGATAGCCGTAGCGCCAGTGCAGCTCCGGCATGTGTTCGAAGTTCATCCCGTACACGCCGCAGATCATCGTCGGGACGGCGATGATCGCCGCCCAGGAGGTGATCTTGCGCATGTCCTCGTTCTGGGCGACCGTCGCCTGCGCCAGGTTGGCCTGGAGGATCGAGTTCAGCAGCTCGTCGAAGCCGACGACCTGCTCGTGCACCCGCGCCAAGTGGTCGGCGACGTCGCGGAAGTACTTCTGGATGTCCGGGTCCACCAGCCGCATCGGGCGCTCGCTCAGCAGCTCCATCGGCCGCAGCAGCGGGGCGACGGCCCGCTTGAACTCCAGCACCTCGCGCTTGAGCTGGTAGATGCGGCCCGCGTCGCCGCCGCGCGCACTGCCCTTGGCGGGCGCGGCGAAGACCGCGCTCTCCACCTCGTCGATGTCGTCCTGGACGGCGGCCGCGACCGCGATGTACCCGTCGACGACGTGGTCGGCGATGGAGTGCAGGACGGCCGACGGGCCCTTGGCCAGCAGCTCGGGGTCGTCCTGGAGCCGGTGGCGCAGGGCCCGCAGGGAGCCCTGGCCGCCGTGCCGGACCGTGATGACGAAGTCCGGGCCGGTGAAGCACATCACCTCGCCGGTCTCCACCACCTCGCTGGTGGCGGTCAGTTCGGCGTGCTCCACGTAGTGGATCGTCTTGAAGACGGTGAAGAGCGTGTCGTCGTAGCGCTCCAGCTTCGGCCGCTGGTGCGCGTGCACGGCGTCCTCCACGGCCAGCGGGTGCAGGCCGAAGGCGGCGGCGATCCCCGCGAACTCGGACTCGGTCGGCTCGTGCAGGCCGATCCAGGCGAACCCGCCGTCCGCGCGGACCCGGGCCATCGCCTCACGCGGCGTCAGGCAGGCCGATCCCAGGGCGCGTCGGCCGGCCCGGTACACGGCGCAGTCGACGACCGCGCTGCTCGCGGACGGGTCGCGGGTGGTGTCGTAGCCGGGCTGGACCGGGGTGGACCTGCGCAGGGCCGGACGTACGGCGGCACGCAGGTAGGGCAGCATCGACATGGCAGGCTCCTTCGCACGCACGGCTGCGGACCGTACGGGTGGGAGGTCCCTTCCGGGTGGCACGGCCGCGGCGGGCGGGCAGGCCCGGGCAGACGGAAGGAACAGGACGGGAGGACAAAGTTCTGCCGTCGCTCTTCGACTGATCAGATGATCAAACGGGCCGGAACGTGCCCGTACAGGAAGTGGAAGAGCGGTTGGTACTGCACGATCGACTTCGATCCATTGCAGCCCCACCTCCTCCGGCCGGTCCCCCGTGGAGGACGTCCTGTCGCCGGATGCCCCGAAACAACTCTTTGAGAGTGTGGCCCCGACCAGCGGTCAACGTTATCAGCCGACGGATGGTCAAGCCCCTTCCTTTACCCGGCTGATACGAGTTCTATGCTCGCTTCATGGCAGAAATTCTGGCTCTCGTCGAAGCCCGGCTGCGCAGCGCACTCGGCGAACCCGACGCCCGCGCCGCCGTCACCTTCCTCGGCACCGACCGCATCGAGGTGCTCCGCTTCGCCGAGGGCGACCTCGTGCGGTACGCGACCCTCGGCATGTCCGCGCATCCGATGACCGACCCGACCGCCGTGGTCGCCGACCCGCTGCGCGGTCCGCGCGCCGAGCTCGTGCTGACCGTACGGGCGGGCCTGGCGCCCACCGACAAGCTGCTGCGGCCGCTCGCCGTGCTGGGCGCCTCGCCGCAGGTGGAGGGGCTGGTCGTGGCCCCCGGCGCCTCGCTCGACGTCGGCGGTCCGCTGTGGGACGGGGCGCCGTTCACCTCCGTACTCGTCGCGGAGCCGGGCGGACTGGTCGAGGACTTGGAACTCGAGGAGCCGATGGACCCGGTGCACTTCCTCCCGCTCCTGCCGATGACGGCGAACGAGGCCGCCTGGAAGCGGGTGCACGGCGCGGCGGCGCTCCAGGAACGCTGGCTGTCGCACGGCACGGATCTGCGGGATCCTCTCCGTACCGCCGTGGCGCTGGACTGAGACATCCGGACGGGTGATCGTGTCTTGACGGGGCGCCGGGCGGGGAGGAGCGTGGCTTCTTATGAGGGGCGAACCAAGTTGCCCGAAGTGCGGTGGCCGGGTCAGGGCGCCCGGGCTCTTCTCCGACTCGTGGCAGTGTGCGGTGCATGGCTCGGTGCACCCCCTGCAGCCCGTCATCCCGCCCAGCGTCGAAGGCCTGGGCGTGGTGGTGAACCGGGCCGAAGTGCCGGTGTGGATGCCGTGGCCGCTGCCGGTGGGGTGGCTGTTCACCGGGGTGGCGGCGGCCGGTGACGACCGCAGCGGGGGCCGCGCGACGGCGGTGGCCTGCTCGGGTCCCGGACCGCTCGGCGGGATCGGGGAGCTGCTGCTGGTCGCGGAGGAGTTGGGTGTCGGCCTCGGCGCGCGGTACGCCGGGATCGACGGGCCCGACCCCGGTGCGTACATCGACGTCTCGGCCCCGCCGCACGCCAAGGTCGTCGCGGCGGGCCGCCCGACACCGCTGTGGCACGTGAAGGGGGCCCCGGAGGACCGGGCCGTGTTCGCCGGCGAGGCGCGCGGGCTGTGGCTGTGGGCCGTCGTCTGGCCGGAGCAGTCGGGCCTGTTGATGTACGACGAACTGGTGCTGACGGATCTGCGGGATGCGGGTGCCGAGGTCGAACTCCTGCCGTGCGGCGCCCTGAGCCCCCGCGTCCTGGGTCCCTGAGGCCCCCGCCGGGGGGCCGGGCGGCGGGCGGCGTGACACCCGCGCGACAGGCGGGCGGTACCCTGGGGTGTCCCCCCGTACCCGCGAGACCCCTGGAGCCCCGGCCGTGCGCATCGATCTGCACGCCCACTCCACGGCCTCCGACGGCACCGACACCCCCGCCGAGCTGGTCCGCAATGCGGCCGCCGCCGGGCTGGACGTGGTCGCACTGACCGATCACGACACCGTCGGGGGGTACGCCGAAGCCCTCGCCGCGGTGCCGCACGGGCTCACCCTCGTCACCGGCATGGAACTGTCCTGCCGGCTCGACGGCATCGGGATGCACCTGCTCGCGTACCTCTTCGACCCCGAGGAGCCCGAGCTCGCCCGGGAGCGGGAGCTCGTCCGCGACGACCGCACCCCGCGCGCCCACGCCATGATCGGCAAGCTCCGGGAGCTCGGCGTGGGCATCACCTGGGAGCAGGTGGCCCGGATCGCCGGCGAAGGCTCCGTCGGCCGGCCGCACATCGCCACCGCGCTCGTCGAGCTGGGCGTCGTACCCACCGTGTCCGACGCGTTCACGCCCGACTGGCTCGCCGACGGCGGCCGCGCGTACGCCGAGAAGCACGAGCTGAACCCCTTCGACGCCATCCGCCTGGTCAAGGCGGCCGGCGGGGTCACCGTCTTCGCGCACCCCGCCGCCGTCAAGCGCGGCCGGTGCGTACCCGAGTCCGCGATGGCCGAGCTCGCGTCCGCAGGCCTGGACGGGATCGAGGTGGACCACATGGACCACGACTCCGACACGCGCGCGCGGCTGCGCGCCCTGGCCGGCGAGCTCGGACTCCTGACGACCGGGTCCAGCGACTACCACGGCAGCCGCAAGACCTGCCGCCTCGGGGAGTACACGACGGACCCCGAGATCTACGGCGAGATCACGCGCCGCGCGACGGGGGCCTTCCCCGTACCGGGCGCCGGCGGAGCGACCGGCGCGTAACCGCGCCTCCCCGCCCTTTCTTCTTTCTTCGTAACACCCCTCTCTCCTGCAAGGCATCACTGTGTTTGACTTCGCCGTCTTCGGATCCCTATTTCTCACGCTTTTTGTGATTATGGACCCCCCGGGGATCACACCGATCTTCCTCGCCCTGACCTCCGGCCGCCCCGCCAAGGTGCAGCGCCGCATGGCCTGGCAGGCCGTCTGCGTGGCCTTCGGCGTCATCGCCGTCTTCGGTATCTGCGGCCAGCAGATCCTGGACTACCTGCACGTCTCCGTTCCCGCGCTGATGATCGCGGGCGGTCTGCTGCTCCTGCTCATCGCACTCGACCTGCTCACCGGCAAGAACGACGAGCCCAAGCAGACCAAGGACGTGAACGTCGCCCTCGTCCCGCTCGGCATGCCGCTGCTCGCCGGTCCCGGTGCGATCGTGTCCGTCATCCTCGCCGTGCAGAAGGCGGACGGGGTCAGCGGCCAGGTCTCGGTCTGGGCCGCGATCATCGCCATGCACGTCGTGCTGTGGATCACGATGCGCTACTCGTTGGTGATCATCCGGGTCATCAAGGACGGCGGCGTCGTCCTCGTGACGCGCCTCGCCGGCATGATGCTGTCCGCGATCGCCGTCCAGCAGATCATCAACGGCGTACTCCAGGTCATGCACGGCGCCTGACCTGCTCCTGCGTACGCGAACGCCCCCGCACCGGATCGGTGCGGGGGCGTTGCACGTTTTCGTGCATGTGCGGTGTGCGCAGGTGTCAGGAGGACGCACGCTCGGCCGGTCGGATCAGAATGCGCTGGCCCACGGCGGCTGCCTGCTGCACGATCCGGTTGACGGAGGCCGCGTCCACGACGGTGCTGTCCACGGCCGATCCGTCGACGTCGTCCAGGCGCAGAATCTCGAAGCGCATGGGGCTTCTCCCTTCGTCAGTGTTCTCCTTGCACTGTTCCAACGAAGTGTAAGAGGCAAACATTCCCTACGCTAAGGAAATTTTTTCCCTCGCTAACTAACCTTGGGGGTGAGCCTGCCAGAACGCAGCCAGTGCACCGGCCGTGACCTGCGGATTCTCCGCATTGGGGGAGTGCTCGGCACCCGGCACGACCACCCGGTCCGCACCCAGTCGATGTGTCATGTCGTCCATCAGCGGGACCGGCCAGGCGTAGTCGACCTCGCCGGACAGCACCAGCTTCGGCAGGTCCACACCGCTCAGCCCGTCCACCCGGTCCGGCTCGGAGACCAGGATCCG
The DNA here is from genome assembly GCF_040655295.1 of Streptomyces sp. NPDC050448. Taxonomy (NCBI): domain Bacteria; kingdom Bacillati; phylum Actinomycetota; class Actinomycetes; order Kitasatosporales; family Streptomycetaceae; genus Streptomyces; species Streptomyces sp. NPDC050448. The sequence goes on along the minus strand of NZ_JBFAJR010000002.1, from coordinate 265,284 downwards.
GCCCGTGGCGATCAACTGCTCGGGCACCGTCGCCAGCCACCGCCCGCGCAGGAACTCGGCAAGCTCGGGGGACTCCGGCACCGCGTCCTCGGGGTCGAAGGAGCGCATCGCCGTCCACACGCCCGGCATGTCCTCCCGCATCGCCTCCAGAGCGGCGACCAGCAGCTTCGTACGCTCCTGCTGCTCCTCGGAGATCGCGGCGGGCCCGCTGCTCATCAGGGTGAGGGAGGCGAAGGGCGCCGCGTCGCGCAGTACGGCGGCCCGCGCGATCAGCCCGCCCAGCGAGTGGCCGACCAGATGGACCGGACCCCCGTCCAGCGCGGCGGCCTGGGCGAGGACGTCCAGCGCCAGCTCCTCCAGCGCGTACGCCGACTCCTCGCGCGGTCCGGGGCTCTCGTGCTGGCCGCGCCCGTCGATCGCGACCACCCGGTACCCGGCGGCGGCCAGCGGCTCGAGGAGGCCGATGAAGTCCTCCTTGCTGCCCGTGAAACCGGGGACCAGCAGGGCGGTGCCGCGGACCGGATCGCCGGCCTCGTGCACGGCGAAGTCGCCACGGGCGGTGGACAGGAGGTGCGCGCGGGCACCGGAGGGCAGCGTGAGGCGGGGCGGCTTGCTCATGGCCAGAGGTTACCGGCCCGTAGGGGCCTGTCCAGCCCGGGTACGCCGGTGGCCCCGGCCCCCTCGGAAGGGGACCGGGGCCACCGGACGGCGGAACGGGGGTCAGGCCTCCGTGGTCTCCGCGACGGCCTTGCGGGTCCGCGTGCGCTTCGGCTTGGCCGGGGCCTCCTCGGCCACCGCGGCGGCCTCGGCGACCGGAGCGGCCTCCGCGACCTTGCGGGTCCGGGTGGTGCTGGTGCGGCGGGCCTTGACCGGCTCCACGGGCGGGGCCACCTGGAAGTCCGGCTCCGGGGCCGCGTCGACGGCCTTGCGGGTCCGGGTCCGGCGGGCCTTGACCGGGGCCTCCTCGGCGGGGGCCTCGGCGATCGGGGTCACCTGGGCGAGGACGGGCTTCTGGGTCGGAACCCGGCGGGCCCTGACCGGCTCGGCCTTGACCGGCTCGGCCGGCGGAGCCTGCTGGAAGTCCGCCTCCACCACGACCGGAGCCTCGGCGGCCTTGCGGGTCCGGGTCCGGCGGGCCTTGACCGGGGCCTCCTCGGCGGGGGCGGCCGGAGCCTCGACGACCTGGGCCGCAACGACCTGGGCCTCGACGACCGGCGCGGCCTCCCGGGCCGGGGCCACGGCGGCAGCGGCGGCGGCCGTGGTCACGGAACGCGTCCGGCGACGACGCGGCTTGCGCGGCTCGTCGGCGGCCGGAGCCTCCGGAGCCTCGGCCACGGGGGTGACGGCAGCGGCCTCGGCAGCGGCCTCCGCGGCCACCTCGGCACCGCCCCGCGTACGGCGGCGCTGGCGCGGGGTGCGCGTACGGGCGGGACGCTCCTCGACCGGCGCCGCAGCGGCGGCGGCCGGGCCGCGACCGCCACGGCCACCACGGCCGCCGGTCTCGCCCAGGTCCTCGAGCTCCTCGGCCTTCAGGCCGGCCCGCACGCGCTCGGCGCGCGGCAGGATGCCCTTGGTGCCGGCCGGGATGTTCAGCTCCTCGAACAGGTGCGGAGACGTGGAGTACGTCTCGGCCGGGTCGTGGAAGTCCAGCTCCAGCGCCTTGTTGATCAGCTGCCAGCGCGGGATGTCGTCCCAGTCGACCAAGGTGACGGCGGTGCCCTTGTTGCCCGCGCGGCCGGTACGGCCCACGCGGTGCAGGAAGGTCTTCTCGTCCTCCGGCGTCTGGTAGTTGATGACGTGGGTGACACCCTCGACATCGATACCGCGCGCGGCGACGTCGGTGCACACCAGCACGTCGACCTTGCCGTTGCGGAACGCGCGCAGCGCCTGCTCGCGCGCGCCCTGGCCCAGGTCGCCGTGGACGGCGCCGGACGCGAAGCCGCGCTTCTCCAGCTGCTCGGCGATGTCGGCCGCCGTGCGCTTGGTACGGCAGAAGATCATGGCCAGCCCGCGGCCCTCGGCCTGCAGGATGCGGGAGACGAGCTCCGGCTTGTCCATGTTGTGCGCACGGAAGACGTGCTGCTTGATGTTGGCGACGGTCACGCCCTCGCCCTCGGGCGAGGTGGCGCGGATGTGCGTCGGCTGCGTCATGTACCGGCGGGCCAGACCGATGACCGCGCCCGGCATGGTCGCCGAGAACAGCATCGTCTGCCGCTTGGCCGGCAGGTAGTTGATGATCTTCTCGACGTCGGGCAGGAAGCCCAGGTCGAGCATCTCGTCGGCCTCGTCCAGGACGAGGGCCTTGACGTGCGACAGGTCGAGCTTGCGCTGACCGGCCAGGTCGAGCAGGCGGCCCGGGGTGCCGACGATCACGTCGACGCCCTTCTTGAGCGCCTCGACCTGGGGCTCGTACGCGCGGCCGCCGTATATGGCGAGGACGCGGACGTTGCGGACCTTGCCCGCGGTGAGCAGGTCGTTGGTGACCTGGGTGCACAGCTCGCGCGTCGGAACGACGACGAGGGCCTGCGGGGAGTCGGTGAGCTGCGCGGGCGTGGCCCGGCCGGCCTCGACGTCCGCGGGAACGACGACCCGCTCCAGCAGCGGAAGGCCGAAACCGAGCGTCTTGCCGGTTCCGGTCTTCGCCTGGCCGATGACGTCCGTGCCGGAAAGGGCGACGGGGAGGGTCATCTCCTGGATCGGGAAGGGGGACACAATGCCGACGGCCTCAAGGGCTTCGGCCGTCTCGGGAAAGATCCCGAGGTCTCGGAACGTAGTCAGGGTGCTGCCTCTTCTGTGAGACGCGGCGCGAGGCGGCGATGGGGGGTCGTACCGTGCCTGGCTTGCAGTACTGCGCCCTCCCAAAGTTCGGGAGAGCCATTACGAAGCTGCGCGGGACCACTAGCCTTCGCTCAAGCGCTCGTGCCGCTGAGGGGGCCCCTCGTGGAGAGGCGGTACGCATGGACGTACGCATCACGCCGAGGGCGGTCGGGTTGGAGCCGATCGGGCCACCGACCGGGCATCCTCATTCGGATGGCCCGCCGAGTATCCGGCAGGCGCATTACCACTGTACCCCGGAATCGCGCAGGTGTGTCGGGTGAATTCACCTGGTAGTCGCGTTTAGGCGGGTCGACAGTGACCGGATGCGGTGCCTTGAAGGGCGTTCCGGCGGGCTATTGTGCGGAGCATGTCGACCGTTGAAAACGCATCGCCCTCCGACGACAGCGCCGCCGCCGAGGAGACCGGGATCGCTGCCCAGGACTGGGCGACCGCCTCCGCCTCGCCGCAGTACCGGGCCGCCGTCGTGGACCTGCTGGGCGCGCTCGCGTACGGAGAGCTCGCGGCCTTCGAGCGCCTCGCGGAGGACGCGAAGCTCGCGCCCACCCTCGACGACAAGGCCGAGCTCGCGAAGATGGCCTCCGCGGAGTTCCACCACTTCGAGCGGCTGCGCGACCGGCTGGCGGAGATCGACGCCGATCCCACCGCCTCCATGGAGCCCTTCGCCAAGGGCGTCGACGACTTCCACCGCCAGACCGCGCCGTCGGACTGGCTGGAGGGCCTGGTCAAGGCCTACGTCGGCGACTCGATCGCCAGCGACTTCTACCGCGAGGTCGCCAGCCACCTGGACACCGACACCCGCGCCCTCGTCGTGAGCGTGCTGGACGACACCGGCCACGGCGGCTTCGCCGTCGAGAAGGTGCGGGCCGCCATCGAGGCCGACCCGCGCTGCGGCGGCCGGCTCGCGCTGTGGGCCCGCCGGCTGATGGGCGAGGCGCTCTCGCAGGCGCAGCGCGTGGTCGCCGAGCGCGACGCGCTCTCCACCATGCTGGTCGGCGGCGTGGACGGGATGGCGGCCGGCTTCGACCTGGCGGCCGTCGGCGAGATGTTCACCCGGATCACCAAGGCGCACACGAAGCGGATGGCCGCACTGGGCCTCGCCGCCTGATCGTCCTGCCTGTCCTTGCCACTCGTACGTCGGCCCCGGCGCGGAATCCCGCGCCGGGGCCGACGTACGTACGCAGGTCACTCGGAGGACCGGTCGGTCAGCCCTGTGACGGGAGCGAAAACGGAGCCCGGTGGGATGATCGCCGGGGCCTCGCGCCGGGGCGCAGCAGCAGCGACAGGACGACCGCGGACACCAGCACCGAGCCGATCAGGGTCGCGGTCAGCGTGTTGTGCCCCGGGCCGAGCGCGAACTGTGTGAGATAGGCCCCGAACAGCGCTCCCAGCATCCCGCTGACCAGCACCACTCTCGGGGACGGCAGCCGCTGCGCGAGCACCCGCACGGCCACTCCGGCAAGGGCGAGGCCCAGGAGGGCGGAGCCGAGCGCTTCCATCAGCAGCATGTGGGCCTCCCGCAGGTCAGGGGCAAACCGGTTCACTGCGGTCCTACCCGAAGCGGAAGAAAGGGAAACGGCCCGGTGGAGTCATCCACCGGGCCGTTCCGCCTCGTTCTCGAACGCCGATCGCGATGCGTCAGAGCGCGCCGAAACCGACCTTGCGCGCGCTCGGCTCGCCCAGGTCGACGTACGACAGGCGGTCGGCCGGCACCAGGACCTTGCGGCCCTTGTTGTCGGTGAGGCTCAGCAGCGGCTCCGAACCGGTCAGCGCGGCGGTGACGATGCGCTCCAGCTCCTCGGCGCTCAAGTCGCTCTCCAGCACGATCTCCCGGGGTGCGTGCTGCACGCCGATCTTGACCTCCACGGCTTTGTCCCTCCGATGGTCGGTTGTGCGCGATCAGCCGCGCCGTACCCGGTCCACATTAGCCCGGAGAGGCGACGCGGATGCGGCGCTCCGGACATGCTCGCAGCGAACAGCGGCCGGTCAGACCCGTCGGACCGGGGTCAGGCCTGCCCCGGCTGTCCGCCCTCCGTGCCGTGCAGCGGGAAGCCGGCGATACCGCGCCAGGCCAGCGAGGTCAGCAGCCCCACCGCCGTGTCGCGGGCGACCGGGCTCTCGCTGGAGAGCCAGTACCGGGCCACGACCTGCGAGACCCCGCCCAGGCCCACGGCGAGCAGCATCGACTCGTCCTTGGACAGGCCGGTGTCCTCGGCGATCACGTCGGAGATGGCCTCGGCGCACTGGAGCGAGACGCGGTCGACGCGCTCGCGCACCGCCGGCTCGTTGGTCAGGTCGGACTCGAAGACCAGCCGGAACGCGCCGCCCTCGTCCTCCACGTACGCGAAATAGGCGTCCATGGTCGCGGCCACGCGCAGCTTGTTGTCCGTCGTCGACGCGAGCGCCGTGCGCACGGCGAGCAGCAGGGCCTCGCAGTGCTGGTCCAGCAGCGCCAGGTAGAGGTCGAGCTTGCCCGGGAAGTGCTGGTACAGCACCGGCTTGCTGACTCCCGCACGCTCGGCGATGTCGTCCATCGCCGCCGCGTGGTAACCCTGCGCGACGAAGACCTCCTGGGCCGCGCCCAGGAGCTGATTGCGTCGGGCTCGGCGCGGCAGTCGCGTGCCCCGGGGACGCGCTGCCTCGGTCTGCTCGATGGCTGTCACGCCGCCTCCCACTTTCTCTAAGAACACAGTGCGCTCTGCGCCGCGCCGCCATCGTACTTTTCGGTAACCGAATCTGTAGGGTCGAAGCCGAGTTTTCTCGCTGTACGGACCGCCCGGAGGCGCTGGTCAGCGGTGCTCGGCAGGGTACCGGGCGGTAGCCGGAGCTGGGGTTACCTCCCGGGCCGCCAGGCCCGGGGGGAGTCAGCGGTAGTCGTCCTCGTCCAGGGTCACCACCCGCGCCTGCTCGACGGCGTCCCCGTCCGCAGCCTCGTCGCGGTCCACCCCGGTGACCCGGTCGTCGTCGTCGGGCTGCAACTCGGCCAGCTGCTCCGCCGCATCGGCCTCGGGCGCCTCGTCGTCGAGGGATTCCCGGAAACGGTTCTGGAAGGTATCCGGCTCTGCGGGGTCGACGGTCATGTGGCTCCCCTTCTTCCCTCACCCCTCGTGGGCCTGCCCTACCTACGAGCCTAGGAGGATCGCGGATACCCCGCTACGCGGATCCCCATGCGTCTGTGATGCCGAACACAAGAGTCCGGACGTGATCGTCTCGTAACATTGGCCGCATGTCTTCGACCGAGCTGCCGGGTGTGCGATCCACGGCCGAGCCGTCCTCCCAGGTGGGAGCGGTTCACATCGCCGAAGGGGAGCAGCTGCGCGTCGCCGTGCTGCCCGGACTGGAGCTTGCCGTCCGGTCCCGGCCCCCGCGGCGTACCGGCCTGCCCCCCGCGCTGTTCGTGCACGGGCTCGGCGGTTCGTCGACGAACTGGTCGGACCTCATGGTGCAGTTGGAGGACGCCGTCGACGGCGAGGCCCTCGACCTGCCCGGCTTCGGCTGGTCCCCGCCGCCCGCCGACCGTGACTACTCGGTCACGGCGATGGCCCGCGTGGTCATCCGGCACCTCGACGCCGCCGACCGCGGCCCCGTGCACCTCTTCGGCAACTCCCTCGGCGGCGCCGTCTCCACCCGGGTCGCGGCCGTCCGCCCCGACCTCGTGCGCACGCTCACCCTGATCTCGCCCGCGCTGCCCGAGCTGCGCGTGCAGAAGTCGGCCGTGCCGACCGCCCTGCTCGCCGTACCCGGGATGGCGTCCCTGTTCGGCCGGCTGACCCGCGGCCTGACCGCCGAGGAACGCACCCGCGGGGTGACGGACCTCTGCTACGGAGACCCCTCCCGGGTGGCGCCGGAGGGCTTCGGGCGCGCCGTCGCGGAGATGGAGCGGCGGATGGCCCTGCCGTACTTCTGGGAGGCGATGACCCGCTCCTCGCGCGGCATCGTCGACGCGTACACCCTCGGCGGGCAGCACGGGCTGTGGCGCCAGGCGCAACGGGTGCTCGCCCCGACCCTGTTGGTCTACGGTGGCCGGGACCAACTGGTCTCGTACCGCATGGCGCAAAAGGCGGCGGCGGCCTTCCGCGGCTCGCGGCTGCTGAGCCTGCCCGAGGCCGGGCACGTGGCGATGATGGAGTACCCCGAGGTGGTGGCGAACGCCTTCCGGGAGCTGCTGCGCGACACCGACCGAGATACCGAAGACGGCAGAGGCTGAGGACCGTGGGACGACATAGTCGCAAGGGGCCTGCTCCGGCCCCCGCCCCTGTCCACCCGGCACCGGCGGCGGAGCCCGCAGCGGCGTTCCCGTACGAGGAGCACGTGCCGTACGCGGAGCGCCCCCCGTACGAGGAGCGCCCCCCGTACGAGGAGCGCCCCCCGTACGAGGAGCACCCCCCGTACGAGGAGCACCCCCCGTACGAGGAGCACCCCCCGTACCAGGAGCACCCCCCGTACGCGGAGCGCCCCCCGTACCAGGAGCACGTCCCGTATCAGGACCACGTCCCGTACGAGCAGCAGTTCCCGTACGAGGAACCGCGCGGCGGCCACCCCGAGCAGCGCGAGCCCGGCGGCGCCTGGGGCGCGGGGCCCGACGCGGTGTACGGGGACTGGCGAGGCGTACCGCGGACGCGGCGTTCGGCCGCCGCCGTACTGGACACCGACACCCCGGCCTTCGGCACGCCCGCGGTCGGCTTCCCGCAGGTGACCCTCCCGCCGCCCGCCGCCGACCCCTCCACATCCACCGGCTCGCACCGCCTGGTGCCCGGACCGCGCGCACCGATGGCCGCGGCCGCTGCGGCCCCGCCCGTGGCGCCTGCCGCGCCTGCCGGACCCGCCGCCCCCCTCGCACCGGCGGCTCCCGCCGAGGAACAGCCCGGCTCCGGGCGCGGGCGGAGGGCCCGTGTGTACACCGGCGTGGCCGCCGCGGCCGTCACCACCGTGCTCGCCGTCGTCGTGGCCGTGCAGATGGCCTCCGACGGCGACAGCGCCTCCTCGCCCACCGCGCGGGCCGCCGGCAACGACCCGAAGCGCGCCGAGCCCGGCCAGTCCGCGGCCTCCCGCTCCGACGGCCGGGCGACCCCCGCGGCTCCCGCGCAGGAGCTGTCGTACGAGCAGAAGATGGCCCAGCAGCTCCCCATCGACGAGAAGCTGAAGGGGCCCGGGACCTTCGACACCGTCCCCGGAGTGGCGCCGGCGCCCGGCAAGGGCAAGGTGGTCCGCTACCGGGTCGACGTCGAGCAGGGGCTCGGCCTGGACGCGCAGCTGTTCGCCGAGGCCGTGCACCGCACCCTCAACGACGACCGCAGCTGGGGCCACGGCGGTACGAAGAGCTTCGAGCGCGTGCCGGGCGGCGAGGCCGACTTCGTGATCACGCTGGCCAGCCCCGGCACCACCGGCGTGTGGTGCGCGAAGTCCGGGCTGGACACCACCGTCGACAACGTCAGCTGCGATTCCGCGTCCACCGACCGGGTCATGATCAACGCGTTCCGCTGGGCGCAGGGCTCGCCGACGTACGGCGCGGACCAGATGTTCGCGTACCGGCAGATGCTCATCAATCACGAGGTCGGGCACCGGCTCGGGCACGGGCACGTGAACTGCCAGACCGCGGGCTCGCTCGCGCCGATCATGCAGCAGCAGACGAAGTCGCTCGACATCGACGGCATCCAGTGCAAGCCCAACCCCTGGGTGTTCCCCGGGAGTTGATGCCGACGGCTCGGCGTGGCCGGCCCGGCTCGGCCGATGTCACGAGGGCCGTAGGCCCTTTCTAGCGCGCTCGAACGCGGACCGCAGGCGAAAGTTACGACTCTTCACCCCTTCCGGTGGCGCGACGGACAACCGTCCGTCGCGTCATCGGCATATCCGCTTGAGTTTCCCGCGGCGGGTCACCGGACCGACGGCGACCGCCTGACGGGAGATCGGGGGTGCCACTCGTGCGGATCGGACTGCTCACGGAAGGTGGTTATCCGTATGCGACGGGAGAGGCGAGGCTGTGGTGCGACCGGCTGGTCCGCGGGCTGCCGCAGCACGAGTTCGAGCTCTATGCGCTGAGCCGCAGCGCCGAGCAGGAGGAGCGCGGCCGGGTCGTCCTGCCCGAGCACGTCACCCGCGTCTGGACCGCACCGCTCTGGGCCCCGGCGGACGACGGGCGCACGTACTCCCGGCGTGAGCGCCGCCGCTTCGCCGAGTGCTTCAAGGAACTGGTCCGCGGCATCTGCGCGGGCGAGCCCGAGCCGTTCGCCGCCGGACTGTACGGACTGGCCGAACTCGCCCGGGAACAGGGCGGGTTGTACGCGGCCCTGCGCTCCGAGACCGCGGTCCGGGCGGTGGAGTCAGCCTGCCGCGCCCCCGGCGCCCGCCGCTCCGTACAGCGCGCCCAGGTGGCCGACCTGCTGGACTTCGTCGACGAACTGGAGCGGCTGCTGCGGCCGTTGTCCCTCGACTGGTACGAGGACCTGTGCGAGGTCGACGTCTGCCACGCGGCCGCCGGCGGGATTGCCGCGCTCCCCGGCCTGCTGGCCAAACGCTTCTTCGGGGTACCGCTGCTGGTCACCGAGTACGGGGTCCAGCTGCGGGCCCACTACCTGGAGCACTCGGCGGACGCTCCCCCCGGGCCGGGCCGGCCGGGAGGCGCCCCCAGGCCCGCCGTACGGGCCCTGCTCGCGGCCTTCCACATGCGGCTCGCCGCCGAGATCTACGCCCGGGCCGACCTCCTCACCCCCGGCAACGCGCACGCCCGGCGCTGGCAGGAGCGCTGCGGCGCCACCCGCGACCGGCTGCAGACGGTGTACCCCGGGATGGAGGCGGACCGATTCGCCACCGTCGGCGAGGACCCGGAGTGCGGCGAGCCGGACACCCTGGTCTGGGTCGGCCGGATAGAGCCCGCCAAGGACCTGATCGCGTTGCTGCACGCCTTCGCCGAGGTGCGCAGGGCCGCGCCGGACGCCCGGCTGCGGATCTTCGCGACGGCCGTGGTCCCCGGCTACCTCGCCGACTGCCGCTCGCTCGCCGCGCAGCTCTTCCCCGACGAGGCCGCCGACGCCGTCACGGCCGGGGAGAACCCCGTCACCTTCGAGGAGATCGGCGGACCCGAGGCCCCCTCGCCGGCCGACGCGTACGGCTCCGGGAGGGTCGTCGTGCTGTCCTCGGTGATCGAGGGCTTCCCGATCACCCTCGCCGAGGCGATGCTCTGCGGCCGGGCCACCGTGTCCACGGACGTCGGCGCCGTGTGCGAGGTCATCGGCGGCACCGGCCTCGTCGTCCCGCCGCGCAACCCGCGGGCGCTGGCCGACGCCTGTCTGTCGCTGCTGCGGGACCCCGAGCGTGCCCACCGGCTCGGTGCGGCCGCCCGGGCCCGGGCCCTGGAGCTGTTCACCGTCGAGCAGAACGTGGCCGCCTTCCGGGAGATCTACCTGCGGCTGCTGGCCCGCGGATCGGCCCGGCCCGACGGGGGGATCCCCTTCGAGCAGCCCCCCGAGGCCCGGGTACCGGGCCACTGGACGAGCCCCACCTGGGCGGCTCCGGCCGCGGACCGGCCCCCGGGGGCCACGACGACGGCCACATCGGCGGCCCCGGCTTCGGCCCCGGCTGCGGCTGCGGCTGCGGCTGCGGGGACGGGCCCGGTTCCGGCATCGGCCTCGGCTTCAGCCCCGGTTCCGGCTTCAGCCCCGGCTGCGGCTGCGGGGACGGGCCCGGTTCCGGCATCGGCCTCGGCTTCAGCCCCGGTTCCGGCATCGGCCCCGGCCCCGGCATCGGCATCGGCCCCGGCCCCGGCCCCGGTCAAGACCCCGACCACCACCACGGCCACGGAGGCGACGGTATGACCCTGGACGAAGCCGCCCCCGTCGCCTCGGCCCCCCGCCGCAGGGCCGGCGGGGATCCCGTCAAGACGCTGCTGCACCGGCACCGGGCGCTGTGCGAGCGGGCCGTGGACCCGCTGGAGATCGCCGCCGGGCTGGAGGTGCAGGGCATCACCGACCGCACCGCCGCGCGCTTCCGGCACCGGGACGTCTTCTCGCTCGCCGAGGAGCTGTACGCCCGCACCCCGCGCGGGGACGAGCCGGCCGCGCCCTCCGCCGCCCGTCCGTCCGACGCCCGGACGTTACGCGGCTTCGGGTACGCCCTGCTCCCCGGGGCCCTCGCCCTCGGAGCGGCTGCCGCCGGGATGCCGTTCGCCGGGTCCGTGGCCGTGCTCGCCACCGTCGCCGCCCTGGTGTGGCCCGCCAGGCCCGCCCGGCCCGGGCGGACCGCCGCAGGCCGGATCCCGTACGCCGTGCTCCTGCTCGCCGCGGCCGTCGTCGGCTGGGCGGTGCACCGCCACGGCACCCCCCTCGGAGCCGGCCTCGCGCTGGCCGCGGCCCCCGGCCACCTGGTCGGCGCCGTGTTCGCCGCCCGGGCCCGGAGCCGGCTCGCCGGCAGCCGCGCCCTGGAGGACTTCGCCGACCGCGCCCGGCCGCTGCTGGTCGCGGCCGCCCTGGCCTTCACCGCGGCCGCCGCGGGGGCGGCCGCACTCGCCGGGACACCGCCGGCCGTCGCCGTACCGCTCGCCCTGCTGCTCTTCCTGACCCGGCTGCTGCTCGCGCACGGCGCCCCGCGCGGGCCCGTCGCCGCAGCCCTGGCCCTCGCGCTGGTCCCGGTCTCGCCGGCGGTTCCCGCCGCCGCGGCGGGGCTCCTCGTACACGCCGTCCTCGTGCTGTCCCGCGCGTCCGCGCACGCACGGCCCTGAGCACGCACGGCCCTGAGGCGGCCCCCTCCTTTCCCGCCTTTCACGCCGCCGCTCTTCGGAGCCGCCGCCGAAGCGCCGTCCCCCGGATCCCCGACCGCTACCCCTACCCCGACCCCGACCCCCTGCCCATCGACCAAGGAGACACAGGATGACCGGCCAGCCAACCGACCAAGGGGCCTCGCGATGAGGGTGCTGCTGATCGGAGCCAACGGATACCTCGGCCGCTACGTCGCCGACCGGCTGCTCGCCGACCCCGCCGTCCAGCTCACCGCGCTCGGCCGCGGCGACGACGCGGACGTCCGCTTCGACCTCGCCACCGGCAGCCCCGGCGCCCTCACCCGGTTCCTCGACGCCGTCCACCCGGGCGTCGTCATCAACTGCGCCGGTGCCACCCGCGGCGGGGCCCGGGAGCTGACCCGGCACAACACCGTCGCCGTGGCCACCATCTGTGAATCGCTGCGCCGCAGCGGCTGCGGGGCCCGCCTCGTCCAGCTCGGCTGCGCCGCCGAGTACGGGCCCAGCCAGCCCGGTTCGTCCACGGCCGAGGACGCCGTGCCCAGACCCGGTGGGCCGTACGGCGTCAGCAAGCTCGCCGCCACCGAGCTGGTGCTCGGGTCGGGGCTGGACGCCGTCGTTCTGCGGATCTTCTCGCCCGTCGGACCGGGCACCCCGGCCGGATCCCCGCTCGGCCGGCTCGCCGAGGCCATGCGGCGCGCGATGCAGTCCGGGGACGGCGAGCTCAAGCTCAGCGGGCTCGGCGTCCAGCGCGACTTCGTGGACGTACGGGACGTGGCGCGGGCCGTGCACGCCGCTTCGCTCTCCGCCGCCCAGGGCGTCGTCAACATCGGCACCGGCCGCGCGGTCCGGCTGCGCGACGCGGCGGCGGTGCTGGCCCGGGTCGCCGGGTACGGAGGCGCCCTGCACGAGCTGGACGTACCGCAGCAGGGGCAGCACGGACAGGGACACGGCCACGGACCCGGTCACGGGCACCAGGGCCGGCCGCACGGGCTCGCCGCCATCGGCTCCCCGCGCTCCGAGGCGACGGCCGAGCAGCTCGCCGCCGCTGCCGGGCCGCCCGCGTACCCGTACCCCGACGGCTGCGGTGCCTGGCAGCAGGCCGATGTGCGCACGGCCCGGGACCGGCTCGGCTGGCGGCCCCGGATCAACCTGGAGGAGTCCCTCGCGGACATCTGGATGGAGGCGGCGTGCCGCATCTGACGACGGCGGCCACGGCGGCCGCCGCGACCGAGGCGGGCCGCCTCGGCCTCGGCGTCCCCGGCTACGCCCACCCGCTGCTCGCGCCGGTCGAATGGGCCGAGCTGACCCGGCCCGGGACCCCGCTGCACTGGACCGTGCTCAATGTCACGGACGGGCCGGGCGGCCGGCCCGACCCACACTGCACGGAGGCCGCGGGCAGGCTCAGGGAGGCCGGCGGGACCGTACTCGGCCATCTCGCGATGCGAGACGGTGCGCGGTCGTTCGGTGAGCTGGTCTCCGACGCCCACCGCTTCCTCGACTGGTACCGGGTGGACGGGTTCTACCTGGCCGAAGCCCCGGCGGACGAGGCCGAACTGGCCGCGGTGCGCCGGGTCGCCGACACCCTGCGCGGCCTCGGCGACGGCCTGCGTATCGTGCTGGGAAACGGCACGCACCCGTACGAGGGCTACGCGGAGGCCGCCGACCAGCTGGTCACCTTCTCCGGCGCCTGGGCCGACTACCGCTGGTCGCAGGTGGCGGAGTGGACCGCCGAGTACCCGCCCGAGCGCTTCTGCCACCTGGTCCACGGGGTACCGCGGACGCATCTGGAGGAGGCCGTCCGGATCGCCCGCTGGCAGGGCGCCGGCACGATTTGGTTCACCGACCGGGGCAGCGCCGCCGGCCGCGATCCGTGGGCCTCAATGCCCGCCTACTGGGACGAAATCGTCTCGCGGATCGGACTGGGTGTCTCGGAATGAAGAAGGGCGTGGCAGTGTTACGGCAAGAACCACCGTTCAGACTTTCCCATCTACGGAGTCCCCGTGTCGCTGCCACCCCTGGTCGAGCCAGCTGCTGAGCTCACCGTTGACGAGGTCCGTCGGTACTCCCGCCACCTGATCATCCCGGACGTCGGGATGGACGGCCAGAAGCGCCTGAAGAACGCCAAGGTGCTGGCCGTCGGCGCGGGCGGCCTCGGCTCGCCCGCCCTCATGTACCTGGCCGCGGCCGGTGTCGGCACGCTGGGCATCGTGGAGTTCGACGAGGTCGACGAGTCGAACCTGCAGCGCCAGATCATCCACAGTCAGTCGGACATCGGCCGCTCCAAGGCCGAGTCCGCCCGCGACAGCGTGCTGGGCATCAACCCGTACGTGAACGTGGTCCTTCACGAAGAGCGGCTCGAGGCCGAGAACGTGATGGAGATCTTCAGCCAGTACGACCTCATCGTCGACGGCACGGACAACTTCGCCACGCGCTACCTCGTCAACGACGCCTGCGTGCTGCTGAACAAGCCGTACGTGTGGGGCTCGATCTACCGCTTCGACGGCCAGGCCTCGGTCTTCTGGTCCGAGCACGGGCCGTGCTACCGCTGCCTGTACCCGGAGCCCCCGCCGCCGGGCATGGTCCCGAGCTGCGCCGAGGGCGGCGTGCTGGGCGTTCTCTGCGCGTCCATCGGGTCCATCCAGGTCACCGAGGCCATCAAGGTCCTCACCGGCGTCGGCGAGCCGCTGGTCGGCCGCCTGATGATCTACGACGCCCTGGAGATGCAGTACCGCCAGGTCAAGGTCCGCAAGGACCCCGACTGCGCGGTCTGCGGTCCGAACGCGACCGTCACCGAGCTCATCGACTACGAGGCCTTCTGCGGCGTCGTGTCGGAGGAGGCCCAGGAGGCGGCGCTCGGCTCCACGATCACTCCCAAGCAGCTCAAGGAGTGGATCGACAACGAGGAGCCGATCGAGATCATCGACGTCCGCGAGATCAACGAGTACGAGATCGTCTCGATCCCCGGCGCGAAGCTGATCCCCAAGGGCGAGTTCCTGATGGGCACCGCCCTCCAGGACCTCCCGCAGGACAAGCGCATCGTCTTGCACTGCAAGACGGGTGTCCGCAGTGCGGAAGTCCTCGCGGTCCTGAAGTCCGCGGGCTTCGCGGACGCGGTCCACGTCGGCGGCGGCGTGATCGGCTGGGTCCACCAGATCGAGCCCGAGAAGCCGGTCTACTAAGCAGTCACCGAAGGGGTCGTGTCCGCGCCGTGTGCCGCGCGGACACGGCCCTTTCGTGTTGCGTCGTCCCCTTCTGCGCGTTCTGCGTGTTCTGCACGTTCTACACACCGAGGGGTTCGGAGGTCGGGGGTGGCTCCGAGGGGTTCTGCGACGGCGTGCAGACGGTGTTCGCGCCGGGCACCGTGCCGTCCAGCAGGTAGGAGTTCACCGCCGCCTGCACGCACTTGTCGCCGCTGTTGTACGAGCCGTGCCCCTCGCCCTTGTACGTGAGCTCCACGCCGACGCCCGGGCCGAGCCGCTCCACCATGTTGCGGGCGCCCTCGTAGGGGGTGGCCGGGTCTCCGGTGTTGCCGATGACGAGGATGGGCGCCGAGCCGGGGGCGGACACGTCGGGGGTCTCCCAGGCGCCGGCGACCGGCCAGTCGGTGCAGCTCATCAGAGCCCACCCGAGGAAGTCTCCGAAGACCGGGGACGCGGCGCGGAAGCCCGGCAGCTGCGCCTTGGTCTGCTCGAGCGTGAACCGGTCCTTGAAGTCGGCGCAGTTGATCGCCGTGTTGGCGGCGCCGATGTTGCTGTAACGCCCCTGCTGGTCACGGCCGTTGAGCGCGTCGGACAATGCCATCAGCAGCTGCCCCTGACCGCCCTCGGCCTCGTCGAGCCCCTGCTCCAGCAACGGCCACAGCTCCTTGGAGTACAGGGCCTGCGCGATGCCGTTGGTCGCGGCGGAGTCGGTGAGCATCCGGGTGCCGATGCCGGGGATGGGCTTCCCGGCCAGGCTCTTCTGCAGCTTGATGATGTTGTTCTCGATCTCCTTGGCGGTGCTGCCCTGGAGCCGGCACTCGTCGCCGCGGTTCACGCAGTCCTGCGCGAAGTTGCCGAGGGCCAGCTGGAACCCCTTGGCCTGGCCGAGCGCACCCTCCTCGGACGTCTTGGTCGGGTCCACGACGGCGTCGAAGACGGCCCGCCCGACGTTCTTCGGGAAGAGGTGGGCGTAGACCCCGCCGAGCTCGGTGCCGTAGGAGATCCCGAAGTAGTTCAGCTTCTCGTCGCCGAGGGCCTGCCGGATCCGGTCGAGGTCGCGGGCGGCGTTCTCGGTGCCGACGTACGGCAGCACGTGCCCGGACTTGTCCTTGCAGGCCTGCTGGTACTTCTCGATGTTGTCGACGAAGGCCTTCTCCTCCTGCGGCGTCTCCGGAGAGGAGTCCTGGGCGTAATAGGCATCGAGCTGCTTGTCGCCCTCGCACTGGACGGGGGCGCTGCGCCCCACGCCGCGCGGGTCGAAACTCACGAGGTCGTACCGCGCCCGCAGGGCCTCGTACTCCTTGGCGGCGCCGGGCAGGGTACTGATCCCGGACCCCCCGGGCCCGCCGAAGTTGAACACGAGCGACCCGAGCCGCTTGCTCTTGTCCCGCGCCTTGGCCCGGATCAGCGCGAGAGGAATCGTTTCTCCCTCGGGCTTGGCGTAGTCGAGGGGCACGTGGAGCGTGGCGCACTCCCAGTCCTTGGGCGGCGCCTGCCCCCCGCCTTCGGCGACATCGGGAGCCTCGCACACCCCCCACTTCAGCGGCGCGGCCCCCTTGGTCCCCCCGGCCCGGGGCGTCTTGCCCCCACCGCTGTCGGAACACCCGCTGGCCCCGGCCAGCCCAACGGCGACAACAACGGCAACGGCACCCCGCACCACGTTTCGACCCATGCCCCCATCCTGCGACCCCCTCGGACCCCTCGCCCCCGCGCTGACCCATTCGGGTCTGTGTCGTGGGGGCTCGCGGTGAGAAGGGGGGCTCAACATCCGTGCGCGGTAAGCCGAAAACTTTCGAGGGCGGCCAGATAGTCATCCCGAACGCCATCAGAGGGCAGGGAATCCAGATGGCTTCGAGCCAATTCTTCCGCCGCTGAAAGGGTCGTCTGGGCAAGCGTGGCGGTACTGACAAGCGCGACTGGCCCAAGTCGAGATGTCACGCTGATGCCCTTCTTTGTTGATCTGAACGTCAATCCGAAGGAAGTGTCGGCGCCGGTGAAAGAGGCAGTCTTGGCGCGTCCCGTCAGTGTTTCGCTGACGCAGTCAAGAAGCTGCGTTACGGAAACGTAGATCATCATTCCCTGATCGGGTGTATGTCCCGCGGAGCTGGCCTCTCCAAGTTCTCCACGCCAGAGCATGTCTCCCAGGTCGAACCCGCTGGGATCGCCCTGATTCGGCCGGACGGTGAATTCTGCGATCATGGGGTGTAGCTCTTTTCTATCGGGAAGAATGAAATGATTCTGTTTCCGTCGTGCGAGTCGACTATGAGTCGATACTGCGCCCTCATTCCATTGACGGTCATGCGCTTCTCGAACGTCTGAATTCGGCGAGCGGGATCGGACTGGCGATTTCCCTTATCGACCATCTTTTCTGCCGCTGCTTCAACCTGTTGGCGAGTGGTGGAGGGGGGCATGAGGTCTCCGTGTCCGGAGGAATGATTGCCTGATATGTGGCGCTCATCAATGTGCTGCCACCCCTCCTTCGAATTCCCATCCTCCAGTCTCGGCTTAGCCCGGCAGAGTGCCAAGCCGAGAGGGTCTATCCATTCGAAGGGATTTGGTCCGTACCAGTACTGATTGGGGCCGCCGGCCAACCCGATCGGGTCCGGGGAGAGGTAGCGGGCCGTTTCGGGGTCGTACGTGCGGAAGTAGTTGTGGTGGAGGCCGGACTCGGGGTCGTAGTACTGGCCCGGGAAGCGGAGCGGGGTGTACGCCGTCGCGTCGCGGTTCCACGTGGTGGTGCCCCACAGGGTGCTGCGGGTGCACCACGCCGTCGTGCCGTCCTCGGCCAGGAGGTGGGTCGGGGTGCCTACCAGGTCGGTGACGATCGCGAAGAAGCGGTCGTCGACCTCCGCCTGGTCGATGCTTTCCGTTTGGGTGAGGGGGTGCAGGCCCTGGTGGGTCCAGGTGACCGTGACTCCGCCGGTGGTCTGTTCGCAGAGGGTGGTGCCGTCCCAGGTGAAGAGCGTTTCCTCGACGACCGCGTCCGTCTCCGACAGGCGCTGTTTGGCTGTGCGGCGGCCCAGGGGGTCGTACGTGTACCGCCAGCGGGTGCCGTCCGGGGTGGTGACCGCCGTGAGCCGGTCTTCCGCGTTCCATTCGTAGCGCCACGTGTCCGGCTTGCGGGACAGGCGGGTCTTCTGCCGGACGACGACGCGGCCCAGTGCGTCGTGCTCGTACCGGATCGAGCCCGCGCGCGTGATGCGGGTGCCCGCGTACGTGCGCTCGCCCTGCGCCTCCGAGCCCGGGTGGCGGGTCGGCCAGGAGGCGCTCGTCTGGTTGCCCGCCTCGTCGTAGGCGTACCGCTCCGACCAGGACGCGGCATCCACCGCCGTGACGCGGGCCGCCGTGTCGAGGGTGAAGGTGCGGGGGCCGGTCAGCGAGTCGTCGATGCCGGTGAGGTAGCCGTCCGCCCGGTAGTTGTAGCCGCGGCGCTGGAGGGTCCGCCCGTCCTGGCCGACGACCGACTGCGCGGTCCGGCGGCCCATGTCGTCGTACTCGTGGGTGAGGGAGAGCGACGGGTTCAGCGTGCGGGTCAGCTCCTGGCCCGCCGCGTCCCGGTCGAAGCTCAACGTGCGACCCGCGGTGGTCAGCGTCGAGCGCCTCCCTGTCGCGTCGTACGCCCACGAGGACTCCGACCCCGTGGGGGTGATGCGGCTCGTGCGGCGCCCCAGGGCGTCGTAGCCGTACGTGAGGGTGCGGCCGTCGACCGTCTCCGAGAGCAGCCGGGCCGCCTCGTCGCGCAGCCAGGTGACCGTTGCGTCCGGGGACACCGCACTCGAGAGGGCGTCGAAGACGTCGTACGCGTACGTCGTGACCAGACCGGCCGCGTCCTTGCGAAGCACCTGGCCGAGCACGTTGTGCTCGTACGTCGTGGTCTCGCCCACCGCGTTGGTGCGTGCGCTGAGGCGGCCGGCGCCGTCGTAGCCGTACATCAGGGTGCGGTCGTCGAAGTCCGACTCGGTGGCCAGCCGGCCCGCCGGGTCGTAGCTGTAGTCCCAGGTGAGGCCCTGTGGATTGGTGACACCGGTGAGGCGGAGCTGCGTGTCGTGCGCGAAGGAGTAGCGGGCGCCGTCCGGGCCGGTTCGGGCGACGAGGAGGTCGAAGTCGCCGTACTCGGAGACGGTCACCCCGCCCACCGCGTCCGTGTGGGTCAGGCAGTTTCCTTCACCGTCGTACGTCCACGATTCCGTGCTGCCGTCGGCATTCACACGCTGGAGCAGACGGCCCTCGACGCTCCAGGCGAAGCGGGTGGTGTGGCCCAGTGGGTCGGTGACGGCCACCGGCCGGCCGAAGGCGTCGCGGGTGAACGTCGTCGTCGCGCCGAGCGGGTCCGTCGTCGACACCACCTGGCCCGCCGCATCGCAACGCACCGTCGTCGTATGGCCCAAGGCGTCCGTCACCGTGGACAGGTGGCCGCGGGTGTCGTACGTGAACCGCGTCGTGATGCCGGACGGATCGGTGACGGAGGTGCGGTTGCCGTGGTCGTCGTACGTCTGCCGGGTCACCCGGCCGTCGGGAAGGACGACCTCGACCGGCAGCCCCAGGGTGTTGTACACCGCGTGGATCTCGCGGCCATCCGGCCGGATCACCGTGGTGAGCCGGCCCTGATCGTCGTGGCGGAAGCGGGTGGTGTGACCGAGCGGGTCCGTGCGGGAGAGCAGGCGGTTGTACGCGTCGTGGGTGAAGTGGGTCGTCGCGCCCGTGGGGTCGATTTCCGCGGCGATCTGGGCGCGGTCGTTGACCAGGAACCGTGTGCGGTGGCCCAGGGAGTCGATGAGGGTGGTGCGGCCCGGCTCGTACGTGAAGCGGACATTGAGGTGGCCGTTGGTACCGGACTGGGCGATGCAGCGGTGCCTGTCGTCGTAGACGTAGTCGAAGTGGCGGTCGTTGGTGTCGGTCCAGGAAGTGATCCGGCCCAGTTCGTCGTATCCGAAGTGCAGGGGGCGGCCCGAGGAGTTCGTGACGCCGGTGAGGTGGCCGTCCGTGTAGCCGTAGCGGAGGACTTGGGTGCCGTCCGCCAGGGCGAGGCCGGTTATTCGGCCGTCTGATGACGTCAGGCGGAGCTCGTAGCCGCCACTGTGGGAGATGGTGCTCGGGGCGCCGGACTCGTCGTACGAGAAGGCGATCCAGGCGCCGTTGCGGTCATCCACCTGTACGAGGGCGCCGTCCTCCGCGAAGTGGCGGACGTGCCCGGACTCGGGGTCAGTCACCGTGTACGCGCCGTCGGCGTCGAGGGTGAGCGGCCAGCGCTGGCCGTGAGAGGGGAGGACGGCGATCTCGGGCTCGGGGACCGGGTAGGCGAGCAGGCTGCCGTCCTCGCGGACGAGGATGACGCCTTCCTCGTCGGTCTCCAGGCGCTGGTCGACCGTACTGGCCCAGGTCGGGCCGAACCATCGGCCCGAGCGGTACGAGGATTCGAAGGTCCGGCTGAAAACCAGCGGCAGTGAGCCGGGGAGCACGAGGTCCGTCTGCGGGAGGATCATCCGGCCCGTCGCCATGTCGACGGGGTCCTCACGGCAGGTCAGGTCCTCCTTCTTGGCGCGCGCCGCCGCTTCCTGCTCAGCCTTCTGCGCTGCCCGCGTCGCCTCCTTTCGGGCTGCGCTCTCCGCTCCTTCCTCCGCGATGCGGGCGCCGGTGCGGGCGGCGCCGCCCGCACCCTTGGTGCCGATGAGTTCGGGTATGAGGCGGCCCACGAACTCGCTCGGGTCTTCCAAGAAGCTGTCGAGCATGGGACCGGGAATGCGTTCGGGGTGGGAGGCCGCGGAGACGAGGCCCGCCAGGGTCATGTTGACGTGCTGGGAGTACTCGGCGGGGTGGGTGAGGTTGTAAGGGTCTACGGGATCGAGGCCGCGGCCGAAGCTGACGAGACCGGCTGTGCCTTTGACGACTCCGCCGAAGACGTGGCCGAACTCCACTGCCTGGGCGCCTTCGTAGTCGGCGAACTCGGCCAGGGCCTGCTTCATCGCCGACGGTACGGCTGGGGCATGTTCCAGGGCTGCGGCGAGCGCCCGCTGGGCTGCCGAAGCCGCGTCGTTGCGCTGGCGGCGGGCCTCGCTGAGGAGGTCCTTGGCCTGTTGGCGGCCCGCCTTGCCCGGGTCGGCGCCGGTTACCGGTTCCGGTCCGGCGTCGCGGCCCGCTGCGAGGTCTGCCTTGTAGGCCTCGGTCTTCGTCTTGTGCGCGTCCTCCGCGTCCTGCGACGCCTTCTCGGCGGCCTTGTAGGCGTCGATCGCGTGCTGGGCCTGGCGCTGGGCCCACTCAAGCGTCTCCAGGTAGCGCAGGAGTGCGCCGCCAGCCGCCTCGCAGGCGTCAGCTGCGTGCAGCCATTGCGTCGGGTGCATTGCGAACTTCTCGCGGAACGCGTCGGCCGCCGCGCCCTTCCAGTGCCCCGAGTCCAGGGCGCGCATGCCCTGGCCGACCCTGTCGAAGGCGGCCTGGAAATCCTTGAAATGATTCGCGGATTCGCGGATTGCGGAAGGCGAGCCGTGGACCAGTTCGTTGGCCCGCTCGGTCTGGCCGAGTTCCTTCTCGCGTATGGATACGCCGAGGCCCGAGGCGACCTCGTCGCCGAAGTCCTCGACCTTGTCCGCCCAGTCGTGCGCGCCGGCCGCGTCGAGGGCTCCGCCAAGCCCCTCGGAAGCCTTGTCGACGACATGTCCGGTGAACCTTTTGGCGGTGTCCAGGCCCTTGTCGACCAGCCGTCCCCAGCCTGTCACCGGCCCTGACCCTCCGGTGCCGGGCCGAGCACGTCCTCGACCGCGTCGTCCGCTTCGTCGCGCAGGCCGACCGCGTCGATGACCTGGTTGCTCAGGAGCATGTCGGAGCTGTTCACGTCGTGGGCCGCACCCTTCCAGGCCTCCTTGATGTTCCCCGAGGCGCGGTCGAGGGACTCGCGGCTGTAGTCGGCGTCGCGGATCTGTGTGAAGGGGTTGTCCGAGAGAACCTCGCTCCAGCCCTTCTTGGTGGTGTCGTCCTCGGAGGCGTACGGGTTGCCCCAGGCCGCGTTCGCGGCGACCTTGAAGCTGCCCTGGATGTTCTGGTCCTGCTCGTGGATGAGGCCTGCCGACAAGCCCACGTTCGCTGCGAACGCGTTCCCCTGCTGAACCAGGGATCGCACCCCCCACTCCCAGCGTTGACAGAACGTCCTGAGGGTGGAGGCCAGGCCGTCGTGGCCCGTCTGTATGTCGGAGAGGCCCAGGTGCGAGAAACCTCGGCCCATGCTGGCCGTGCCGACCATGCCGAGTTCCTTCAGCTCGGACAGCGTGTCCGTGATCCCCTTCGCGATCTGCTCCAACGACTGCTTCGAGACGTCCAGATCCGGCTGATTCCCGCTCACGCCGCAGCCTCCCCGTCGAGCGCCGCCGTGGCAGGAACGATTCCGCGCATGGGCGGGAAAACCGCGCCGCCGGGGCCGGCCGCGTTGAGGGCCACCCCGCACGGGAAGTCCACCGCCGGGATGACCTCATCGAGCAGCCGGGCACCCGTGGTGCGCCGGTACGGCCACTCCCGCTCGGCCTCGTCCCGCGCCACCGTGAACCGGGCCAGCGCCTCCTCGTCGGAGAACGCGCAGATCCAGTCCAGACCGCCGAGTTGGGCCGTCCACAGCCCGCCCTGCTCGTCCAGCGGCACCAGCACCGCCCGGCTGCGGAAGTCCGCCAGCCGTTCCAGCGCCGCTGTGCGGGCCAACTCGTAAGGATCGGCGGCGGGTTCATGCGCTCGCCCCGCGGCCTCCGTCCGCAGCCGGCCCCACTCCTCGTCGAACCCCACTCCGACACCCCCACGCCGTTTGCAATCGAATGCAATTCTGTGGGGCGTTCGAGTGGAATCCAACTTTGCGCCTTGTCCGGCGCACACATTGAGACGCGTGTGCGCGTGGGGGGTGAGGGAAGCCCTATGCGGGGAGCGGCAGGATCTCCCGGGCCGCCGTGCGGCCCGTGGACACCCAGGTCGCCACGCCTACGCCCTCGTATGCCGCGCCGCGCAGAGCCGGCCCCATGGAGCTTCGATGCCGCCTCGCGGATGCGGGTGATCCGGGTGCTGCGGCCCACGTCGTACGGGGGCGGGGGCCCAGTCCCGGCGGGCGACGCGGGCTGCGAAGGGTCCGCCCATCGGGCCCACCGCGTGGTGGAGTTCGGCGATCACCATGCGGCGGTGTTGCCGGTGACCGTACCGGCGGGCGGGTGTGCCGGGAGGTGGCCCCGGCGCGACGGGGCCGTAGGCGGAGTCCTGGCACGCCCCCCATCTCGCGGAGCTAGATGGCTTCCTTGCGGGTCAGGTAGTTGAACGACAGCCAGCCCGGCAGCACCGGCAGCCAGAACGTCATCAGGCGGAACAGCAGCACCGCCGAGATGGCGACCTCCTTGTCCAGGCCGGCCGCGATCAGGCCCAGCGTCAGCGTCGTCTCCACGGCGCCGATGCCGCCCGGCGTCGGCGCCGCCGACCCCAGGGCGTTGCCCGCCAGGAACACCACCGCGATGCTCGCGTAGCTGAGGGCCTGGCCGCCCCCGAACGCCCGGATCGACGCGTCCAGGCACATCACGAAGCAGCCGGTCAGCAGCAGCATGCCGCCGATGCCCGTCATCAGCTTCTGCGGCCGCTGGAGCACGTCCAGCATGCGCGGCACCACACCCGCGAACAGCGCCCGCACCCGCGTCGCCACGAACTTGCGCAGGATCGGCACCGCCGTCACGACCAGCGCCAGCACCGCCACCGTCAGCAGACCCGCGATGACCGTCCGGGACGGGGTCATCTCCGGGGTCTTCTCGGTGCCCGTCAGGTAGCCGAAGGCCAGCAGCAGCAGGATGTGGCTCGCCAGACTGAACAGCTGCGAGGCACCCACGCTCGCCACCGCCAGCCCGGGCCGGATCCCGGCCCGCTGGAGGAACCGCGTGTTCAGCGCGACACCGCCGACCGCCGCCGGCGCCACGAGCTTCACGAAGGACCCCGCCACCTGCGCGAGCACCGTCCGCAGGAACGGAACCCGCTCCGGTACGAAGCCCAGCAGGCTCATCGCCGCCGCGAAGTAGGTGAGCGCCGAGAAGGCCAGCGCGGCCCCCACCCAGCCCCACTGCGCCTGGCTGACGATCGTCGCGAAGTCCACGTGCGCAAGCTGCGTGAGCAGGAAGTACGCACCGAACGCGCCCGCGATGAACGACACCAGCGTGCGCGGCCGGATCCGCTCCAGCCGGGCCGGCTCCACCGGGGCCTGCGGGCGGATCAGCAGCACCTGCTGGCGGATCTGGCTCAGCAGGTCCTCCTCGCGGGCCCCCTCGAGCGCGTCGTCCAGCGCCTTCTTCTCGGCCTTCCTCTCGGCTGCCGTGGCCGCCGCCGATTTGGCTCCGGGCTTCCCCGGCCGGCCCGGCTTCGCCTCCGCCGCCGCTGCCTCGCGTGCCGCCTTCGCCGCCCGCGAGGACTCCAGTACGGCCTCCCGCTGCCGGTCGGCCCGCTCCCGGGCCAGCCGGCGCAGCGTCGCCCGGGTGGAGCGGCTCAGTGCGATCGGCTGGAGCAGCGGCAGGCAGTCCGCCACCGCCTCCGGGCCGAGCACCGACACCGCCGAGGCCACCGCGCGCTCCGCGCCGACCCGCAGGCCGAGCGTGGTCAGCAGCTGCGCGATGTCCATCCGGAGCACCAGGTCGCCGGCCGCGATCTCGCCGCCGCGAAGGTCGGTGAGGACGACATTGCCGCAATGATCCACCACGAGCGCGTCGCCCGTGAGCCGCCGGTGCGCGATCCGCCGCGACTGGAGGGCCAGCACCTGCTTCCACGTGTTGCGGGTCAGGTCGTCCGTGATCTCCTCGTCGGCGAGCGCGTCCAGGTTGCGGCCGTCCAGGTGCTCGTACACGAGCATCACGGCGTCCGGGCCCAGCTCGGACGTGGCGATCAGCTTCGGCGCGTTGGCCCCGGCCGCGATGGCGGCGTACGCGAGGAGCGCCTCCTGCTCCAGCGCCTGGCGCAGCGACTGGAGGCTGCGCCGCGTCGTGATGCCGCGCAGGGTGAGCCGGCGCCAGACCCGGTAGAAGAACCCGTGGGCCTGCTGCTCGCGGTCGACGACGGTGACGTCGAGCGGCGGGCCGTCCTCCAGGGTGACGTGGTAGCGGCGGCCCCGGTCGCTCACCTCCGAGGGGTCGGCGCCGTCCGGGAGCTCCGCGCGCATGGCGCTGACCGGCTTGAACCCGACCCGGCGCAGGCCGGCGAGGAGGGTCTGCCCGGTGGGGCGGACGTTCGGCGAGCCGACGGCGTACAGGGTCCCGTACGCGACGCTCCAGCCGATGAGCACGGTCAGGATGATCGAGAACGGGGTGGTGTACCCGCTCACCAGCATCGCGAAGGCGTCGAGCAGCAGCACCACCCACAGCGCGACCCGCCAGCGCGGCCTGCGGGTCATGCCGACGGCGGTCATGTACGCGATGACGGGCGCGAGGTAGCCGTGCACCGGGTCGGTGATGGGGCCGCCGACGCTGGTGGGACGGGTGAGGGCGTCCTGAATGGTGTCGGAGGCGGCCTGGGAGACCCACAGATCGGTGGCCAGGGTCACGCCGTGCGCGAGGACGGCGGCGAGCACGCCGTCGGCGATGCGCAGCCCGTCCCGCTTGATCAGCCGCTCGATGGCGAAGGCCACGGGCACGAGCAGCACGGCGATGCTGGAGACCAGCCCGGCGACCTTGATCAGCAGATCGGGTGCGGCGCCGGTGCCCTGGCTGATGTCGGCCTCGAGGCCGGCGGTGGTGCGGTGCGCGAAGGCGGCGATGCCGAGGACGACGGCGATGCCGAGGACGCCGACGAGGAGGCGTACGAGGTCGGACGGCCGGTGGACGCGGGCGGCGAGCAGCGGCTCGTCGACCTCGACCTGGTCGGCGGACGCGGAGGCGCGCCCGTGCGCCCCCTCGGTCCCGGGCTCGGCGCCCGCCCCGGCCCTGGCCCTGGCTCCCGGTTCGGGTGCCGCTGCGGGCTCGGGTGCGGCCTCGGCTCCGGGCTCGGGTTCGGCCCCGGCTCCGGCTTCGGGTTCGGCTTCGGGCTCGGGTACAGCCCCGGCCGCGGGTGCGGCCCCGGCTCCGGCTTCGGGTGCCGGCTCGGCTTCGGGTTCGGCTCCGGGTACAGCCCCGGCCCCAGGTTCGGCTCCGGGCTCGGGTTCGGCTCCGGGTTCGGCTCCAGGTTCGGCTCCGGGCTCGGGTTCGGCTCCGGGCTCCGGTACGGCCCCGGCCCCGGCTCCCGGTCCGGCTCCGGGCTCGGGTGCGGCCCGGCCGGGGAGCTCGTCGGGGAGCTTCCCGGGGCGCGGGTCTGGGCGCGTGCCGTCGTCCTCAGCCGCGCCGTCCGGAGGGCTCACACCCTGCTCCTTCGTCGTCACTTCCATCTCTTCTTGATCACGTATCACCAGTCACCGCCCGGAAGATGGTGGCACGGACGGACCGGCGGGCGGGGCATCAGGGTGCGCGCCGGTACGGAAGGAAACCTTCCGGGAACCGGTCCGTGATGTACGGCACCATGGGCGCAATGAGCGAAGAGCTGCCCGCGTACGCGGAGCGGGTGCTGGAGGCGGCCGAGCGGATTCCGCCCGGCCGGGTGATGACGTACGGGGACGTCGCCGAATGGCTCGGCGAGGGCGGACCGCGCCAAGTCGGGCGCGTGATGGCCCTGTACGGGGGAGCAGTGCCCTGGTGGCGGGTGGTCAGGGCGGACGGACGACCGCTGCCCGGCAGCGAGCACCGGGCCCTGGAGCACTACCGCGCGGAGGCCACCCCGCTGCGTCTGACCGCCGACGGCGAGGCCCGGCTGAACATGCCGCGGGCGCGCTGGGACGGGCGGGAAGAGCGCGCCGCACGGGACGAGGGTCACATCTGACAGCTTCGGCCATGCCGGGCCCGGGCGGGCGGTCGAGCGCCCGGGCGAAGGCCCGTACGGGCGACCGGACGGGGGACCGGACGGGGGACCGGACGGAGGGCCGGCGAGTGCCTCGGCGGCATCCCGCGCCGGACCTCGGGGAACTGCGCTGGGCGCGCCGGTTGCCGTAGCGTTGCCTCTTCGGCAAGCGCCGCAGCGACCGCAGCAACCGCAGACCCACCAGGACCGGCACCCCACGTGATCACCTCTCCATCCGACCGCTCCGAGCGGCGGCGTACGCGGATCCCTGACGCGTACCGCCTCGTGCGCACCGGGCCGCAGCGGGTGGATCCCCCTGTTCTGGACGCAGCGCAGCAGGCGGTGGTTGATCACACCGGCGGGCCGCTTCTGGTCCTGGCCGGACCGGGTACCGGGAAGACGACGACGCTGGTCGAGGCGGCCGCGGCCCGCGTCGAGGCCGGGGTGGACCCCGCCCGGATCCTGATCCTCACCTTCAGCCGCAAGGCGGCGGTGGAGCTGCGCGACCGGGCCGCCCTGCGGCTCGGCGGGGCGCGGGCTCCGCAGGCCACCACCTTCCACTCCTTCTGCTACGGGCTGGTCCGCGCCCACCAGGACACCGACCTGTTCGCGGATCCGCTGCGGCTGCTGTCCGGGCCGGAGCAGGACGTGATGGTCCGCACCCTGCTGGACGGGCAGCGGCAGATCCGCTCCATCCGCTGGCCGGACGACCTGCGGGCCGCGCTGACCACGCGCGGCTTCGCGGACGAGGTCCGCGCGGTGCTCGCCCGCGCCCGCGAGCTGGGGCTCGGCCCGACGGCGCTGGACGCGTTCGCGACCCGGCTGGGCCGCCCGGACTGGAAGGCGGCGGCCGCGTTCCTGTCCGAGTACCTGGACGTCCTCGACATGCAGGGCACGCTGGACTACGCGGAGCTCCTGCACCGGGCGGTCCTCCTGGCGGAGCGCACCCCTTCGCTGTCCACGTCCTACGACGTGATCTACGTGGACGAGTACCAGGACTCGGACGCCTCCCAGCTGCGCCTGCTGCGGGCCCTGGCCGGACCGGCGGGCACACTGGTCGCGTTCGGCGACCCGGACCAGTCGATCTACGCCTTCCGCGGCGCCGACATCAACAACATCCTGGACTTCGAGAGCTCCTTCCCGGGCGCGGCGGTCCACGCCCTGACGGTGGCCCGCCGCTCGGGTGCGCACCTCCTCGCGGCGACCCGCCTCCTGACCTCCCGCATGCCGGTCCCGCGGCTCCCCGCGGCGGCGGTCCGCGCACACCGCGGCCTGGAGCCGACCCGCGCGGGCGGCCGGGTCGAGGTGTTCACGTACCCGACGGCCGGTGCCGAGCTGGACAACATCGCCGACATCCTGCGCCGCGCGCACCTGGAGGACGGTGTGCCGTGGCAGGACATGGCCGTTCTGGTCCGCTCCGGCGGCCGCACCCTGCCGGTGATGCGCCGGGCCCTGATCTCGGCGGGAGTCC
Organism: Streptomyces sp. NPDC050448; assembly: GCF_040655295.1. Lineage (NCBI taxonomy): Bacteria > Bacillati > Actinomycetota > Actinomycetes > Kitasatosporales > Streptomycetaceae > Streptomyces > Streptomyces sp. NPDC050448. The sequence continues at coordinate 237,194 of NZ_JBFAJR010000002.1, read as the reverse complement.
CGGCGGAGACGGACGGTACGGACACCCCCCTCCGCCACGAACCGGCGATAGCCCCCCTCCTCACAGCCCTCCGCACAGCCGCCGCCCCGGCGACCCCCACCGCGCCCCCGGCCTCCCCGGCCCCGGACCCCGCGGACCGCGAGGCCACCGCGGCCCCGGCTGCGGAGCCGGAGGCCGCCCTCGCGCTGACCGGTCCGCGGCAGGACGGCGATTCCGCCGCTGCCCGGACGGATGCCGTACGCGCCGAGGCGAGCGAGCCCGCCCGCAACGCCGACCCCGGCCTGCCCGGCCACGGCACCGGCGGCGATGCCGGCTCCGAGCCCGCAGCAGGCGACGGCGCCGAATCCGAGCCCGCCGCAGGCGGCCGTGCCGGCGAGGGATGGGTCGGGGTCGAGGCCGCCCTGGCGCTGCTCGGCTCGCCGCTCGGCGGGATGGACGCCGCGGATCTCCGGCGGCTCGGAAGGGCCCTGCGCGATGAGGAGCGGGCCGCCGGCATCAAGGTGCCGGCCCCGTCCGACGTGCTGCTCGCGCGCGCCCTCGCCGAACCCGAACGGCTCGTCGCCCACGACCCCTCGTACGCCCGCGGAGCGCAGCGCCTCGGACTGCTCCTGCGCAAGGCCCGCGAGCTCCTCCAGGGCGGCGGAACCGCCGAAGAGGCCCTCTGGACCCTCTGGGAGGGCACCCCCTGGCCCCAGCGCCTGGAGCGGGGCGCCCGCCGCGGCGGCGCGGCCGGTCGCAACGCCGACCGCGACCTCGACGCCGTCTGCGCGCTCTTCGACACCGCCGCCCGCGCCGAGGAGCGCACCGGCGGCCGCGGCGCGCTCAACTTCCTCGAACAGCTCGAGGCCGAGGACATCGCCGCCGACACCCTCACCGGCCGGACCGCCCGCTCCGAGGCCGTCCGCCTCATGACCGCCCACCGCTCCAAGGGGCTCGAGTGGTCCCTCGTCGTCGTGGCCGGCGTACAGGAAGGGCTGTGGCCCGACCTGCGCCGTCGCGGCTCCCTCCTCGAAGCCGACCGCATCGGCCGCGACGGCCTCGCCGAGCCCCTCACCCCCGGCGCGCTCCTCGCCGAGGAGCGCCGCCTCTTCTACGTCGCCGCCACCCGCGCCCGCGACCGCCTCGTCGTCACCGCCGTCAAGGCCCCCGCCGAGGACGGCGACCAGCCCTCCCGCTTCCTCACCGAGCTCGGGGTCACCACGAAGGACGTCGCCGGCCGGCCGCGCCGCCCCCTCGCCGTCCCCGCGCTCGTCGCCGAGCTGCGCGCCACCACCGTCGACCCCGACGCCACGCCCGCGCTCCGCGAAGCCGCCGCCCGCCGCCTCGCCCGCCTCGCCGCGCTGACCGACGAGGACGACCGTCCGCTGGTCCCCGCCGCGCACCCGCAGCGCTGGTGGGGGCTGTACGAGCCCACCCGCAGCAGCGTCCCGCTCCGCGACCGGGACCGGCCCGTCGCCCTCTCCGGCAGCGCCCTGGACCAGCTCGCCAACACCTGCTCCCTCCAGTGGTTCCTGGGCCGCGAGGTCAAGGCCGACGCCCCCTCCACCGCCGCCCAGGGCTTCGGCAACGTCGTCCACGTCCTCGCGGACGAGGTCGCCTCCGGCCGCACGCCCGCCGACCTCGCCGTCCTGATGGAACGCCTCGACTCCGTCTGGGACGCCCTCGCCTTCGACGCCCCCTGGAAATCGCGCCAGGAGAAGGACAACGCCCGCGCCGCCCTGGAGCGCTTCCTGCGCTGGCACACCACCGACCGCGGGGGCAGGGCGGCCGTGGCCACGGAGCACGCGTTCGACGTCACGCTCGAAGCGGGCGAGTACGCCGTCCGGATCCGGGGTTCCATGGACAGGGTCGAATCGGACCCCCAGGGGCGTGCGTACGTCGTGGACTTCAAGACGGGGAAGGCCGCGCCCACGAAGGACGAGGTCGCGCGGCACCCCCAGCTCGCCGTGTACCAGCTCGCCGTACGCGAAGGCGCCGTCGACGAGGTCTTCGACGGACACCGCCCCGAAGCGGGCGGTGCCGAGCTGGTGCAGCTGCGCCAGGGCGCCACCCAGCGCGACGGCGGCGACGCGGTGCCCAAGATCCAGGCGCAGCAGCCGCTGAACGGCGAATGGGTCGGCGACCTGCTGGCCACCGCCGCCGGCCGGGTCCTGGACGAGCGCTTCGCGCCCGCCACCGGCAAGCACTGCGACCACTGCTCCTTCCGCAGCTCGTGCAGCGCGCGCCCGGAGGGCCGCCAGACGGTGGAGTGACCGGTGGCCGACGGGTGGCGACGGGTGACCAGTGGCCGGCCCGTGACCGACCGGCGGGTGAGACGGCAGCCGGGAGTGTCGGTGAGTGCGGCTAGCCTCTTCACGTGTCCGCGCGTCCGTCCGTCCTCACCGACCCCGAGCAGCTCAAGGAGCTCCTCGGCATCCCTTTCACGCCCGAACAGCTGGCCTGCATCACCGCCCCGGCCGCCCCGCAGGTCATCGTGGCCGGCGCCGGCTCCGGCAAGACCACGGTCATGGCCGCCCGCGTGGTCTGGCTGGTCGGCACCGGAGCGGTCGCGCCCGAGCAGGTCCTCGGCCTGACCTTCACCAACAAGGCCGCCGGCGAGCTCGCCGAGCGCGTACGCAAGGCCCTCGCGCGGGCCGGCATCAGCGACCCGGACCCGTCCCCGGCCGAGGCCGACGCGGCCGGCGGCGAGCCGCGCATCTCCACGTACCACGCCTTCGCCGGCCAGCTCCTCAAGGACCACGGCCTGCGCATCGGCCTGGAGCCCAGCGCCCGACTGCTCGCCGACGCCACCCGCTTCCAGCTCGCCGCGCGCGTGCTGCGCGAGGCCCCCGGCCCGTACCCGGCGCTCACCAAATCGGTCCCCGACCTGGTCAGCGACCTGCTCGCGCTCGACGGCGAGCTCTCCGAGCACCTGGTCACCCCGGCGGAGCTGCGCACGTACGACACGGAACTCCTCGACACCCTCGCCGACGCCGTGCTCACCAACGACGACCTGCGCAAGATCCCCGAGGCCGTGCGCGGCCGCCTCGAGCTGCTGGAGCTGACCGAGCGCTACCGCGCCGCCAAACGCTCCCGCGACCTGCTCGACTTCAGCGACCAGATAGCCCTCTCCGCGCAGCTCGCCACCACCCGGCCCGAGGTGGGGACGCTGCTGCGCGAGGAGTTCCAGGTGGTCCTGCTCGACGAGTACCAGGACACCTCCGTGGCCCAGCGGCTGCTGCTGTCCGGCCTGTTCGGCGGGGGCAGCGGGCACGCCGTGACCGCCGTCGGCGACCCCTGCCAGGCGATCTACGGCTGGCGCGGTGCGTCCGTGGCCAACCTGGACGACTTCCCCGAGCACTTCCCGCACGCCGACGGCAGCCCCGCCACCCGCTTCTCGCTCAGCGAGAACCGGCGCAGCGGCGGCCGCCTCCTCGACCTGGCCAACGGGCTGGCCGCCCCGCTGCGGTCCCTGCACGAGGGCGTCGAAGCGCTGCGCGCGGCGCCGGGGGAGGAGCAGGCCGGCACCGTCCGCTGCGCCCTGCTGAACACGCACGCCGAGGAGCTGGAATGGCTCGCGGACTCGGTCGCGCACCTGGTCCGTACGGGGACGGAGCCGCGCGAGATCGCGGTGCTGTGCCGGTCCGCGCGGGACTTCGCGCAGATCCAGGCCGTGCTGGTGGCCCGGGACGTACCGGTGGAGGTCGTCGGCCTCTCGGGACTGCTCCACCTCCCGGAGGTCGCGGACCTGGTCGCGGTGTGCGAGGTGCTCCAGGACCCGGGCGCGAACGCCTCCCTCGTCCGGCTCCTCATCGGCCCGCGCTGGCGGATCGGCGCCCGCGACCTGGCACTGCTGGGCCGCCGGGCGCGGCAGTTGATCGGCCGCGCGCAAGGTGACGTGGACCCGGACGAGCGCCTCGCCGCGGCGGTGGAGGGCGTGGACCCGGCGGAGGTCGTCTCGCTGGCGGACGCGCTGGAGACGTTCCTGGACGGCGCGGGGCACGCGGGGCACGCCGCGGCCGCGGACGACCTGCCGTTCTCGCCCGCCGCCCGGGTCCGCTTCGCGCATCTCGCCCAGGAGCTGCGCGACCTGCGGCGTTCGCTCGCCGACCCGCTGATGGACGTACTGCACCGGGTGCTGGCGGCGACCGGCCTGGACGTCGAGCTGTCGGCGTCGCCGCACGCACTGGCGGCCCGGCGCCGGGAGTCGCTGTCCGGCTTCCTGGACGTGGCGGCCGGCTTCGCGTCCCTGGACGGCGAGGCCTCCCTGCTGGCCTTCCTCGGGTTCCTGCGTACGGCGGTCCAGTACGAGAAGGGCCTGGACCACGCGCTCCCCGGCGGGGAGAACACGGTGAAAGTGCTCACCGCCCACAAGTCCAAGGGGCTGGAGTGGGACGTGGTGGTGGTCCCGGACCTGTGCGCGGGCTCGTTCCCGAAGGAGAAGGCCCCCGAGCCGTGGACCTCGTACGCCAAGGTCCTGCCGTACGCGCTGCGCGGCGACGCATCCACCCTTCCGGGGGACCCGGCGTGGAACTCGGCCGGGCTGAAGTCCTTCAAGGCCGCCCTGAAGGAGCACAAGGCGGTGGAGGAACTCCGCCTGGGCTACGTCACGTTCACCCGGCCCCGCTCGCTCCTCCTGGCCTCGGCGCACTGGTGGGGCCCGACCCAGAAGAAGCGCCGAGGTCCCTCGGCCTTCCTCTCCTCCCTGTACGACCACTGCGCGGCGGGCCACGGCGAGATCGAAGCCTGGGCGGAGGAACCGGACCCGGACGCGGAGAACCCCTCCCTCGCCACGGAGTCGACCCCGGACCGGTCCTGGCCCCTCCCCCTGGACCCGGACTCCCTGACCCTCCGCCGCGCGGCGGCAGCCCTGGTCGAGTCCTACCTCGCCACCCCGGAGCCGGAGCCGGAGCCGGACCCCTACCTCTGGCCCCCGCACTGCGAGGACCCGTCGTACGAGGACGACGTCTGGGCCCCGGACGAGCCCCTCGGTCCCCGGCCGGGCGACGCCCCGGCCGTGCCGCACGCCCGTGCGGCAGCGCCGGACGGCGACGGCTTGTGGGCTCCGGGCGAGGCCACCGCTTCCCGGCCGGCCGCCGGCGTGGCCGTCCCGCACGCGCGCGCCGGAGCGCCGGACGGCGACGGCCTCTGGGCGCCGGACGAGGGCACCGGCGCGGCTGCGCCGCACGCGCGTGCCGAGCCCGGTTCCGGCACGCCGGACGGCGAGGACCTCTGGGCCGCAGCACCGATGCACGGGGTCAGGGGCGGAGCCCCGGTTTCGGGAAGGGGCGGGGTGGGGGAGGACTCCGCTCCCCACGGCGACCCCTGGCCGGACGCCGACCCCTGGGCCGACGAGCCCGCGCCCGCGCCCATGCCCGGCCCGACCCCACCGCCCGGGGTCACCGACCCGTCCGGCGACGACCGGGGCCCCGCTCGGGGAGGACGCCGTACCGCGGGAGCGGCTCGGCTCACGCCCGAGGAGGCCCGGGCCGTGGCCTCGTGGGACCGGGATCTCGATGCCCTCGAGGGCGAGCTCCGGCGTGCCCGCGCCGCCGTGCGCGACGTCGAGCTCCCGGCCGCCCTCTCCGCCAGCCAGCTCCTGCGCCTCGCCGCCGACGAGCAGGGCTTCGCCCGCGACCTCGCCCGCCCCATGCCCAAGCCCCCGCAGCCCGCGGCGCGCCAGGGCACGCGCTTCCACGCCTGGGTCGAGTCCCGGTTCGACGAGCTCCCGCTGCCGCTCCTCGACGTCCTCGACCCCGCCACCGAGCTGCCCGGCTCCGATCAGGAGATCGCCGACGAGGCCGACCTCGAATCCCTCAAGGCCGCCTTCGAGCGGAGCGAGTACGCCGAGCGCACCCCCCACCGCATGGAGGTCCCGGTCCAGTTCACCCTCGCCGGCCGCGTCATCCGCGGCCGGATCGACGCCGTCTACCGGAATCCGGACGGCTCGTACGAGATCGTCGACTGGAAGACCGGCCGGACCACCGAGGCCGACCCCCTCCAGCTCGCCGTCTACCGCCTGGCCTGGGCGGAAGCCACCGGCACCCCGCTCGACCGGGTCGCCGCCGCGTTCCTCCACGTCCGCAGCGGCCGCGTGATCCGGCCCCGCAACCTCCCCGACCGGCCGCGTCTTGAGCGGATCCTCCAAGGCAAATCGGACACGGACAGTGACCGGCAACCCGGCAGTTAGGCTCATAGGCATGAGCGAAACCCCGGCGGACAGCGTCGTCCGCGCGTACATCGGCACCCACCGCGCCGCCTTCCTCGACGACCTCGCCGAGTGGCTGCGCATCCCCTCCGTGTCGGCCCAGCCCGAGCACGCGGACGACGTACGCCGCAGCGCCGAATGGCTCGCCGCGAAGCTCAAGGAGACCGGCTTCCCGGTCGCGGAGATCTGGCCGACCCCGGGTGCACCCGCCGTCTTCGCCGAGTGGCCGAGCGAGGACCCGGACGCGCCGACCGTCCTCGTCTACGGGCACCACGACGTGCAGCCCGCCGCCGTCGCCGACGGCTGGCACACGGACCCGTTCGAGCCCGTCGTCAAGGACGGCCGGATGTACGCGCGCGGCGCCGCCGACGACAAGGGGCAGGTGTTCTTCCACACCCTCGGCGTCCGGGCCCACCTGGCCGCGACCGGTGCCGACGCCCCGGCCGTGCACCTCAAGCTGATCATCGAGGGCGAGGAGGAGTCGGGCTCCCCGAACTTCCGCGCCCTGGTTGAGCGCGAGGCGGAGCGCCTCGCCGCCGACGTCGTGATCGTCTCCGACACGGGCATGTGGTCCGAGACCACCCCCACCGTCTGCACCGGCATGCGCGGTGTCGCCGACTGCGAGATCGACCTCCACGGGCCCGACCAGGACATCCACTCCGGCGCCTTCGGCGGTGCCGTGCCCAACCCGGCCACCGTCGCGGCCCGCCTGGTCGCGGCGCTGCACGACGCCGACGAGCGGGTCACGATCCCCGGCTTCTACGACAACATCGCCGAGCTCACGGACGAGGAGCGGGCGCTGATCGCCGAGCTGCCGTTCGACGAGTCCGAGTGGCTGCGTACGGCCAAGTCGCACGCAGCCGCGGGAGAGAAGGGCTACTCCACGCTGGAGCGGGTCTGGGCCCGGCCGACCGCCGAGGTCAATGGCATCGGCGGCGGCTACCAGGGCCCCGGCGGCAAGACCATCGTGCCTGCCTCCGCCCACCTGAAGCTGTCGTTCCGCCTGGTGTCCGGGCAGGACCCGTACGAGGTCGAGGCGGCCGTCCGGGACTGGGTCGCGGCGCGGATCCCCGACGGAATCCGGCACTCCATCGTCTTCGGCGCCCCCACCCGGCCCTGTCTGACCCCACTGGACCACCCGGCGCTGCAGTCCGTCGTACGGGCCATGGGCCGGGCGTTCGGCGAGAAGGTCCGCTTCACCCGCGAGGGCGGCTCCGGACCCGCGGCGGACCTCCAGGACGTACTGGACGCGCCCGTCCTGTTCCTCGGCATCTCCGTGCCGTCCGACGGCTGGCACTCGCCGAACGAGAAGGTCGAGCTGGACCTGCTCCTCAAGGGCGTCGAGACGGCCGCCTACCTGTGGGGCGACCTGGCCGCCTCCCACGGGAAACCCGCCTGACGCACGCACCGCCGCACCGCCGCACCGCACGTACCGAGTCACGAGTCACGAGTCACGAGTCACTGAGCCTGCCTGTCCCACCACCGGGGGAGTTGGAAGTACCTGTGAGCACCCATACCGAGCAGCCGATCTCGCTCACCGCGCCCAGCGGAATCGACCGCGCCGCGCACCACCGCCTCGACGAGGCCTGGCTCGCCGCCGCCTGGAGCCACCCGACGACCCGCGTCTTCGTGGTGTCCGGCGGTCAGGTCCTGATCGACGACACCCCCGACGGGGAGACCGGGATCGTGATGACCCCGGCCTTCGAGGCCCCGGTCACCGAGACGCACCGCTACTTCCTGGGCACCGACGACGACGGCGTGCGGTACTTCGCGCTCCAGAAGGACTCGCTGCCGGGCCGGATGGACCAGTCGGCCCGCCCGGCCGGCCTGCGCGAGGCCGGACTGCTGCTGTCCCCGCGCGACGCCGGGCTGATGGTGCACGCGGTGGCCCTGGAGAACTGGCAGCGGATGCACCGGTTCTGCTCCCGCTGCGGCGAGCGCACGGTGGTCGCGGCCGCCGGGCACATCCGCCGCTGCCCGGGCTGCGGCGCCGAGCACTACCCGCGCACCGACCCGGCGGTGATCATGCTGGTCACCGACGAGGACGACCGCGCGCTGCTGGGCCGCCAGGTGCACTGGCCGGAGGGGCGCTTCTCGACGCTGGCCGGGTTCGTGGAGCCGGGCGAGTCGATCGAGCAGTCGGTCGTCCGCGAGGTGTGGGAGGAGGCGGGCGTCAGGATCGGCGAGGTCGAGTACGTCGCCAGCCAGCCCTGGCCGTTCCCGTACAGCCTGATGCTGGGCTTCACGGCGCGCGCCACCACCACCGAGATCACGGTCGACGGCGAGGAGATCCAGGAGGCCCGCTGGTTCTCCCGCGAGGAGCTGCGCGCCGCGTTCGAGACGGGCGAGATGGTGCCCCCGTCGGGGATCTCCATCGCGGCCCGCCTGGTCGAGCGCTGGTACGGAGAGCCGCTGCCGCGCCCGGTCGCATGAGCCGCAGAACCTGGACGTAAGGCTTCTCACACAGCAGAAGGCCCCCGCCGCGGCGGGGGCCTTTCTGTTCACGCAGCTCTGTTCACGCAGCTCTGTTCACGCGGCGCACCGGCATGCCGGTCAGACGGCGAGGGCCTGCTTGACCTGGGCCAGGCTCGGGTTCGTCATGACGGACTCGCTGCCGGCCGGAGACACCACGAGCACGGTCGGAACCGTCTGGTTGCCGCCGTTCGCCTTCTCGACGAACGCCGCGGACTCGGGGTCCAGCTCGATGTTGATCTCGTTGTACGCGATGCCTTCCCGGTCCAGCTGGGTCTTCAGCCGGCGGCAGTAGCCGCACCAGGTCGTGCTGAACATCGTCACGGAACCCGTGTCCTGCATGCTGCGCTCTCCTCTGTGGGGTCTGGGTGGTCCGAGTACTCGAACGTACGGGACCGCGGGGCCATTCCCGCACCCGCGGTACGGCTGGTACGTCAAGTACGTCAAGTAGGCCGATATGACGGATGCGCGCACCCTGTGGACAAGTTTCCCGCCCGCCCCTGGAGACCTGGCAGCATGGCGGGGTGACATCAGCAACGCACCCCTCATCCTTCCCTGCCGGCGCCGACTCGGCCGACGCGGTGCTCCTGGGCCTGGACCCGGAGCAGCGCGAGGTCGCGACGACCCTGCGCGGGCCGGTGTGCGTGCTGGCGGGCGCGGGCACGGGCAAGACCCGGGCGATCACCCACCGGATCGCCTACGGGGTCCGCTCCGGCCAGCTGATGCCGGCGAGTGTGCTGGCCGTCACGTTCACCAACCGCGCCGCCGGCGAGATGCGCGGCCGCCTGCGCTCCCTCGGCGCGGGCGGGGTGCAGGCGCGGACGTTCCACTCCGCCGCCCTGCGTCAGCTCCAGTACTTCTGGCCCAAGGCGATCGGCGGCGAGGTGCCCCGGCTCCTCGAGCGCAAGATCCAGTTCGTCGCCGAGGCGGGCGCGCGCTGCCGCATCCGGCTCGACCGGGGCGAGCTGCGCGATGTCACCGGCGAGATCGAGTGGGCGAAGGTCACCCAGACCGTGCCCTCGGACTATCCGGCGGCCGCCCTCAAGGCCGGCCGCGAAGCCCCCCGGGACATGGCGGAGATCGCCCAGATCTACGGGACGTACGAGCAGCTCAAGCGCGACCGCGGCATGATCGACTTCGAGGACGTGCTGCTGCTCACGGTCGGCATCCTCCAGGACCGCCACGACATCGCCGAGCAGATCCGCACCCAGTACCAGCACTTCGTGGTGGACGAGTACCAGGACGTCAGCCCGCTCCAGCAGCGGCTGCTGGACCTCTGGCTCGGGGAGCGCGACAGCCTCTGCGTCGTCGGCGACGCCAGCCAGACGATCTACTCCTTCACCGGGGCCACCCCGGACCACCTGCTGAACTTCCGCACCCGCTACCCGCAGGCCACCCTGGTCAAGCTCGTCCGCGACTACCGCTCCACCCCCCAGGTGGTGCACCTCGCCAACGGGGTCCTCGCCCAGGCCAAGGGCCGCGCCGCCGAGCACCGCCTCGAGCTGGTCTCCCAGCGCGAGCCCGGCCCCGACCCGGTCTACGCCGAGTACCCCGACGAGCCCGCCGAGGCCGAGGGCGTCGCCATCCGCATCCGGGACCTGATCGCGGCCGGCGTCCCGGCCGGCGAGATCGCCGTGCTCTACCGCATCAACGCCCAGTCCGAGGTGTACGAGCAGGCCCTCGCCGATGCCGGAGTCCCGTACCAGCTGCGCGGCGCCGAGCGCTTCTTCGAGCGGGGCGAGGTGCAGAGGGCGATCCTCGCCCTGCGCGGCGCCGCCCGCTCCGGCGGCAACGACCCGCTGCTCGACGACGTCGTCGAACTCGCCTCCCAGGTCCGGGCCGTGCTCAGCTCCACCGGCTGGACCAGCGAGCCGCCCGCCGGCTCCGGCGCGGTCCGGGACCAGTGGGAGTCCGTGGCCGCCCTGGTCCGGCTCGCCGAGGACTTCGCCCGGAGCCGGCCCGGGGCGACTCTTGCGGACCTGACCGTCGAGCTGGACGAGCGCAGGGCCGCCCAGCACGCGCCGACCGTCCAGGGCGTCACCCTCGCCTCGCTGCACGCGGCGAAGGGCCTGGAGTGGGACGCCGTGTTCCTGGCCGGCCTGACCGACGGCATGATGCCGATCACGTACGCCAAGACCGACGAACAGGTGGAGGAGGAGCGCCGGCTGCTCTATGTCGGCGTCACGCGCGCGCGGTTGCACCTGACGCTCTCCTGGGCGCTCTCCCGGGCTCCGGGCGGCCGGCCCTCCCGACGCCCCAGCCGCTTCCTGAACGGGCTGCGGCCGGGCTCTGCGGCCCCGGGCGGCCGGGCGGGCGCCGCCGCGGCCGAGCGGGGGCTCCGGGGGCGCGGCCGCCGCGGCCCGGCGCTGTGCCGGGTGTGCGGCAAGACCCTGACCGAGGCCGGCGAGCTGAAACTGATGCGCTGCGACGACTGCCCGTCCGACATGGACGAAGGCCTGTACGAGCGGCTGCGGGAGTGGCGCGCGGGCCAGGCGAAGGAGCAGGGACTGCCCGCCTACTGCGTGTTCACGGACAAGACGCTCGTCGCGATCGCCGAGAGCTCGCCGTCCGAGGACGGCGAGCTCTCGATGATCGCTGGAGTCGGTCGACGCAAGCTCGACCGGTACGGAGCCGACGTGTTGGCCATCTGTGCAGGTCAAGAGCCTGGGGGCAAGGATGCTGACGACGCGTAGAAACTCGTCGGAAAAATAGTTTGCACATGCCCAGCCAATCCCCATAGGTTCTTAGCAACGGAAACGGTGGCTTCTCCGAAGCTCCGGATCCGTGCTGTACTTATCCGAATACGCATGGGACAGGCCCCCGGGCCCCCGTCCCCGAGACGCCGAGAGGAGGCGAGACCAGTGATCAGCTTCATCACCAGCAACAAAATGACCGATCGCTCGGTTGCCGCTTCCTGCACGCTCGGCTCCTCCTCGCTCCTCCCGCTCCTGGGTACCGGTCTGTCTGCCATCTGCGCCGACAGCCGCGCCCTGCTGGCTGCGCCCTCCGCGCGCCTGGCGAGCGAGCGGAATGAGCGACCGACCCAGGCACCGGTGGCAGTACTGGAAGCCCAGGCGCATGGCGCCTATGGGTTTGCGGCCGCAGCCGGTGCCGGATCCCAGACGCAGCAGACGAAGCAGACGAAGCAGCAGCACCACCTGATGTGGGCCTTCCGCGGGCTCGAACCCTGGAGTGATCCAGTCTGATCGCAAGATCAGACCGGCGCCTTCAGGGCCGCGGAACCCCACCCGGGATCCGCGGCCCTTCTGTTTGTCCCCGAACGGGGGCGACGGCACGAAGGAGCCTCGGGACTGGCAAGACCAGGTACCAGCCGCCCCCGGCCGAACCCGGCCGGAACGACTAGCCAACCAAGACGAGGAAGAAAACACCGTGCAACTCGAAGCGCACGCCCCGTCCGTACCGCAGACCCAGACGATCTCCCCGCCCGCAGTCCCGGAGGACTCCACCTTGACTCCCCTCACCGCGCTGACCGCGCTCGACGACGCCATCGAGAACCTCGGCGTACCCGTCGCCTGCCGTACCTACGACCCCGAGGTCTTCTTCGCCGAGTCCCCGGCGGACGTCGAGTACGCCAAGTCCCTGTGCGCCACCTGCCCGCTGGTCGAGGCCTGCCTCGCCGGTGCGCTCGAGCGCCGCGAGCCCTGGGGTGTCTGGGGTGGCGAGCTCTTCGTCCAGGGTGTCGTCGTAGCCCGGAAGCGCCCCCGTGGCCGTCCGCGCAAGAACCCGGTTGTCGCGGCATGACCGCCATCGGAACCATCGACCGCCCCGTGACGCACGACCCCTTGAAGCAGGCCCTCATGACCGCCCACACGACGAGCGAGCAGCCGCACGGCTCCGCCACCGCAGACTTCATCACCGCCGGCGCGATCACCTCGCGTCAGAACAGGACCCGCGAAATGCAACTCATCCCAGAAGCCCTGGCCCGTGCCCATATGGACGACCGTATGCGCGAGGCCGACGCGGAGCGTCGAGCCCTGCGCCTGGTCGCCGCCCGCCGCATGCAGCGGCGAGCCGAGCGCGTCTCGCTGCGCGCCCGGCGCGCACTGGCCATGGCCGTCATGCACTGACAGCCGAACAGCATCGGACGTCGGCCCTCACCACTCGGTTCACCGGTGGTGGGGGCCGACGTCCGTTTCCGGAGGGATCCCCGCCCGCGGCCCCAGCTGCCGTCCTCCTGCAACGGCGAGGCGGGCCAGTACTGCTGACGCAGCCCCATGTGCCGTGCAGGACAGGGAAGTTATGTCGCCTCGCCTCCCTCCCGCGGCACCGGCGCCGGCGCCTCGGTATCCAAAGCGGAGCGGGACCGGGAGTGTGGCATCGCCCGGCACGACGGCCTCCCCCGGGAGCCCTAGGGTGCAGAGCATGCAGCGTGACACGAGGCGCGCGCCGATGGCAGTGAAGCCGGCCGAGCTCGCGCACAACCCGTTCAATCCGCGTGTCCGGCTCGGCGACATCCAGGAGATAGCCCAGTCGCTGACCACCAGGGGACAGATCCAGGCCGTCACCGTCGTGCGGCGCGAGGCCTTCCTCGCCGTCCACACCGGGCAGGAGCACGTGCTCGGCGAGGCGGGCTACGTCGTGCTCGACGGAAACCGCAGGCTGGCCGCGGCCCGGGTGGCCGGGCTCGCCGAGCTGAGGATCGAGATCCGTGACGAACTCGCGGCGAGCGCCGAGGAGATGCTCGAGGCGGCGCTGATCACCAGCATCCACCGGGCCGATCTGGGGCCGCTGGAGGAGGCCATGGCGATCCAGGAGCTGGTCCTGGCCTACGGGCGGCAGAAGGACGTGGCGGCGAAGCTCGGCAAAACCGCCGCCTGGGTCTCGCAGCGGCTCGCTCTGCTCAAGCTCACCGACGACCTGAAGGACAAGGTGCGCAGCGGCGAACTCCCGGTGAAGGACGCCCGCCGCATCGGCGGGATGGCCGCCGAGCGGCAGCAGGTGGAGGCCGAGCGGGCGATGAGCGGGGCCAAGTCCGCGCGCAGGACGCCGCCTCGATCCGCAGCACGCTCCGGCGCCGGCGCGGCCGATACCGCCGAACTGGTTAACCCGGTTAATCCGGTACAGGTGTTCGCCGCATACGTGGACCGCGCCGTGGAGTTCGCGTCCAGCATGAAGGGTGTCGCCGCCGCGTACCGGGATGCCGCCACGGCCGACCAGGACGAGGCGGACCGGATGGTGGCGCACCTGCTGGAACGGATGGACCGGGTCGCACGGCACCTGCGCGGCCAGGAGGTCCCGGCCGAGCCCGGCTCGCCGTGCCGCACCGCGGCCGCGCCACAGCCCCTTGACGCCGACCTGGCACCGTAGACGAAGGCGGGGCAAGCAGAAAGGAGTTGTGGGTGAACAGTTTCGCCGGGAGCAGTCTCGTAAACCGCCGCGTCAGGATCTACCGGAAGACGCCGGAGATCGTCGCTGTGCAGCGGACACTGATCGCGGAGCAGTTCGCGGCGTGCCAGCGGATCGCGTTCACCACGTGCTCCGATCCACGCGTGGACATCGAATGCGTCGTCGAGGACGCGTACGCCCGGCTCTGCGCCGACTGGGTGCGTCAACAGAACCGGGCGGTGGAGTCGTTGCGCCGCCTGGTGAAGATCTACGCTCGCGAGGCGCTCAAGGACTTGCCGGACACCTGGTCCGGCAAGAGCTGGAGCCGGAACGAGTACGCCGTACTCTTCGCCGACGTCGCCGACCCCGAGGTGATGAAGGGGCTGCGCGCCATCGACAGCATGCCCGTCGCGATGAAGCGGGTCTTCGAGGCCCGCCGGGTCTTCGCCTATCCCATGGCTCTGGCCGCGGACCGGCTCGGGGTCTCCATCAACTCGGTCGGGACGACGAAGGCGGATGCCCGCATCAGCGCCGTGACGGACATCGACGCCGTGGTGACGTTCTTCGCAGATCACATGGAAGGAGGTTCCTGATGCCCGGCAAGGACGCTCGACACAGCGCACTGACCGACCAGCGCTACGCACGAATCATGGAGAAGGCCGATGCGATCCAGGCTCGGCAGCACCGGGAAGACGAACAGACCAGCGTGGTCCTCGGCACGACCTCGATCGCAACCCTCACGGCCACCGTGAGTCTGATGGTGACCCTGATCGCCGCGGACATCCCCACGGTTCTCATTCCCGTGATCATGACCGTGTTCTCAGCCATCCCTGGCGTGGTCACGCTCTACCTGCGCTTCAAGAACCGACACTGACAGCGGGCCCGCCCTCTCACCGACCGTCTCTCACAACACCCGATGAGGGGCCGGCCCACGGCATATCCGGAGGGACACACCATGTGCAATCGTTGCACAAGCAGCTCGCAGACACCCGGCCAGTCGGAAATCAGTACAGAACCGACCATGGAAGCGACGGCGGCGACCGAACTGTCGCCCAAGCCGGTGCACTGGCTGCCCGATCCGGTCTCCCGGCTGGGCGCGACCTTCTACGCCTTCGCCGGCGCGGTGCTCTGGGAGACCCTGAGCTACGCGGCGCACCACGTCGACGTGACGATCACCCTGGTGTGAGCCGACCGGAGGGGAACCGCCCCCTCCGCCGGTGCGTTGCGCACGGCTGTCCACCCCTTGCGGGGATATCGTCTGGAGGTGGACCAGCCGAATCCCCGCCCCGCCCCGTCGGGACCCGAGGCCCAGCCCGTCGTCTGCGCGCGCTGCGGCAAGAAGGCCCCCGACGGCGCCCCGCCCACCTGGACCTGCTCGGTGGAGAACGGGACCAGACAGTACTTCTGCGTCGACTGCGCGCGGGCCAACCTGCGCGCGATCGAGGGCCGCCTCGACTCGTCCTGGTGGTGACCCCGGGCCCGCACGGCCTGCGCGCTCACTCCTCGGGCAGGAACCCCGGGAGCCAGGACTCGAGTTCGCTCCGCAGCCGTACCGTCGCGCCCAGCTGGCAGAGCACCCCGATGGTGCTCAGTGTCACCCGGTGGATCAGCAGGTACGAGGGCGGCAGATTGATCTGCCGGCCCAACTGGTGTGCGGGGGAGCGGGGATCGGCGATCCGGGCCGCCTGGCCGCGCAGCCACGGCCGCGTGAAGGTGAACTCCTCGGCCTCGGCGGGCTCGATGATGGGCAACAGGTAATCCAGCACCGCCTCCGGGTCCAGTTCGATGGACTCCCTCACGAACCCCTCGGCGCACAGGTGCCCGTAGATCCCCTCGGCATCGCCCTCCAGCGTCATCCGCAGCGACGTGCCGATGGGCTTGGGCCAGCCGCCGGGCAGCCGGTCGACCGTGCCGAAGTCCAGCACGCCCAGCCGTATCCGGCCGTCCGCCCCCGTCACCAGGCGGAAATTGCCCGGGTGGGGATCCGCGTGCAGCAGCCCGGTGCGCGCGGGCCCCGAGAAGAGGAACCGGGCCAGCAGCTGACCGGCGCGGTCGCGCTCCTCCTCCGTGCCGTCCGCTATCACCTCCGACAGCGGCGTCCCCTCCATCCACTCGGTCACCAGCACCTGGTCGCCCTGGTGCACGACATCCGGTACGAACACGTCCGCGTCGCCCTCGAACGCGTCCGCGTGGATCCGCTGGGCCTCGGCCTCCAGCTCGTAGTCCAGCTCCTCCGCGACCCGGTCCCGCAACTCCTTGATCAGCGGCTTGATGTCCATACCGGGAATCAGCGGCCCCAGCAGCCCGGCGAACCGGGCCAGTTGCCTGAGGTCGGACAGCAGCGCCTCGCCCGCCCCCGGGTACTGGACCTTCACCGCGACCTGCCGGCCGTCGTGCCACACCGCCCGGTGCACCTGCCCGATCGAGGCGGCCGCGGCCGGCTTGTCCTCGAACTCCTCGAACAGATCCCGCCAGTCGGCTCCCAGCCGGTCCGCCAGCACCTGGTGCACCGTCTGGGCGGGCAGCGGCGGTGCCGCCTCCTGAAGCTTGGTCAGCGCCGCCCGGTACGGACCGGCGATCTCCTCGGGCAGGGCCGACTCGAAGACCGAGAGCGCCTGCCCGAACTTCATGGCGCCGCCCTTCAGCTCCCCGAGCGTGCGGAACAGCTGCTCGGCGGTGCGCTGCTGGAGCTCGCGCGCCACGATCTCCGCCGACTTGCCCCCGATCCGCTTCCCCAGCCCCCAGGTGGCCCGGCCCGCGAAGCCGAGCGGCAGCGCGGCCAGCTTGACGGTACGGGTGACCGCCTTCCGGGGAAGATCAGACATGCGCCCCTCCAATTCCCAGACTGCTGCGCCGCAAGCGGCGGTTAGGGATGTCCCCTCGGCCAAACGCATCCTGTCATGACGCCCGCGCCCCGCCCCGGCCGAGGCGCCCGCCCCGAATCCGGCACCGATCCGGCCATCGCCGGACAGTGTCCACCCCATGGGACAGCACGGCCGGACAGCGGGTCGAGCCTTTCACGACCTCACCGCCTGCTCCGCCGGGACCGTGGCCGCCGCGCACGGGCAGCCGGGGTGGGGGCGCAGCGGTGTCTGCTCCCAGTGGAGGCCCGGGAGGGCCGCCTCCCAGCGGGAGGCCGTGGAGGCGGGGAGTTCGCCGTCGAGGAAGGACAGGGCGTGGGCCGCGGCGAGGCCGCCCACCGCCGTGGCCAGGCCCAGGTCGCAGGCCGCGGTGGCCCGGCGGCGGTGCGCCGAGCGCCACTGGACCAGCATCCGGGGCCAGGCCGGGTCCGCCTCGACCCGGTCGCGTTCCATGCAGCCCGCGCACGCCGTGGCACCCGGCAGCACCAGTGGCCCCACCAGCCCGGTGCCCTCCAGCACCCCGGCGTACAGATGCGGGGTGCCGGTGGCGATCCAGTCGGCGGCGATGCCCGGATCCGGGGCCCACGCCTGCAGGCCGTCCCGGGGTGCGACCACCACCAGGGACACCCCCGGCTCGGGCCCCTCGCGCTCCGCGGTCCGCGGCGCGCGCCCCGGGGCCGATTCGCGCACCAGCCCGGCCGCGGCCTCGGCCCGCAGCCGGCCCACGCTGCCGGGTCCCAAGCCGCCCGGCGCCACATCGGCCGGCTCCACCCGGCCGCCGTCGAGAACCTCGACCCGGCCCACACCGGCTCCCGCCAGGACCCCCGCGATCACCCCGCCCACCCGGCCGCTCCCGCGCACCTGGACCCGTATGGCCCGGCGCGCCGCGACACCCCGCAGATCGCCTCCCGGATCGCGGTGGACCAGCGAGAGCGAACCCAGGTCCGGCCCGAGCCGCTCCAGGGTCTCCGGTCGCTTGCGCACGGCCTGGGCCCGTGGCCCGCCCGCGGTGGCGTCGTCCAGCAGCCCGGCCGCCGCCAGCCGTCGGACCAGCGTGTCCACCTGCCCCTCCGGCAGCCCCACGGCCGCCGCCTCGGCACGCAGCAGCTCCATCCCCCGCGTCCCGTCGATCCGGTCGATGAGCGATCCCGTCGCGGTGTCCACCGGGCCGAGCACCACCGCATGCGCGGGCGTCACCCCGAACTGCACCGTCTGCAGATCCCGCCACGCCCTCGCCAGCGCCGGCTTCACCTTCGGATACATGGCTTTCCCCCTCGTACGAACTCCGCCTCATTCCCTTCCCTCGCAGAGTGCCCGCCCGCCGCATTCGGCGCGCGCAGTTGTCCACAGCCAAGGGTTATTAGGCATATGAGATGGAGAAAGAGGACGTTTCCTGTACGGACTCCGAATCGATCATGTTCGAACCGTGGAGCAGGGGGGCTTCGGCCACGGCGAGCGGGTACGGTCTTGGGCGTGTCCGCCGACCCACAGCAGCGCGCCGTCGAAGTCCGCCGGAGCGCGCGCCGCCGCAGGACCGTATCCGCCTATCGCGAGGGTGACCGTACGGTCGTCCTCATCCCTGCCCGGATGTCCGAGGCCGAGGAGCAGCGCTGGGTGGGGGTCATGCTCGACAAGCTGGCCGCGCAGGAGAGCAAGCGCACCCTCGGGGACGCGGAACTCACCGAGCGCGCCGAGCGTTTGTCCGAGCAGTACTTCAGCGCCCGTGCCCGCCCCCGCTCGGTGCGCTGGGTCACCAACCAGAACACCCGCTGGGGCTCCTGCACCCCAGCCGAAGGCAGCATCCGGCTCTCGCACCGCCTCCAGGGGATGCCGGAGTACGTCGTCGACTACGTGCTGCTCCACGAACTGGCCCACCTCCTCGTGCCCGGCCACGGCCCCCGCTTCTGGGAACTGCTCGAGGCCTACCCGCGCACCGAGCGGGCCCGCGGCTACCTCGAGGGAGTGGTCGCCGCCGAGCGCCTGCCCAAGGTCCCCGCGGCCCGCGAGGAATGACCCGCCCCGCGCACCGCCGGGCGCGGACGCCTCGGGGTGTACCGGGCGGTATGTACCGGGTCGGTACCGGCTTGGCCGGATGCCGGCAGATGCGGCTAGCCTGAGCGGCACGCATTTCACTGTCGGGATGGGGGACGGTCGTTACGTATGGCCAGGGAATTCCAACGCGGTCACAAGGCCAGGATCAGCGATCTGACGGCAGGCACCGATCTGTACGTGGGCGTCCGGATCGCCGGGCCCGGACTCGCCTTCGACATCAGCTGCTTCGGTCTTGACGCCAACGAGCAGCTGTCGGACGACCGCTACTTCGTCTTCTACAACCAGCCGAAGTCGCCTGAGGAGTCCATTCAGCAGCTCGGCGCGCAGTCCGGCGACACCGAGTCCTTCAGGGTGACGCTGGACCGCGTCCCGGCGAGCATCCACAAGCTGTCCTTCACCGCCACGGTCGACGGCGCCGGACAGATGTCGCAGATCGGCCCGGGTTACATCCGGATCGTGGCCGGCGGCGAGGAGGTCGTCCGGTACTCCTTCACGGGCGCGGAGTTCAGCACCGAGCGCGCGGTGATGCTCGGCGACTTCTACCTCAAGGACGTGTGGCGCTTCGCCGCAGTCGGCCAGGGCTTCGACGGCGGACTCGCCGCACTGCTGAAGAACTTCGGCGGCGAGGTCGCCGAGGAGGACGAGCAGCAGGCCCCGCAGCAGCAGGCCCCCGCCCCGGCCCAGGCCGGCGGCGCGCCGGGGTTCGCCCCGCCGCCGCAGGGAGCCGCTCCGGCGCCGTCGTTCGGCGCCCCGGTCCAGGCCCCGCAGGCACCCCAGGCCCCGCAGCCCCCGCACGTCCCGCAGCCGGCCCCGGCCCCCGCCCCGCAGCACCAGCAGCCCGCCGCGCCCGCCCCGGTGCACTCGGCCCCGACCATGGTCGGCCCGCTGACCACCCCGCCGGCCCCCGCGCCGTACGGCCAGCCGCCCCACGCCCCGCAGCCGCCCGGCCCGCCGTCGTACGGCCAGCAGCCGCACCCCTCGTACGGCCAGATGCCCGGCTACGGCCAGGTCCCGCCGCCGGCCCCGGCCCCCGCGCCGTACGGCCAGCAGCCCCCCGGCTACGGCCAGGTCCCCGGCCAGCAGCCGCCCCCGTACGGCCAGATGCCCGGCCAGCAGCCCGGCTACGGCCAGGGCGCCCCGCAGGCCGCCGGCGCCGGCCTCGCCGCCGCCCTCCAGCCGTACAAGGAAGTCCCCACCGGCACCCGCTGGACCGCGCAGAACCACCAGCTCATGCGGGTCGACCTCTCGATGGGCGGCCAGCCCGTCCTCGCCCGCCAGGGCAGCATGGTCCTGTACCAGGGCAAGGTCGACTTCAGCTACAAGGGCGCGGGCTTCGCCGGCCGCATCGTCGGCAACGCCACCGGCCAGGAGATGCAGCTGATGCGCTGCAGCGGCCGCGGCCAGGTCTTCCTCGCCGAGAACGGCGCCCACCTGCATGCCATCGAGCTCCAGGGCGACGGAATCTGCGTCTCCGCCGAAAGCGTCCTCGCCTTCGACGAGGGCCTCCAGTACGAGGTCCGCCGCATCGAGGGCCACGGCATCCCCGGCGGCGCCCTGTTCACCATGCTGTTCCAGGGCTCCGGCACGGTGATCGTCAAAACCCACGGCACGCCGGTCGTGCTGCCCGTCACCCCGACCACCTTCGCCGACAGCAACGCCATCGTCGCGTGGTCGGCGGCCTCCCAGGTGATCGTCTCCAGCCAGGTCCGGCTGCGGCGCAACGCCTACCCCGGCCACAGCGGGGAGACCGTGAACCTCCAGTTCCGCGGCGCTCCCGGCAACTTTATCGTCGTCCAGCCGTACGAGGTCTGAGGGAGCCCGTCATGAACGCAATGAACCAGCAGCTCGCGGGCTACGCCCCCACCCCCGTCACGGCCCGCATGGAGAACCACGGTTCGGCCATGCTCAAGGTCGCCATGCAGAGCGGCCAGGACCTGTTCGCGCGCACCGGCTCGATGGTCGCGTACGAGGGATTCGTCCAGTACGAGCCCAACCCGCCGGCCCTGCGCCAGCGGGCCTCCCAGTGGCTCACGGGCGAGGGCGCCCCGCTGATGAAGTGCACCGGCGACGGCCTGCTGTACCTCGCCGACTACGGCGCGAACGTGGTCTGCGTCAACCTCAACAACGACGCCCTCTCCGTCAACGGCACCAACCTGCTCGCCTTCGACGCCCACCTCCAGTGGGGCGTCGAACGGGTCAAGGGCATGGCCAAGTTCGCCGGCCAGGGCCTGTTCAACGTGCAGGTCTCCGGCACCGGCTGGGTCGCGATCACCTCCCGCGGCACCCCGATCGTGGTCGACTGCGGCCGCGGCGAGGACGAGACGTACGTCGACCCCGACGCGCTCGTCGCCTGGTCCCCGAACCTCAAGGTGAAGGGCAAGCGCAGCTTCAAGGCCTCGTCGATGATCGGCCGGGGCAGCGGGGAGGCCTACCAGATGGCCTTCTCCGGCCAGGGCATCGTCGTCGTACAGCCCAGCGAGGACAGCACCGACCGGCTCCGGACCCGGGGCTGAGGGGGAGCGGACACATCATGCAGAGCCCACTTTTCGCCCACGCCGAGGCACAGTCCCAGGAGCGGTACGCCGTCCAGAACCCGCAGCTGCTGCGGGTCACGCTGGCCGGCTCCGACGACGTACTCGCCCGCAAGGGCGCGATGGTCGCCTACCAGGGGATCATCGACTTCGACGGCGAGTACCAGAGCACCACCCAGCGCACCGCCCTCGCCCGCACCGGGGAGGGCCTCGACCTGATGCGCTGCTCCGGGCAGGGCACGGTCTACCTGGCCAACCTCGCCCAGCACGTGCACGTCGTGGACGTGGACCAGGGCGGTCTCACGGTCGACAGCAGCTACGTGCTGGCCCTGGACTCCACCCTGCACACCGAGGCCATCGCCGTGGACAGCCAGTACGGGGTCTCCGGGACCGGCAAGTACCAGCTCAACATCAGCGGCCGCGGCAAGGTCGCGCTGATGACCTCCGGGCAGCCGCTGATGATGCAGGTCACGCCCGACAAGTACGTCAACGCCGATGCGGACGCGATCGTCGCCTGGTCCACCTCGCTGCGCGTGCAGATGCAGGCCCAGACGCACTCCTCCGGCGTGTGGCGGCGCCGCGGCAACACCGGCGAGGGCTGGGAGCTCAGCTTCCTCGGCACCGGCTTCGCGCTGGTGCAGCCGAGCGAGGTGCTGCCGCCGCAGAACGCCCAGCTCGGCCAGGGCATGGCCGCGCAGTACGGCATGGGCCAGCACGGCGTCCAGGCCCAGAACCAGAACAACGCCTGGAACTAGTACCCGGCACGAGGCACTCGGCGCACGGAAGGGGCGGCTCCGCGGATGCGGGGCCGCCCCTTCCGTCGTTCCGGGGCGTCAGAGCCGCGCCCGGGCCGCCTCCATCAGCCGCACGACCGAGGTGTCGGCCACCGCCGCCACCTCCTCGTACGGGAACCAGCGCAGGTCCAGCGACTCCTCGCTGATCTCCGCCACCGCGTCGGCCGGAGCCAGCGCCGCGTACTGCACGTCCAGGTGCCAGTTGCACGGCGCCGGGATCGGATGCCGGTCCAGCCGCACCGGGCCGCCCGGCAGCAGGGTCAGCCCGGACACGATGCCCGACTCCTCGACGGCCTCGCGCAGCGCGGCCCCCGCCAGCGTGGCGTCGCCGGTCTCGCAGTGCCCGCCCATCTGGAGCCACATGCCGAGCTTCTTGTGCAGGGTCAGCAGGACGCGCCCGCCCGCCGGGTCGATCACCAGCGCGCTGCCGGTGACGTGCCCGGCCTGGCAGGGCTTGTAGACCCCGTCGGGGTGCGCGGCCAGGTGCTCCAGGTAGACGTTCCGCAGCGCGCTCTGCTGTTCGTCCCGGCCCTCGAATCCCTTCAGGACCAGGACCGCATCGTCGTACAGACTCACTTCTTCTCTTCGCCCTCGCCGTCGCCCTGCTTGCCCTGCTTGCCCTGCTCGCGCTGGTCGCGCTGCTCGGCGGCCTCGCCGAGCATCTTGTCGATCTCGGAGAAGTCCAGCTGCTCGCGGTGCACGAACCCGTCCGGGTCGTCCAGGTCGGAGGCCGTCGGCAGCATGTCCGGGTGCTCCCACAGCCCGTCGCGGCCGTCCACGCCGCGCGCGTCGGTCAGCGAGGCCCACAGCCGCGAGGCGTCCCGCAGCCGACGCGGCCGCAGCTCCAGCCCGATCAGGGTCGCGAAGGTCTGCTCCGCCGGGCCGCCGGAGGCGCGCCGCCGGCGCATGGTCTCGCGCATGGCGTCCGCCGAGGTCAGCCGGGGCTTGGCCGCCTCGTGCACGACCGCGTCCACCCAGCCTTCGACCAGCGCGAGCGCCGTCTCCAGACGGGCCAGCGCGGCCTTCTGCTCGGGGGTGTCCTGCGGCTGGAACATGCCGCCCTGCAGGGCTTCCTGCAGCTGCTCCGGGTTCGACGGATCGAGCTGGCCGACCACGTCCTCCAGCTTCGAGGTGTCGACCTTGATGCCCCGCGCGTACCCCTCGACCGTGCCGAGCAGGTGCGAGCGCAGCCACGGCACGTGCGCGAACAGCCGGGCGTGGGCCGCCTCGCGCAGCGCCAGGTACAGCCGCACCTCCTCGGCGGGGACGCCCAGGTCCTTGCCGAAGCTCTCGACGTTCAGCGGCAGCAGGGCGGCCTTGCCCGCCGGGCCCAGCGGCAGCCCGATGTCGGTCGAGCCGACGACCTCGCCCGCGAGCACGCCCACGGCCTGGCCGATCTGCTGGCCGAACATGGCCCCGCCCATGGAGCGCATCATGCCGAGCAGCGGGCCCGCCATGGCCTGCATCTCCTCGGGCAGCACGCTGCCCATGGCCGCGCCGACGCGCTCGGCGACCGGGTCCACGAGCTCCTTCCACACCGGGAGGGTCGCCTCGACCCACTCGGCGCGGCTCCACGCGACGGCCGTGGTGGCGCCCGAGGGCAGTGAGGTCACCCCGTCCAGCCAGTGGTCGGCGAGGCGCACGGCCTCTTCGACGGCGGACTTCTCGGCGACGCCGACGCTCGCGTCCTTCACCCCGTCCGCCGTGCCCTGGGCGACGGTCTGGCGGGCGATGTCCTTGGCCATGTCCCAGTTCACGGGACCGCCCTCGTAGCTGAGCATCTGGCCGAGCTGCTGGAAGGCCGCACCCAGGTCGTTCGGGTTCATCGAGCCGAACATCGCGGCGAACGGATTGTCCGCGCCGCCCGGGCCGCCGGCACCGCCCGGCAGGCCCATGCCCGGGAACCCGAACGGATTCGGGCCGCCCTGACCGCCCTGATTGCCCTTCTTCTTGCCCTCGTCGCCGTTCTCAGGCTCCTCCGGCGGAAGGCCGAATCCGAATGGGGTGTCGCTCACGGGTTTCCTCGGCTCGTAGGGCCGCCGGCAAGGCCGACGGGAATGGGTCCGACAACACCACCCAGCGTAGACACCACTCCCGCTTCCGGGCTCGGTGCTCCGCCAGCTCCTGGGCTGCGGCAGGATGGACATCACCTGGTAGGTACGCGTCACGGCGCGTCCCTACTGAAGACAACCGCTGGAGACGCCTGGTGAGTTCCCCAGATCCGCAGGTTCGCGCGCCGCACGACGCCGAAAACCGCCCTGACCACGGTGCCAGCGCCCACGGCGTTCGCCAGCCGCGAAACCAGGCCGCACGAGGACCCGTGATCGCCGTGACCGGCGCCGCCTCGGGGGTCGGCGCCGCCCTGGTGGCCCGCCTGGCCGCCTGCGACGAGGTCAAGCAGGTCGTGGCGATCGACGAGCGGCGCGGCGACTGCACGGCCGCGCAGTGGCACGTCCTGGACGTACGGGACCCCGCGATCGCCGAGAAGCTGCGCGGCGCCGACGTGGTCGTCCACCTGGCACTGGACCTCGACCTCGAGACGGACCCGGCGGCCCGTACGGCGTACAACGTGCGCGGCACCCAGACCGTCCTGACGGCCGCCGCGGCGGCCGGGGTGCACCGGGTCGTGCTGTGCACCTCGGCGATGGTCTACGGGGCCCTCCCGGACAACGACATCCCGCTGTCGGAGGACTCCGAGCTGCGGGCCACGGCCGAGGCGACCGGCGTCGGCGACCTCCTGGAGATCGAGCGCCTCGGCCGCCGGGCCCCGCGCGCACATCCGGGCCTGAACGTCACCGTGGTCCGCCCGGCGGTCCTGGTCGGCGGCACGGACACGGCACTGACCCGGTACTTCGAGTCCCCGCGCCTGCTCGTGGTGGCCGGATCCCGCCCGACCTGGCAGTTCTGCCACGTGGAGGACCTGGTCAGCGCGCTGGAGTACGCCGCCTTGGAGAAGGTCGAGGGCGAGCTGGCGGTGGGCTGCGAGGGCTGGCTGGAGCAGGAGGAGGTCGAGGAGCTGAGCGGCATCCGCCGCATGGAGCTCCCGTCGGCGGTCGCGCTGGGCGCGGCGGCGCGGCTGCACCGGATCGGCCTGACGCCGTCCCCGGCCGGCGACCTCGCGTACACGATGCACCCGTGGGTGGTCAGCGTCAGCGGGCTGCACGCGGCGGGCTGGCGGCCGCGCTGGACCAACGAGGAGGTGCTGGCCGAGCTCCTCCAGGAGGTCGCGGGCCGGCACACGGTCGCGGGCCGCCGGCTGGGGCGCAAGGACGCCACCGCCGCGGGTGCCGCGGGTGCGACGGTCGCGCTGCTGGGCGCTGCCGCGGTGGTCCGCCGGGCGCGCAAGCGCCGCGGCATCTGACCCCGCCGCCCCGCAGCCGCCCCCCGGCCCCCGAGCCGGTCCCCGTACCCGGTGCCGGGCCCCGTACCCGTACCCGTACCCGGCCGCGGTCCGGGCGCCGGGCGGCGGTCCGGGCGTGCGGCGCGGGCCTGGTCATGGCTCGGGCAGGCGCCTTTGGTCGCTCCGGTCGCGCCGGGGCGACCGCTCGGATCCGCCGATCCTGTAGGAGGCTCCATACCCGGAGGTCGTACAGCCGGTCGAATCAGCTATTCCGCGATGTGAGAGCGGTGGTGCACGATGGCTGCATGGCACCGCACTTCGACCACCCCGGCGAGCAGGCCGCTTCGGACCCGATCCGGCTGCTCGAGATCCGCCAGACCCCGCTCTCGATCGACGAGGTCTTCACGGCCGTCGGCGACGACGCGACGGGCGGCACGACGCTCTTCGTCGGCACGGTGCGCAACCACGACAGCGGGGCGGACGTCGACGCGCTCGGCTACTCCTGCCACCCGACGGCCGAGGCGGAGATGCGCCGCGTCGCCGAGCGCGTGGTGGCCAAGTACCCGGTCCGCGCCCTGGCCGCCGTCCACCGCGTCGGCGACCTGTCCGTCGGCGATCTCGCGGTGATCGTGGCCGTGTCCTGCCCGCACCGCGGCGAGGCCTTCGAGGCCTGCCGGATGCTGATAGACGACCTGAAGCACGAGGTCCCGATCTGGAAGCACCAGACCTTCTCGGACGGCACGGAGGAGTGGGTCGGCGCCTGCTGATCGGCTGGGGCGGGACTCCGGCCGGGGGGTCGGCGGGCGGAGTCCGGCGCGGTCGGCGCGAAGCCTGTGAGGCGCCCTCGCGCCGAGCAGTGCGAGGGCGGCCATGGGGGAGGGGGCCTTCTCGGACGGCACGGAGGAGTGGGTCGGCGCCTGCTGAACGCCTCGGGCGGGATTCCGGCCGACGGGTCGGCGCCTGCTGATCGGCTTGGGGGCCCCGGGCGGGGGGAGGATCTCGCGACGCGGTACTGTCCACCCGTTCGGCCGCGCAACACGCCCTCGATTTGCGTAACCCCCTCCCGGGCACGAGCGTTGAAGCCACCAACGACACGTACTTTCGGGGCAGGGAGGCACGTCCATGGCGTCACTGGCGTGGTTGCTGATTCCGCTGTTCGCCGCGATCGGAGCGGCGATATGGGGCAGCTGGGCGGCGCGCGACCGCACTCAAGGTGACATATCCGAACTCGCGGGATACGCGAGGTTCCGTGAAGCGATGGACAAGGCCGAACAGGCCAGGGCGAAGGCAGCGGCCCACTCCGGTTCCGACGCGGTATGACGCGTCCCGGGCGAGGCCCCCTGAGAATCCGCTGAGAGTTCCGCGTACGGCCCCCGTACGGACCGGCCCCGGCGGCCGCCCGTCAGGGCCGTCCCGTACTGTCGATCCATGCCACGCCGCACTGCGACGATGCTCGCCTCCACCCTCATGCTGTTCGCGCTGCTCTGCGCAGGGGTGTTCATCAAGGTCCCGTACTCGGAAATGAGCCCGGGCCCGACGGTGAACACGCTCGGGGACTCGCACGGCGAGCCCGTCATCAGCATCGCGGACCACAAGACCTACCCGGCCAGCGGGCACCTCAACATGACGACGGTCCGCGTCACGGGCGCCGGCTACGACATGAACCTGCTGGAAGCGGTCTACGGCTGGCTGTCCGACGACAACATCGTCGTCCCGCACGAGAACCTCTACCCGGACGGGAAGACGGAGGAGCAGTCCACCCAGGAGAACGCCGAGGAGTTCAGCCAGTCGCAGGAGAGCGCCAAGGTGGCGGCCCTCAAGCAGCTGGGCACGCCGGGGGTCAGCACCCGCGTCGTGGTCTCCAGCGTCGTCAAGGGCAGCCCCGCCGAGGGCAAGCTGCACGCCGGTGACGTGATCCGGGCCGTCGACAGCAGCCCGGTCAACGCTCCCGAGGACGTGGCCAAGCTCGTCACCAAGCACAAGCCCGGCGAGCCGGTCGAGTTCACCGTCGTGCCCGCCGCCGAGGCGGCCGAGGCCGAGAAGGCGCACCGCGAGCCCACCGGGTCGACCAAGGTCGTGATCACCGCCGCCAAGGCGGAGGGCGACGGGCACGCCATCGTCGGCATCCGGGCGGGCACCGCCCACACCTTCCCGTTCACCATCGACATCAAGCTCGCCGACGTCGGCGGCCCGAGCGCGGGCCTGATGTTCGCCCTCGGCATCGTCGACAAGCTGACCCCGGGCGATCTGACCGGCGGCAAGTTCGTCGCGGGCACCGGCACCATCGACGACGCGGGCAAGGTCGGCCCCATCGGCGGCATCCAGATGAAGACGATCGGCGCCCGCAAGGCCGGCGCCGAGTACTTCCTCACGCCCGCCGAGAACTGCTCCTCCGCCGCCCGGCACATCCCCGACGGCCTGACCCTCGTGAAGGTCTCCACCATCGGCGACGCCACGAAGGCACTGGAGAAGATCAGCAAGGGGGACACGGCCGGGCTGCCGCAGTGCGGCAAGCCCTGACCGGTCCGCCGGCACCGCTCAGCCGACCGCCGAGGCGACCGCTCAGCCGACCGCCGAGGCGACCACTCAGCCGACCGCTCAGTCGAGGAACGTCGCGGCCAGCGCGTCGGCCAGCCCCGGCACCAGGCTCGCGCCGGTCAGCACCTCGGTCGAGGAGTCCTTCTCGCGCAGGCGTACGGCCGACTCCCGCGATCCGTCGCGCAGGACGCCCACGGTGAGGCGCACCTCCTGCCGGTCCGGGTGCGCGGCGACCCACTTGGCCAGCTGCTTGTCGCTGAGCCCCTCCGGTACGGAGGCCTCCGCGGACGGCGGCAGCATCAGCCGCTCCACCGTCAGCGCGCAGCCGACGATCGAGGGGGGCCAGGCGAGGGTTCCCAGGAACTTGTCCAGCGGCGTGCCCTTCGGCACCTCGTCCTGCTCGATCGGCGTGAGCTGGCTCTTGCCCGCGTCGTCCTGGTCGAGGCCGAGCTGGCTCGCGAGCCGGGGCTCCGACTTGCGGAGCTTGGCGGTGTCGACGAGCGCGAACAGCCGGGCGGGCTTGTCCCAGCCGAGGGTGGAGGCGTACTCGTCGATCTCGAGGACGGCACGCGTCAGGGGGGTGGCCGCCATCGGCCCCGCCGACGGAGTCGGCTTGTCGGGCGGCGTCGGGGAAGGCGAAAGGTTGGACATGGACAACATCCTGCCTCCTTTCCACCCGATAACGGGAACTGACTAAAGCCTCAGTAAGTTGCATGAGTGGGGCCTACCATCGGGGCGCCCAGCTTTTGAAATGTCCAGCGACGAGACTCAGCGACTTTCGAGGTGCGCACCTTGGCTTTCCAGATGCCGGACCGCGGCGGAGGCCCCTCCGGGCCACGGATGAGAGTCGGCCGCCCCTCCCGGCGTGCCCGCACTCTTCTGATGACCTTGGGCGTACTGGCCGTCCTCGGCATGGCGTTCATCATGTTCGCGGGCTTCTGGACGGACTGGCTCTGGTTCCGCTCCGTGAAGTACTCCACCGTCTTCACCACCACCCTGTGGACCAAGATCGGGCTCTTCGCCGTCTTCGGCCTGCTGATGGCGGGTGCCGTCGGGCTGAACATCTGGCTGGCGTACCGGCTGCGGCCGCCGCTGTCCGCGATGTCGATGGAACAGCAGAGCCTCGACCGCTACCGGATGAGCGTCGCCCCGTACAAGAAGTGGCTGCTCCTCGGTATCGCGGCGCTGGTCGGCATGATCGCGGGCGCCTCGGCGGCGGGCCAGTGGAAGACCTGGCTGATGTACGTGAACGGGGTGTCCTTCGGGCAGAAGGACCCCCAGTTCCACTTGGACGTGTCGTTCTACACCTTCGACCTGCCCTGGTACCGGTTCCTGCTCGGCTTCGGCTTCGCCGCGGTCGTGCTGTCGGTGATCGCCGCGGTCGTCGTCCACTACCTGTACGGCGGGCTGCGCGTGACGAGCCCGGGCGCCCGGGCCACCGCCGCGGCGACCGGGCACCTGTCGGTGCTGCTCGGCCTCTTCGTGACGCTCAAGGCGGTCGCGTACTGGCTCGACCGATACGGCCTCGCCGTGAAGTCCAGCGACTTCAAGGCCGCGGACAACTGGACCGGCCTGCGCTACGTCGATGCGAACGCGTACCTGCCGGCGAAGACGATCCTGATCGCCATCGCCGCGATCTGCGCCGTGCTCTTCTTCGCGACGCTGTGGCGGCGCACCTGGCAGCTGCCGGTCATCGGCTTCGGCCTGATGGTGCTCTCGGCGATCCTGATCGGCGGGCTGTACCCGGCGATCGTGCAGAAGTTCCAGGTCCAGCCGAACGAGCAGGCCAAGGAATCGCCGTACGTCGAGAAGAACATCAAGGCGACGCGCGACGCGTACGGGATCGACCAGTCCGACGTCAAGGACTACCCGGGCGTCCCGCAGACCGAGGACAAGACCAAGCTGCGGCAGGCGGCCGACACCACCGCCAGCATCCGGCTCCTCGACCCGAACATCGTCTCCCCGGCCTTCCAGCAGCTCCAGCAGGTCAAGGGCTACTACGCCTTCCCGTCCACGCTCGCCGTGGACCGGTACAGCAGCCAGGACACGGTCATCGGGCTCCGTGAGCTGAACATCGGCGGCATCCCGAAGAACAACTGGATCAACGACCACTTCAAGTACACGCACGGCTACGGCGTGGTCGCGGCCAAGGGCACCACGGTCAAGGACGGCGCCCCGGACTTCACCCAGTCCGACCTCCCCTCCAAGGGGATGTTCGGCACGGACTTCGAGCAGCGCATCTACTACGGCGAGCAGACGAAGCAGTACTCCATCGTCGGCGGACCGCAGAAGGAGCTCGACTACTCGGACGACAAGGGCGAGAAGGAGACGAGCTACTCGGGCGACTCCGGCGTCAACCTCGACAACCCGGTCAACCGGGCGGCGTACGCGCTCGCGTTCAGCGAGCCGCAGATCCTGTACTCCGGCGCCATCGGCGACGGTTCGCGGATCCTCTACCACCGCACGCCCAAGGAGCGCGTCGAGGCCGTCGCCCCGTGGCTGACCATCGACGGTGCCCCGTACCCGGCGGTCATCGACGGCCGGATCAAGTGGATCGTCGACGCGTACACGACGACGAACGGCTACCCGTACGCCTCGCGCACCACGCTGGGCCAGAGCACCGCGGACTCGCTCACCAACAGCCAGCGCGCGGTGGTGGCGCAGGAGAACCAGGTCAACTACATCCGCAACTCGGTCAAGGCCACCGTCGACGCGTACGACGGCACGGTCAGCCTGTACCAGTGGGACACCCAGGACCCGGTCCTGAAGACCTGGATGAAGGCGTTCCCGGGGACGGTCAAGCCCAAGAGCGAGATCTCCAAGCCGCTCATGGACCACCTGCGCTACCCGCAGGACCTCTTCAAGGTCCAGCGCGAGCTGCTCACCCGGTACCACGTCACGGACCCGCAGACCTTCCTCAGCGGCAGTGAGGCCTGGGCCGTCCCGGACGACCCGACGACCAAGGCAGGCACGGCGGTCCCGCCGTACTACCTGTCGATGAAGATGCCGGGCCAGAAGGAGAAGGACCAGGTCTTCTCGCTCACGACGACGTTCACGCCGAACGAGCGGGACAACCTGAGCGCCTTCATGGCGGTCAACGCCGATCCGGGCAGCCCGGACTACGGCAAGATCAGAGTCCTGAAGCTGCCGACCAGCAAGCCGGTCGACGGCCCCAAGCAGGTGCAGAGCAAGTTCCAGTCCGAACCGAAGATCGCCGAGTCGATCCGGCTGCTGCGCGGCGGCGACTCCGAGGTCGAGTACGGCAATCTGCTCGCGGTGCCGCTCGACGGCGGGATGCTGTACGTGGAGCCGGTGTACGTGCGCAGCTCGGGGCTGAAGTACCCGCTGCTGCGCAAGGTGCTGGTGACGTACGGCGGCCAGACCGCGTTCGAGGACAGCCTGGAGAAGGCGCTGAACGTGGTCTTCGGAGCCGAGGCGCCGACGGTGCCCACGACTCCCGTGACCCCGCCGGGCGAGGGCACCACCACGCCCCCGACCGCCCAGGACCCGACGGTCAAGGCGGCCCTCGACGATGCGAGGAAGGCGGTCGAGGCAGCGGAGAAGGCCCGCCAGGCAGGCGACTGGACGGCCTTCGGCAAGGCGCAGGACGACATCAAGGCGGCGCTGCAGCGGGCGATCGACGCAGAGGCGAGGCTGACGGCCCCGAAGCCCGGTGGCTGATCGGTAATGGCTCAGCCCCGCGTCGTGATACTGTGGTTTCACCGACGCGGGGTGGAGCAGCTCGGTAGCTCGCTGGGCTCATAACCCAGAGGTCGCAGGTTCAAATCCTGTCCCCGCTACTGAAGATGAAGGCCCGGATCCATGGGATCCGGGCCTTCGTCATGTCCAGGGGGGACACGCTGGGACCATGTGGTAGCTGGGACGGGTGAGTTGGGGCTGGGGCGTGTTTGACTTATCTCTCTGTGGGCATGTCGACAAAACGCTGTAGTGACCTCACAGGCTGCGACATACCAGGTGTACGCGGGTAGCAGGTGATGCGACGATGGGATTTATGGGGGACAGGTCAACTCTGCTGGAGACAGGGCGGTTTGTGAGGGCGGAAGCCGAATCGGGCGCAGAGGCCAACGAGGAGGCTCCGGTCGTTAACGCGCAGACCGCACTGACCGATGCGGATTTCGCGGAGGAAATGTTCGCCGAGACCGATCCGGCGAGCGACGCCGAGCTGGAAGCACGGCACCGGGGCGCGGCCGACCGGGGCGACCCGGGCGCGATGAGCGTGCTCGGGGCGCTGCTGCTGCGCCGCGGCGACCTGGCCGGCGCCGAGCCGTACCTGCGCGGCGCCACCGCGGAGGGGGACCGCGCCGCCGCCAACAACCTGGGAGTGCTGCTGCTCCAGCGGGGCTACCCCGAGGAGGCCGCCGGCTGGTGGCGGGTCGCCGCCGTGGCCGGATCCGCACCGGCCGCACACGCGCTGGGCCGCCACTTCCGCGAGCGCGGGGACGAGCCCGCCGCCGAGTACTGGCTGCGCCAGGCGGCGGAATCCGGCCATGCCCTGGGCGCGTACGGGCTCGCCGACCTGCTGGAGCACCGAGGTGACAAGGGCGTCGAGCGCTGGCTGCGCCAGGCGGCCGAGCAGGGGCACCGCGAGGCCGCGTACCGGCTGGCCCGGCACCTGCGCAAGGGCGACCCCGCCGAGGCCGAGCAGTGGTACCGGCAGGCCGCCGCGCGCGGGCACCGGCGGGCCGCGCTGCACCTGGGCGCCCTCCTGGAGGCGCGCGGGGAGCTCAAGGAGGCCGGGCGCTGGTACCTGACCTCCGCCAAGCAGGGCGAGGCGCGGGCCGCGTGCGCGCTCGGCTTCCTGCTGCGCGACGCCGGCGACGAGGAGAGCGCCGTCGCGTGGTGGAACCGGGCCGCGCAGGACGGCGACGGGAACGCCGCCAATGCGCTGGGCGCGCTGCACGCCGCGCGGGGGGAGACCCAGACCGCGGAGAAGTGGTACCGGACCGCCATGGACGCGGGCGACCAGAACGGGGCGTACAACCTTGCTTTGCTGTGCGCCGCACAGGAGCGGACCGGGCAGGCCGAGCAGTGGTACCGGCGGGCGGCCTACGCCGGCCACCGGGAGGCGGCCAACGCCCTCGCCATCATGCTGCTCCAGGTCGGCGACGCGGCGGGGGCCGAGCCGTGGTTCTCGAAGGCGGCCGAGGCGGGCAGCGTCGACGCCGCGTTCAACCTCGGGATCCTGTTCGCGAGCCGGGACGACGACCGGACGGCGCTGAAGTGGTACGAGCGGGCCGCAGCGGCCGGCCACACCGACGCGGCGCTCCAGGTCGGGATCGCGCTGGTCCGCGACGGCGAGGACCGGGCGGCCGAGCGGCACCTGCGCTGCGCCGCGGGCGGCGGCAGCGCGGAGGCGGCGTTCCGGCTGGCCGCGCTGCTGGAATCGCTGGCTCCGCCACCGGAGCCGGTGGCGCTGGGCGAGCCGGTCGGCGGGGCCGAGCGCAGCGAGAGCGAGGAGTGGTACGAGCGGGCCGCCGAGCTGGGGCACCGGCGCGCGCAGGTGCGGGTCGGGATGCTGGCCGCCGCGCGGGGCGATCTGGCGGTCGCGGCGCGCTGGTACCGGGAGGCGGCCGAGGCCGGCTCCCGGAACGGGGCGTTCAACCTGGGGCTGCTGCTGGCCCGTGAGGGGGACGAGCCGGAGGCCGCGCTGTGGTGGACCCGGGCCGCGGTGGCCGGCCACGGCCGGGCGGCGCTGCGGCTGGGGCTCCTCGCCGCGCGCCACGGGGACCTGGCGGAGGGGCAGAAGTGGTGCGTCCGCGCCATGGAGCTGGGACCGGCGGAGGTCTCCGAGCGTGCCGCTCGGCTCCGCGAGGCGCTCGCGGAGGAGCTCTCGGCCTGACCCCTGGCCGGGGGTTTCGCCGCGATGTGGGTGCGGCACCGCTGCCGGGGGCTCTGCCCCCCCCCGCGCACCAAACGGCGGCGGGGCTGGACGGTGCCGGTGCGGCCGGAACGTTAAGCGATTTGCATCTGTCGGGTGGCGTCACGTAAAGTCGTGTTTACCGACGCGGGGTGGAGCAGCTCGGTAGCTCGCTGGGCTCATAACCCAGAGGTCGCAGGTTCAAATCCTGTCCCCGCTACTGAAGGCTGAAGGCCCGGATCCTCTGGATCCGGGCCTTCAGTCGTTTCCGCCGACGAAGGCGCGAACGGAAGAGGGGTCCGGGAGCCATGCTCCCGGACCCCTCTTCCGTTCGTCAGACCCCCGCGCAGGACGGGCACAGGCCGCGGTACGTCACCTCGACCGCCGACACCACGAAACCGAAGCGCTCCGCGTCCGGGAGGTCGGCCAGCGGGTTGCCCGCCGGGTGTACGTCGCGGATCGCGCCGCACTGGGCACAGACCAGGTGCTGGTGGGGCTTGTGGGCATTCGGGTCGTAGCGCTTGGCCCGGCGGTCCGTGGAGACCTCCAGGACCTCGCCGAGGGACACGAGCTCGCCCAGCGTGTTGTAGACGGTGGCGCGCGAGATCTCCGGCAGCTTGTCCACCGCCCGGGCGTGCACCTCGTCGGCCGTCAGGTGAACGTGGTCACCGTCGAGCACCTCGGCCACGACACGCCGCTGTGCGGTCATGCGCCATCCGCGTCCGCGAAGTCGTTCCAGCAGGTCACTCATGGACACCAGCCTAACAGCGAGGGGATTCGGTGTAACTCCCGAACCTGTGTGGAGTTGGATGCTTGCTTGACTTAGACAAAGTCCATCGTAGGATCGAGTACGGCAAAGGCCAAGGACAGGGCACAGCAGGAATGACGCAGGAGGCGCACGTGACGCAGGGACCGCTCACCACGGAGGCCGGGGCTCCGGTCGCCGACAACCAGAACAGCGAGACGGCCGGCGTCGGAGGCCCCGTTCTGGTCCAGGACCAGCTGCTCCTCGAGAAGCTGGCGCACTTCAACCGCGAGCGCATTCCGGAGCGCGTGGTGCACGCCCGCGGCGCCGGCGCGTACGGCACCTTCACCCTCACCCGTGACGTCTCCCAGTGGACCCGGGCGAAGTTCCTGTCCGAGGTCGGCAAGCAGACCGAGACGTTCCTGCGCTTCTCCACCGTCGCGGGCAACCTCGGTGCGGCCGACGCGGTGCGCGACCCCCGCGGCTGGGCGCTGAAGTTCTACACCGAAGAGGGCAACTACGACCTCGTCGGCAACAACACCCCGGTGTTCTTCATCAAGGACGCCATCAAGTTCCCCGACTTCATCCACACCCAGAAGCGCGACCCGTACACCGGCTCGCAGGAGGCGGACAACGTCTGGGACTTCTGGGGCCTGTCGCCCGAGTCCACCCACCAGGTGACCTGGCTGTTCGGCGACCGCGGCATCCCGGCGTCCTACCGCCACATGAACGGCTACGGCTCGCACACGTTCCAGTGGAACAACGAGGCCGGCGAGGTCTTCTGGGTCAAGTACCACTTCAAGACCGACCAGGGCATCAAGAACCTCACCCAGGCCGAGGCCAACAGGCTCGCCGGTGAGGACCCCGACTCGCACCAGCGCGACCTGCGCGAGTCCATCGAGCGCGGCGAGTTCCCGACCTGGACCGTGCAGGTCCAGATCATGCCGGCGGCCGACGCGGCCGAGTACCGCTTCAACCCGTTCGACCTCACCAAGGTGTGGCCGCACGAGGACTACCCGCCGGTCGAGATCGGCACGCTGGAGCTCAACCGCAACCCGGAGAACGTCTTCGCCGAGGTCGAGCAGAGCATCTTCTCCCCGGCGCACTTCGTCCCGGGCATCGGCCCGTCCCCGGACAAGATGCTCCAGGGCCGTCTCTTCGCGTACGGCGACGCCCACCGCTACCGCGTCGGCATCAACGCCGATCACCTGCCGGTGAACCGCCCGCACGCCACCGAGGCGCGCACCAACTCCCGTGACGGCTTCCTGTACGACGGCCGCCACAAGGGCGCGAAGAACTACGAGCCGAACAGCTTCGGCGGCCCGTTCCAGACGGACCGTCCGCTGTGGCAGTCCACCGCGGTCACCGGCGGCACGGGCAACCACGCCGCCCCGGTGCACTCCGAGGACAGCGACTTCGTCCAGGCGGGAAACCTCTACCGCCTGATGTCCGAGGACGAGAAGTCCCGTCTGATCGAGAACCTGTCCGGCTTCATCGCCAAGGTCTCCCGCGACGACCTCGCCGAGCGCGCGATCAACAACTTCCGCCAGGCGGACGGTGACTTCGGCAAGCGGCTGGAGGCCGCGGTCCAGGCCCTCCGCGGCTGACCCATCGCTCGCCGAGAGCTGAAGGGCCGGACCCCGACGGGGGTCCGGCCCTCCGGCTTACGCCGGTACGGTGCTGCGCCGCGCCGGCACCCAGCAGCGGATGACGTCGCGTACGGACACGATGCCGACGGGCCCGCCGTGCTCCAGCACGATCAGATGGCGGAAGCCGCCGTGGACCATCGCCTCGGCGGCCTCCTGGACGGTGGCCTGCGGGGTGCAGAACACCACGTTGTTGGTGGTGTGCGCGCCCACGGACTCACGGTCGGGATCGTGTCCCGCGCCGATGGAGTTGAGGATGTCGCGTTCGGTCAGGATGCCGATTCCACTGTGGTCGGGATCGAGGACGACGGCAGCGCCGACCCGTCGGCCGGACATCAGGCAGGCCGCCTGCCGGAGGGTGTGGGCGGGTCCGAGGGTGAGGATCACGGTGCTCATGGCGTCACGGACGAGCATGAAGAGAGCCACCTCCTGGGGAGAGTTCCTCCGCTTGGGTGGGTGCACCCGGTGAAGGTCCGCACCGAAGGGCGCAGAACTTAGAGAAGGCCTTCACAAGCGCACAAGCGGAGGAATCTCAGATTCCCATGGACACGCAGGGTCATCAAGAGGGCGCACACGGTTGTCCGGGTGCAGGGTCCGAACGGCTCAGGCGCGCGGGCGCAGATACCCCAGCATCTCCTCGTGCAACAACCCGTTCGAGGCGGCCGCGTTCCCGCCGTGTACGCCCTCCGCGCCGTCCAGGCTGGTGAACCGGCCGCCCGCCTCCTGGACCACGACCGCGATGGCCGCCATGTCCCACAGGTTCAGCTCCGGCTCGGCGCACAGATCCAGCGAGCCCTCCGCGACCATCACGTACGGCCAGAAGTCGCCGTAGCCGCGGGTGCGCCAGCACTGCCGGGTCAGCTCCAGGAACCCGGCGAGCCGGCCCTGCTCCTCCCAGCCGCTCAGTGAGGAGTACGCGAAGGAGGCGTCGCCCAGGGCACCCACCTTCGAGACCCCGAGCCGTACGGGCGTACCGCCCAGCGCACCGCCGGCGTACGCGCCCCCACCCTGCGCCGCCCACCAGCGCCGGCCCAGTGCCGGCGCCGAGACCACGCCGACCACGGGCCGGAACACCCCGTCGGCACCCTCCGCCATCAGCGAGATCAGCGTCGCCCAGACGGGGACGCCGCGCACGTAGTTCTTCGTACCGTCGATCGGGTCCACGACCCAGCGGCGCGGGCCGCTGCCCTTGAGTCCGTACTCCTCGCCCAGGATGGCGTCGGCGGGCCGCGCGGCCTCGATCCCGGCCCGGATGATCTCCTCGGCGGCCTTGTCCGCCTCGCTCACCGGGGTCATGTCCGGCTTCGTCTCGACCTTCAGGTCGAGGGCGCGGAACCGCTGCATCGTGGCGGCGTCCGCCGCGTCGGCGAGCTCAAGGGCAAGGCGGAGGTCATCGTCATACTCGGGCATGGCCGAACAGTATCGGGACTCCCCGGACCCGGCGAACGCCGTCCACGGTGCGACCGGCAGGCGCCCTTGACAGGATCTGTCGGTCCGTCAACTCTGGCGGGAAGTCGAGCGGGGAGGCGCGGATGCCGGCAGCCCGGGAGTCCTTGCTGGAAGCGGCGGGAGCGGCGCTCTCGGCGCGCCCCTGGCCGTCCGTGCGGATGGTCGACGTGGCGGCCACCGCCGGGGTGTCCCGGCAGACCCTCTACAACGAGTTCGGCGGCAAGGCGGGCCTGGGCCGGGCCCTGGTGCGCCGCGAGGCCGACTGGTACCTCGAAGGGGTGGACCGGGTCCTGCGCTCGCCGGCCGGGGCCGCCGAGCGCCTCGCCTCGGTCGCGGAGTGGACCGTCCGGGCGGCCCGCGCGCGTCCCCTCGTACGGGCCCTGCTGACGGGGTGCTGGGACGGGAACCTGCCGATGCCGCCCGGGCAGGGATCGCGGCCCGGAGTACCGGCCCCGGGGCCGGGGGAGCTGGCCCGGGCCGTCCGCGACCGCGCCTCCGTCGCGCTCACCCCGGGGGAGGGGGCGCAGC
This sequence comes from Streptomyces sp. NPDC050448, assembly GCF_040655295.1. Taxonomy (NCBI): domain Bacteria; kingdom Bacillati; phylum Actinomycetota; class Actinomycetes; order Kitasatosporales; family Streptomycetaceae; genus Streptomyces; species Streptomyces sp. NPDC050448. The sequence continues at coordinate 198,827 of NZ_JBFAJR010000002.1, read as the reverse complement.
GGTGCGAGCTCGCCGTGCGCCTCGCGCTGTCGTACGTGATAGCCCCGGGCGAGGACCCGGGGCTCGGTGAACTGACGCGGCTGCTCCGCCTGCTCAGTGAGCCGACCCCGACAGCTGGAGGCCGATGACGCCCAGGATGACCAGCGAGATCGAGACGAGTTTCAGGGTCGAGACCAGGTCGCCGAGGAAGACCATGCCGTAGATGGCCGTCCCGGCGGCCCCGATGCCCGTCCACACCGCGTAGGCCGGGCCCACGTCCAGCTTCTTCAGTGCCAGGGTCAGCAGCCCGAAGCTGCCGAGCGCGAAGGCGGCGAAGGCGATGGTCGGCCACAGCCGGGTGAACCCGTGGGACAGCTTGAGACAGACCGCGAAGCCGGTCTCCAGGATTCCCGCGACGACCACCAGCAGCCACGCCATGGCGCATGCCTCCCCGCGTCAGGTGACGTCGTGTCACGTGGTGCGATTATGCATTTACCAGACGTGGTGCCCTGCAAACCCCGCCGGACGATCAGTCTCCTTCGCGGCGCTCGCGGGTCTGAAGCAGCCGCCGCAGCGAGTACAGGCGCGCCGGATCCGCGTGGCCGTCCTCCACCCACTTGTCGAGCGCGCAGTCCTGTTCGTCGTGGCTGCAGGCCCGCGGGCAGTCCTCCGTACCGGGAACCAGGTCCGGGAAGGCCAGGATCACCCGGGAGGGGTCCACGTGGTGCAGGCCGAAGGAGCGCACGCCCGGGGTGTCGATGACCCAGCCGTCGCCGTCCGGCAGCGGCAGCGCGAGCGCTGAGGTGGTGGTGTGCCGGCCGCGGCCGGTCACCGCGTTGACACGGCCGGTGGCACGCTGGCGGCCCTCGGTGACCAGCGAGTTCACCAGGGTGGTCTTGCCGACGCCCGAGTGGCCGACGAAGGCGGTGATCCGGCCGGTCAGGCGCTCGCGCACCCGGTCGGCGGCGTCGCCGGTCGCCAGCTCCTCGCGGTTGGTCACCACATAGTTCAGGCCGAACGTCGAGTAGATCTCCAGGATCTTGTCCGCGGAGGTCAGGTCCGACTTCGTGAGCACCAGCAGCGGCTCCAGCCCGGCGTCGTACGCGGCCACCAGACAGCGGTCGATCATCCGGGGCCGCGGCTCCGGGTCGGCCAGGGCGGTGACGATCGCCAGCTGGTCCGCGTTGGCGACGACCACCCGCTCGTACGGGTCGTCGTCGTCCGCGGTGCGCCGCAGGACGGACTTGCGCTCCTCGATCCGCACGATCCGCGCGAGCGTGTCCTTCTTGCCGGACAGGTCGCCCACGATCCAGACCCGGTCGCCGACCACCGCCGCCTTGCGGCCCAGCTCGCGGGCCTTCATCGCGTGGATCGCGCGGCCGTCGACCAGGCAGGTCAGCCGGCCGCGGTCGACGGTCAGGACGAAGCCCTCGGCCGCGTCCTCGTGCTTGGGCCGGATGGTGGTCCGGGGCCGGTTGCCCTTGGGGTTGGGCCGCTGGCGGATGTCGTCCTCGTCGGTGTGCTTGCCGTACCTGCGCATGACGGCCCCTACGCTCCGGCAACCCGCGACGCCTGGCCGAGCATGTCGGCCCACATCCTCGGGAAGTCCGGCAGGGTCTTCGCGGTCGTCGCCACGTTCTCGATCCGTACGCCCTCCACCGCCAGGCCGATCACCGCGCCCGCGGTGGCCATCCGGTGGTCGTCGTACGTGTGGAAGACGCCGCCGTGCAGCGGGCGCGGGCGGATGTGCAGGCCGTCGGCGGTCTCGGTGACCTCACCGCCGAGCCCGTTGATCTCCGCGGTCAGCGCCGCCAGCCGGTCCGTCTCGTGCAGCCGCAGGTGCGCCACCCCGCGCAGCGTCGACGGGGAGTCGGCCAGCGCCGCGACGGCCGCGATGCCCGGGGTGAGCTCGCCGACCTCGCCCAGGTCCACGTCGATGCCGTGGATCTTGCCGCTGCCGGTGAAGACCAGGCCCGCGTCGGTCAGCTCGCAGGAGCCGCCCATCTCCGTGAAGATCCGGCGCAGCTCGTCGCCGGGCTGGGTGGTGCGGCGCGGCCAGTCCGGGATCGTGACCGTGCCGCCGGTGATCAGGGCCGCCGCCATGAACGGCTGCGCGTTCGACAGATCCGGCTCCACGATCATGTCGCGGCCCAGCAGTGCGCTCGGCGCGACCCGCCACACGTTCGGCTCGCCGCCCGCCTCGGGGGTGTCGACCTGGGCGCCCGCCGCGCGCAGCATCTCCACCGTCATCCGGATGTGCGGCATCGACGGCAGGGCGGTGCCGACGTGCCGGACCTCGACGCCCTGGTTGAAGCGCGGGCCGGAGAGCAGCAGGGCCGAGACGAACTGGGAGGAGTTGGAGGCGTCGATCTCGACGACGCCGCCTTCCAGGGCCCCGCCGCCCTGGACCGTCAGCGGCAGCGCGCCCCGGCCGTCGTCGTCGATCCGGGCCCCGAGGGTCCGCAGCGCACTGATGACCTGGCCGAGCGGGCGCTCGTAGGAGCGCGGGTCGCCGTCGAAGCGGATGTCACCGGCGGCCAGGGTGGCGACGGGCGGCAGGAAGCGCATGACCGTGCCCGCGTTGCCGACGTCGACCGTCGCCGGGCCGTGCAGGGCCGCGGGGATAATCCGCCAGGCCTCGCCGCCGGCGCCGTCGCCGGAGCTGGAGGAGGCGGTCTCCTCGATGCCGACGCCCAGCGCGCGCAGCGCGTCCGCCATCAGCTGGGAGTCGCGCGAGCGCAGCGGGCGGCGCACCCAGCCCGGCTCGGCGGCGAGCGCGGCGAGGACGAGGGCGCGGTTGGTGACCGACTTCGACCCGGGCACGGTGACGGTGGCGTGGACGGTACCGTCGGCAAGCGGAGCGGGCCAGAGGGCGGGGAGCGCGGGGGTCTCGGTCATGGCCCCCACTTTAATGGCTCCTCCCGGACCCAGATCTTGATCGCGCCGCCGGTGGGGGGTTGGTCTCAGAGGTTGAGAAGCCAGCGCCCGCCGCCGATGATCGAGCACAGCGCGACGGCGTGGAAGAGGAGCAGCCAGGCCACCGGGTGGACGTGGGTGAGCCGCCCCAGCTGGTCCGCGTCGGAATCCGGCGCCCCGCCGTGCCGTCGCTTGGCGCCCAGCTCGAAGACCGGCCGCACTCCGCCCATCAGCAGGAACCACACCGCCAGGTACGCGAAGACGGCCTGGACCTCGGCCGGGGCGAGCCAGGAGACCAGGACGAACGTTCCGCCGGCCAGTACCACCGTCAGGGCGCCGTACGCGTTCCGGATCATCACCAGCATCGCGAGCAGCAGCGCGGTGGCCGCCCACAGCAGCAGCGTGATCCGGTGGGCCGACAGCAGCGCGGCCCCGCCGAGCCCGAGCAGCGAGGGCGCCGGGTACCCGGCGGCGGCGGTGAGGATCATCCCGGGCCCGGTCGGCTTGCCGACGCTGACGGTGACCCCGCTGGTGTCGGAGTGCAGCCGGATCCCGTCCAGCTTCCGTCCGGTCAGCAGCGCGATCAGCCCGTGGCCGCCCTCGTGGGCGATGGTCACGGCGTTGCGGGACAACCGCCACAGCGGGCGCGGCGCCACGGCGGCCAGCGCGACCACGCCTGTCACGATCACCAGCCACAGGGCCGGCGGGGTCTGTATGCCGGTGAGTCGGTCCCACAGGCCGGCGGTCGTGGTGCTGTCCATAGAGTGGCGGACTCCTTGCGGTGGTAAGAGGGTGAGATGGCAGTGTGGCAGCCATGTGCGGAAGGTATGCAGCGAGTCGCAAGCCCGAGGACCTGGCGGAGGCCTTCGGCGTCGAGCGGTGGGAGCCGGAGGAGACCCTGGCACCCGACTGGAACGTGGCGCCGACGAAGGAGGTCCACGTCGTCCTCGACCGTCCTGTGAAGGACGCTCCGGATCCGCGTCCGGTTCGTCAGCTGCGCGTCCTGAGGTGGGGGCTCGTCCCCTCCTGGGCCAAGAACCCCGACGGCGCCGCCCGGATGATCAACGCCCGGTCCGAGACGCTGGCCGAGAAGCCGTCCTTCCGCCGCCCCTTCGCGCAGCGCCGCTGCATCGTCCCCGCCGACGGCTACTACGAGTGGGTCACCGCCCACGACGAGCGGCAGCTGGAGGTCGAGGGGAAGAAGAAGCGGGCCCGCAAGCAGCCGTACTTCGTGCTCCCCGCCGACGGCTCCGTCTTCGCCATGGCCGGCATATACGAGTTCTGGCGCGACCCGGCCCTCCCCGGCGACCACCCCCGTGCCTGGTGGGCGACCTGCTCGGTGATCACCGCCGAGGCCGAGACCGGGCCGCTGGGGGTGGCCCCCGCCGAGGGGCCGGCGGCGCTCGCCGACATCCACCCCCGGATGCCGCTCATGCTGACCCCGGACCGCTGGGACGCCTGGCTGGACCCGGCCCGGACCGACACCGACGAACTCCGGGCCCTGCTCGCGCCGCCGCCCGGCGGGCTGATGCGCGCGTACCCGGTGTCCACCGCCGTCAGCAACGTGCGCAACAACGGGCCGGAGCTGCTCCACGAGCTGGCCGCGCCGGAGGAGAGCACGCTCTTCTAGCGCGTGCAGGATGGGTCCATGACCACGCGTACCGAGAGCGTCGACACCCCGGCGGGCGAGGCCCGCATCACCTGGCACCCCGCCCCCGCCCGCACGGCCCGCCTCGTGCTGGCCGTCAGCCACGGCGCAGGCGGCGGGATCGAGGCCCGCGACCTCCGGGCCCTGGCCGCCGCCCTGCCCGCGCAGGGGGTCACCGTGGCGCTGGTCGAGCAGCCGTGGCGGGTCGCCGGGAAGAAGGTGGCCGCCGCGCCCAAGGTGCTCGACGAGGGCTGGCGGGGCCTGTGGCCGGCGCTGGCGAAGCCCGGGCTGCCGGTGGTGGCGGGCGGGCGCAGCGCCGGGGCCCGGGTGGCCTGCCGGACCGCCGCCGAGCTGGGGGCGGCCGGGGTGCTGGCGCTGGCGTTCCCGCTGCACCCGCCGGGCCGGCCCGAGAAGTCCCGGGCCGAGGAGCTGACCGGCGCCGGGCGGCCCACCCTGGTCGTCCAGGGCGGCCGGGACCCCTTCGGGCGGCCGCAGGAGTTCCCGCCGCCGAGCGCGCAGGCGGCGTACGAACTGGTGGAGGTCCCGTACGGCGACCACGGCTTCGCGGTGCCGAAGAAGGCGGATCTGACCCAGGACGAGGCCCTCGCGGTGATCACGGAAGCGGTCGCCGAATGGCTCGCCGGGCTTCCCCTCTGACCCGGCCCCGGCCCGGCCGCTGACCCGGCCCCGGCCCGGCCGCTGACCCGGCCCCGGCCCGGCCGCTGACCCGGCCCCGGCCCGGCCGCTGACCCGGCCCGGCCGCTGACCCGGCCCCGGCCCGGCCGCTGACTCGGCCCCGGGCCGGCCGCCCGGGTCCGGGCGCACTGCCGCTCGAGGCCCGCCGGAGATCTCCTTGAGGGGGGCATGACGCACTCCGGGAAATCCGGGGTGATCCGGCTCACCTTTCGGCGCCGACCTGACAGGGGCCGGAAACCCCGCCCGCGCCCGGGAATGCGCGGCCCGACCCTTCTGTTGTCCCGGATGTCGGAACGCACGGGAACTCGTCGGAGGAGAGGGAGCGCATGACCCAGGTCATCAGCCAGCACCGTCCGCAGGCGGCAGGCCTGGACTGGACGGTCCTGCCCGGGCCCAAGCGCGGCCTGCTTCAGGCGGCGGAAGGCCGGGATGGTCGACTATTCTCCGATTCGAGCGGGTCCGCTTTCGGAGCCGTCACGCAGTCGGAGGAGGTGGGTCCTGTCGCTGGGACCGACGAAGGCCACGCGGAGGAGACGACCCCGGAGCGCAATGCGCGCTTCGAGAGGGATGCCCTCGGCTACCTCGACCAGATGTACTCGGCCGCGCTGCGCATGACGCGCAATCCGGCCGACGCCGAGGACCTGGTCCAGGAGACGTATGCGAAGGCGTACGCGTCCTTCCACCAGTTCCGCGAGGGCACCAATCTCAAGGCGTGGCTCTACCGCATTCTGACCAACACGTTCATCAACTCCTACCGCAAGAAGCAGCGTGAACCGCAGCGCAGCGCGGCGGAGGAGATCGAAGACTGGCAGCTGGCGCGCGCCGAGTCGCACATGTCGACCGGACTGCGTTCCGCCGAGTCGCAGGCACTCGATCACCTGCCCGATTCGGATGTGAAGGAAGCGCTTCAGGCCATTCCGGAGGAGTTCCGCATCGCGGTCTATCTTGCCGACGTAGAGGGCTTTGCGTACAAGGAGATCGCGGACATCATGGGTACACCCATCGGTACGGTCATGTCCCGACTGCACCGTGGCCGCCGTCAACTCCGCGGAATGCTGGAGGACTATGCCCGTGAGCGCGGGCTGGTTCCCGCCGGCGCGGGAGAGTCGAACGACCTGAAAGGCTCAGGCTCATGAGCTGCGGAGAGCCGCACGAGACGGAGTGTTCTGAGGTCCTGGACCACCTGTACGAGTTCCTGGACCACGAGATGCCGGACAGTGATTGCACGAAGTTCGAGACGCACTTCGGCGAGTGCAATCCGTGTCTGGAGAAGTACGGTCTGGAGCAGGCCGTGAAGAAGCTGGTGAAGCGCTGCTGCGGTTCGGACGACGTGCCGACCGATCTGCGCTCGAAGGTCATGGGACGGATCGAGCTGATTCGTTCGGGCCAGGCCGTCCCCGATCACGACGTGACCGCGGATCCCGCCACCGGCTGATCGAACAACTGCCCCTGGAAACCCACTTCGTTCACCCGAAGGTGCTAATCCGGGGGCGCCCGTACGGCGCAATACGAAAATGTGGCCCGCTGCACAAAGGGCCCCACCTATTCTCCCCAAGCGGTGCCGGTGCGATGCGGTGCCGTGCGTGCACGGCACAGGGGAGGAGAGCTCCATGCGGATACTTCCGCCGGCGGCGCGCGGATACGTCCTGTGCGCCGTCCTCGTGGCACTCGCCTGCACCGCCCCCACGCTCGCCGACCCCGGCACCCCCTGGCCCGCCGTCGGGCTGCTCGCCGTCCTCTACCTCGGCTGCGAACTCGTCAAGATCTGCCCGCTGCCGGGCAGCCGGGTCCCCGAGGGCATCGGATCCTTCTTCCCCGTGGTGCTCGCCGCCGTCTTCCTGCTGCCGCCGGCCGCCGCCGCGCTCGTGGCGCTGCCCGGCGGGTTCGTCCAGGCGGTGGTCCAGCGGCCCGCCTGGGTGCGCCGGGTGTGGCACGCGGCGCAGCAGGCCACGGCCGCCTGGGCCGCCGGGCGGACGTTCGGGCTGCTGGGCGGGCCGGCCGCGCTGGGCGGAAGCCCCTTCGACGGAACGTTCGGCGGGGCCTTCGGGGGGTCCGGGCCGACCGGTGCGGGCCGCCGGATCGCAGAGTTCCCGTACGCGATGCTCCCCGCGGCGGCCGCGGCCGTCGCCTTCTGCCTCGTACTGACCGCCCTCGACGGGGGCGTCCTGGCCGCCGCCGAGCGCCGGCCCGCACGGACGGCGTGGCATGGACTGCTCACCCTCCCCCGGACTTCGTCCGAAGGGACCCCCACCCTGGCCCCGTACTGCGTGCACGGCCTCGCCGGGCTGATGATGGCCGTCATGTGGCGCAGCTCGTACGGGTTCCCGGCCGCGCTGCTCGTCCTGCTGCCGATGTACATCTCCTGCTGGGTCTTCGCCCAGTACCACCGCGAGCGGGCCGCCCACCAGGCCGCGATCCGGGCGCTCGTCCAGGCCGTCGACCTCAAGGACCGTTATACGCGCGGCCACGGCGAGCGCGTCGGCCAGGCCTCGGCGATGATCGCCCGCGAGCTGGGCATGGCCGAGGACCGGCTCGAAGTCGTCCGGATCGCCGGGACCCTGCACGACGTCGGCAAACTCGGCGTCCCGACCCGGCTGCTGCGCAAGGACGGGCCGCTGACCCCCGAGGAGCGCCGGGTCGTCGAGCTGCACCCCGAGTACGGGCACGAGATGGTGCGCGGCATCGGCTCCCTGGGGGAGGCCCGGTCCGCGATCCTGCACCACCACGAGCGGGTCGACGGCTCCGGATATCCGTACGGGCTGACCGGCGAGCAGATCCCGGTGCTGGCCCGGGTGGTGGCGGTGGCCGACGCCTTCGACGCGATGACCTCGACCCGCTCGTACAGCCGGGCCCGGCCGGTGCCGGTGGCCCTGGCCGAGCTGGAACGGTGTGCGGGGGCGCAGTTCGATCCGGCGATGGTCCTCGCGCTGGTCACCTCCATCGGGCGGGACGGCTGGCACCCGGTGGTCACCGCGGACGACGACGTCCAGGTGATCCCGGCCGGTTCCGCTTCCGGATCCGCAGGCGCCGCCGCAGGGGCGGCCGCCCTGCCGGGCGGGACCCCCGCACCGGCACTGCCCGCGCTCCCGGCCCAGGGCCGCGAGGCGGCCGCGGCCCGCCGGGCCGCACCGGCCGCACCGGCTTCCCCGGCCGCACCGGCTTCCCCGGCTTCCCCGGCTTCCCCGGCCCGCGGCGACGAGCCGGCGGGCCGGCTGCTCGCTCGTGGCATGCGCACACCGGCCGGGGACGCGGAGAGCGGGGACGGCGCGTGAGGGACCGGGTCGCGTGGACGGTGCGCGGGGCCGCCGGGGTGCTCACCCTGGCCGGGCTCGGGCACACCCTGTGGAACGGCGTCGTCGAGCCCGGCACCGCCCTGGCCTTCGGCGCCCTGATCGCCTGCGGCGAGCTCGCCCGCCGCGACACCCGTGACAGCCGGGCCGCCCACGACGCGGCCGACGATCGCCGGCCCGCACCCCTGGGCTCCGCCGGCGCCCTCGCGTACGCCCTGCTCGGCCCGAACGCCACCCAGTCCACCCACCACGGGGTGCTCCAGATCGTCACGGTCGTCGTGTCCGCGACGCTCGCCGGGATCGTCCCGCACATCGCCCGTGGCCGCGGCCCCGCCGCCGACCACCTGGCCCGCCGGGTCCTCACCCTCGCCTTCGCCGCCGTCTGCTTCCAGCCGCTCTACAACTCCGGCCGGCTCGAGCACGGCCTCGGGCAGGGCCCGTACCTCGTCCTCTTCCTGCTCTTCCTGCTCGGCCTCACCGCCCTGTGCGACGCCGTGCTCGCCGCCGCGCTGTCCGGTGCCCGTACGGGCCGGCCGTACGGGCCGCTGCTGCGCGACGAGCTGCGCGCCCAGCTCGGCATCGGCTCGGCGATCTGCGCCACCGGCGTGGTCATGGCCCTCGGCGTGGCCGTCGCCGGGCTGTGGGCCCTGCCCGTCTTCTGCCTGCCCCTGCTGCTGACCCAGATGTCCTTCCACCGGATCACCGCGATCCGCACCACCTACCGCCAGACCATCACCTCCCTGGCCCGGGCCACCGAGATCGCCGGCTGTACCCGTCCGGGGCACTCCCGCCGGGTCGCCGCGCTGAGCTGCGCCGTCGGCCGGGAGCTCGGCCTGTCGGAGCGGGAGCTCACGGTGCTGGAATACGCCGCCCTCATGCACGACATCGGCCAGCTCTCCCTCGTCGACCCGGTCCGGTCCGGGGCCACCGCCGGGCTGCCCGCCGCCGAGGCCCGCCGGATCGCCGTGCTCGGCGGGGAGGTGGCCCGGCAGACCGGGGTGCCCGCCGAGGTGGCGGTGGTCGTGGAGCGGCAGGCGGACCCGTACCGGGAGCAGCCCGTCGCCGCGCGCATCGTGCGGGCGGTCAACGCGTACGACGACCTGCTCGGCGGGACCCGTCACCCGGGCGGCTCACTGACGGCCCTGGAGCAGCTCCGGCTGGGTACCGGGCGCGACTACCAGCCAGAGGTCGTGGAGTGTCTCGCAAGGGTTCTGGCCAGGGGCGGACGTGACAGAGTTGTTCCCGTCCGACCTGGGTAACCCATGGGTAATGAGCGGCCGTCCGAGTGGGCATGGTTGGATGCCAGTAGGAGTGTCCGCAAGGCTGCACCGTTCTCCCCCAGCCACCGCTGGGAGGTGCCCCCAGGCAGGCGGGAATTGTGAGGATCTTCGGGAAGGTACGGCATCGGCCCTCCGCCTCGTGGCGGCAGGCCACCGACCGCGCGTTCACGCTGATCGGCGACGGTCGGTACGAGGACGCGGGCGCGCTGCTGACCAGAGCCGCGGACCTGGAGCCCTGGCTGTCCGAGTCCTGGTTCAACCTCGCCCTGCTGCACAAGTTCCGGCACGACTGGGAGCAGGCGCGGTCCGCCGGACTGCGCGCCGTGGCCCTGCTGGACCGCGAGACCGGCGCCCCGGACTGGTGGAACGTCGGGATCGCGGCGACCGCGCTGCAGGACTGGCCGCTGGCCCGCCGGGCCTGGCAGGCGTACGGGCTGAAGGTGCCCGGGGACCCGCACGGCTCGGGCACCCATCCGGCGAAGGGCAGCGGCGAACCGGTCGGCATGGAGCTCGGCAGCGCCGCCGTGCGGCTGTCCCCCGAGGGGGAGGCCGAGGTGGTCTGGGGCCGCCGGCTGGACCCGGCCCGCATGGAGGTCCTCTCGATCCCGCTGCCCTCCTCGGGGCGCCGCTGGGGCGAGGTCGTCCTGCACGACGGGGTCCCGCACGGCGAGCGGGTCACCGCGGCCGGGCCCTCGTACCCGGTCTTCGACGAGATCGAGCTGTGGGCGCCCTCGCCGGTGCCGACCTGGGTGGTGCTGCTGGAGGCGGCCACCGAGGCGGACCGCGACGCGCTCGAGCAGCTGGCCTCGGACGCGGGCTTCGCCGCCGAGGACTGGTCGTCGTCGGTGCGGCTGCTGTGCCGGACCTGCTCGGAGAGCGTGATGCCGAGCGGCGAGGGCGACGGGGAGCACCTGGACCCGCACGACCACAGCGAACCGGGGCATCCCGGACCGCTGGGGCACCGTACGAACGGTTCCGGCCCGCTGTGGGTGCCGGAGCGGGAATGCGGCATCGCGGCGCCGGCCGGTCTGGTGCGCGGACTGCTCGACGGCTGGGTCGCGGACAGTCCGGAGACCCGGGAGTGGCGGGATCTCGAGGAAGTCTGCTGAGCGGGCACCGTAGGCTGTACCGGCACATTGGTGAACGGGTGGACTTACGGAAGGCGTACGGCGGACATGGCGCAGCAGGAGAACGAGGTCGTCGAGGTAGTGAACGACGGGTACGTCGTGGACACCGAGGACTGTGAGGCGCGCGAGCTGGCCCACCGCGAGCGCGGCACCGCCCGCCCGATCACTGTGGTCGGCAACCCGGTCCTGCACCGCGAGTGCAAGGACGTCACCGAGTTCGGCGACGAGCTGGCGCAGCTGATCGACGACATGTTCGCCAGCCAGAAGGCCGCCGAGGGCGTGGGCCTGGCCGCGAACCAGATCGGCGTGGACGCCAAGGTCTTCGTCTACGACTGCCCGGACGACGACGGGCTGCGCCACACCGGTGCCGTGGTCAACCCGAAGCTCGTGGAGCTGCCGGCCGGCTCCCGTGTGCTCGACGACTCCAACGAGGGCTGCCTGTCGGTCCCGACCGCGTACGCCTCGCTGGCCCGCCCGGACTACGCCGAGGTGACCGGCCAGGACGCGCAGGGCAACCCGATCAAGGTGCGCGGCACGGGCTACTTCGCGCGCTGCCTGCAGCACGAGACGGACCATCTGTACGGGTACCTGTACATCGACCGGCTCTCGAAGCGCGACCGCAAGGACGCCCTGCGCCAGATGGACGAGGGCACCCCGCGCTACGAGACGGTTCCGAACGCGTAAGAACCCCTCCGCACCCGACAGGCCCTGCCCGGTCCGGGGCAGGGCCTGTCTGCGTGAGGCGCTGCCGGGCCCCGCGCTGTACGGGGCCGACGCGAGCGCCGCATCGACCGGCGGCTACGCGCGGCCCAGCAGCACCCGCAGATCGTCCGGGAGGGGCATCGGCGTGAAGAGGCCCGCCGCCGTACGCCCCGTGTTGCCGTACGGCACGCGCCCGGTCACCGACCCGGCCCCCGCCACCAGGATCCGCACCACCTGCCCCACCGTCTCCGACCGGTCCCGGCAGCGCACCGCGAGCCGGAACATGTGCCAGTGCGCACGGGTGTGGGGCCTGGCCCAGGCCTGGGAGATGATGTGGGCCCGCTCCAGGGCGGTCCACATGGCCGGGGTGTCGGGCGCGGCGTCGCGGGCGCGGCGCAGCTCCGCCTCGAAGGCCTCGCGCACGGCGGCCGGCATGGCCTTGCCCGTGCACGCGGAAATGCAGCTCTTCATCAGGTTCTTCATGAGTCCACGGTGCGGCCGCAGGGCCCGCCGGCGCTTGAACGAACCTGCTACATCCACTGGATGGTGCGGGTGAAGTCCGACGGTGCGATCCCGAACATCCGGCGCCACACCCGGCTGAAGTGCGCCCCGTCGGCGAAGCCCGCGCCGTGCGCCGCGTCCGTCAGGGAGTGCCCCCGGGAAGCGAGTTCGGCGGCGCTCATCAGCCGCAGCCACAGCACGTACGGGCGGAACGGCAGCCCCAGCTCGGACCGGAAGAGGTGCGCGAGGCGGCTCTCCGACAGGCACGCCACCTCGGCCGCCTGGGACAGCCGTACGTGTTCCCGTCCGGGCAGCCAGTCCAGCACCCGCACCACCCCGGGATGCGGGTCCGCGGCCGGCAGCGGGCCCCGGGGGAGTACGGAGTCCAGCGCGCACGCCGCCTCGAAGGGATCGGCGGGCAGGCCGGTGGCCGGTACGAGGTCTGCCGCGTCCCCCGCCAGCGCCGCGAGCCGGCGCCCGGCCACGGAGAGGGGGTCGTAGTGCAGCACCACCCCGCGTGCGGTCCCGCCCAGCACGGAGTGCCGCACCCCGGCCGGGACCACGTACGCCCGGCACCTGAAGGGCTCCCCGGCCGGCCCGGCCAGCAGCAGCTCGTCCCCGCCCAGCGCGGCGATGACCTGCACGGAGTGGTGCGCGTGCGCGGTGGCGGACCCGACGGCGCCCCCGTACAGCATGCCCCCCGGCCGCAGCCGGGCCCGCCCGGCCCAGCCGGTGCCGGTCATGCCGCCCGCCCCGGACATGACGAAGCGCCCCCGCCCGAGAACCCGGTGAACCGGATGCTGCTTCCCATGGGCGGGGACGCTATCAAGCCGTACCGACGGCGACCGGACGGGACTTAGAAGTCCTCGTCCAGGTCGACCGTGCCCTCGACCGCGACCTGGTAGGCCGACGGACGGCGCTCGAAGAAGTTCGTCAGCTCCTGGACACCCTGCAGCTCCATGAAGGAGAACGGGTTCTGCGAGCCGTAGACCGGCGGGAAGCCGAGGCGGACCAGGCGCTGGTCCGCGACGCACTCCAGGTACTCGCGCATCGACTCGGTGTTCATGCCCGGCAGGCCGTCACCGCACAGGTCGCGGCCGAACTGCAGCTCCGCCTCCACGGCCTCCTTCAGCATGTCGGTGACCTGCTGCCGGAGGGCGTCGTCGAAGAGCTCCGGCTCCTCCTTGCGGACCGTGTCCACGACCTCGAACGCGAAGTTCATGTGCATGGTCTCGTCGCGGAACACCCAGTTGGTGCCGGTGGCCAGGCCGTGCAGCAGGCCGCGCGAGCGGAACCAGTACACGTACGCGAAGGCGCCGTAGAAGAACAGGCCCTCGATGCACGCGGCGAAGCAGATCAGGTTCAGCAGGAAGCGACGGCGGTCGGCCTGCGTCTCCAGCCGCTCGATCTTCTCGACCGAGTCCATCCACCTGAAGCAGAACTGCGCCTTCTCGCGGATCGACGGGATCTCCTCGACCGCGTCGAAGGCGGCCGCGCGGTCGTCCGGGTCGGGCAGGTAGGTGTCGAGCAGCGTCAGATAGAACTGGACGTGCACGGCCTCCTCGAACAGCTGGCGCGACAGGTACAGGCGCGCCTCCGGGGAGTTGATGTGCTTGTAGAGCGTCAGCACCAGGTTGTTCGAGACGATCGAGTCACCCGTCGCGAAGAACGCGACGAGGCGGCCGATCATGTGCTGCTCGGCGGGCGTCAGCTTCGCGAGGTCGGCGACGTCCGAGTGGAGGTCGACCTCCTCGACGGTCCACGTGTTCTTGATCGCGTCCCGGTAGCGCTCGTAGAAGTCCGGGTAGCGCATGGGACGCAGCGTCAGCTCGAAGCCAGGGTCGAGCAGGTTCTTCTTGTCGGTGGAGCTCATTACTGGCAGGCCTCGCAGGACTCGGGGTTCTCAAGGGAGCAGGCCAGCGCCTCGGCGTCCGCGACCGCCTGCGGCAGCGCGACGGGGGTGGCCGCCTGCGCGGCGCGGGCGATCTTGGTCGCCGGGCGCGAGCGCAGGTAGTACGTGGTCTTCAGGCCCTGCTTCCAGGCGTACGCGTACATCGAGGACAGCTTCCCGATGGTCGGCGTCTCCAGGAACAGGTTCAGCGACTGCGACTGGTCGAGGTACGGCGTACGGGCCGCGGCCATGTCGATCAGGCCGCGCTGCGGGATCTCCCACGCCGTGCGGTACAGCTCGCGCACCTCGGCCGGGATCCAGCCGAAGCCCTGGACCGAGCCGCTGGAGTCGCGCAGGGCCTCGCGGGTCTGGGCGTCCCACACGCCGAGCTGCTTCAGCTCCTCCACCAGGTAGCCGTTGACCTGGAGGAACTCACCGCTCAGCGTCTCGCGCTTGAAGAGGTTGGAGACCTGCGGCTCGATGCACTCGTACACGCCGGCGATCGAGGCGATCGTCGCGGTCGGGGCGATGGCGAGGAGCAGGGAGTTGCGCATGCCGCTCTCGGCGACGCGGGCGCGCAGGGCGTCCCAGCGCTCGGGCCAGGCGCGCTCGGTGTCGTAGTGGTCCGGGTGCAGGACACCGCGGGCCGTACGGGTCTGCGACCAGGCCGGCAGCGGGCCGTGGCGCTCGGCCAGGTCGCAGGAGGCCTCGTACGCCGCGAGCATGATGCGCTCGGCGATCTTGGTGGAGAGGGCCCTCGCCTCGGCGGAGTCGAAGGGCAGGCGCAGCTTGAAGAAGACGTCCTGCAGACCCATCGCGCCCAGGCCCACCGGGCGCCAGCGGGAGTTGGAGCGCCCGGCCTGCTCGGTCGGGTAGAAGTTGATGTCCACGACGCGGTCGAGGAAGGTCACGGCGGTGCGGACGGTCTCGTCCAGCCGCTCCCAGTCCATCTCACCCGTCTCGGTGAGGACGAACGCGCCCAGGTTGACCGAGCCGAGGTTGCAGACGGCCGTCTCGCCGTCGTTGGTGACCTCGAGGATCTCGGTGCACAGGTTCGAGGAGTGCACGACCTTGCCCGGCTCGGCGGTCTGGTTCGCCGTGCGGTTGGACGCGTCCTTGAAGGTCATCCAGCCCTGGCCGGTCTGCGCGAGGGTGCGCATCATCCGGCCGTACAGGTCGCGGGCGGGCATGGTCTTGCGGGCCAGGCCGTCCGCCTCGGCCTTGCGGTACGCGGCGTCGAACTCGTCGCCCCACAGGTCGACCAGCTCGGGCACGTCGGCCGGGGAGAACAGCGACCAGTCTGCGTCCGCGTTCACACGGCGCATGAACTCGTCCGGCACCCAGTGCGCCAGGTTCAGGTTGTGCGTACGGCGCTGGTCCTCGCCGGTGTTGTCGCGGAGCTCCAGGAACTCCTCGATGTCCGCGTGCCAGGTCTCCAGGTAGACGGCGGCGGCACCCTTGCGGCGGCCGCCCTGGTTCACGGCGGCGACGGAGGCGTCGAGGGTCTTCAGGAACGGCACGATGCCGTTGGAGTGGCCGTTCGTACCGCGGATCAGCGAACCGCGGGCCCGGATGCGGGAGTACGAGAGGCCGATGCCGCCGGCGTGCTTCGACAGGCGCGCGACCTGGTGGTAGCGGTCGTAGATCGAGTCGAGCTCGTCCAGCGGGGAGTCCAGCAGGTAGCAGGAGGACATCTGCGGGTGCCGGGTGCCGGAGTTGAAGAGCGTGGGGGAGGACGGCAGATAGTCGAGGCGGCTCATCAGCCGGTACAGCGAGGCCACTTCCTCGACGGCCTGGACGCTGTCGTTCTCGGCGAGGCCGCAGGCCACGCGCAGCATGAAGTGCTGCGGGGTCTCGATGACCTGGCGGGTGATCGGGTGGCGCAGCAGGTAGCGGCTGTGCAGGGTGCGCAGGCCGAAGAAACCGAAGCGGTCGTCGGCGCCCTCGGCGAGCGTGTGCTCGACCAGCGCGTCCAGGCGGCTCGCGTGCAGCGTCACGAACTCGGCGGTGCGGTCGGCGATCAGGCCCTCGCGGTGGCCGACCGCGACGGAGGCGGAGAAGGAGGTGGCTCCCTGGCCGGCGGCTTCCTCCGCGACGGCCAGCGTCAGCAGCCGGGCGGCGAGCCGGGAGTACGCCGGGTCCTCGGAGATCAGACCGGCGGCGGCCTCCGTGGCCAGCCCGCGCAGCTCGGCCTCGTCGGCGGCGGCGCTGCGCCCGCGGAGCGCGGCGGCGGCGACCCGGCCCGGGTCGGTGTCGGGGAGGTCGGCCGTCAGCTCGGTGAGGGTACGCAGCAGCGCGGCCCCAGGTCCCCCGGTCTCGATTCCGGTGTCGGACGGGTCGGACTCGGCGCGCGGTGCGGAAGGCGCGATGGTCACGGGGGGAGCTCTCCCTCGCTCGGCTCCGGGACACCTGCGGTGCGGGCGCGAGCGGGCGCGCGCGGGGCAGGGCCTGGCAGGGCACGCTCACACCGCACGGCGTCCACCGGCCCAACCGCGAGGCCCGGACGTATCGGCACCCGGTTCGGTCGAGCCGGGCGCACTGTCGGCAGGTCCTCGGACTTGCGGTGACACCAATGGGTGTACTTCATACCGTTGCGGGACAGTTCCGGATTCGCACCGGATTCCCCTGCGACGACAGCGAGCATGAGCATACATGTGGGGGGCCGTTGATGCGCGACCCCCCACATGTTGTGTCGGCCCGCTACCGCCCGGGTACGCGCAGCTCCAATGCGTAGGTCAGCAACGGCACCGTCGGGACCGGGGACCAGTCCCGTTCGGGGGTCCGTACGAAGCCCAGACGCTCGTAGATCCGGTGCGCGGCGGGGCTCGCGGCCTGGGTCGAGAGCACCAGGCGCGTCACGCCCTCGATGGCCCGCGCCCGCTGGATGCAGGCACGCACCAGGGCCTCGCCCGCGCCCCGGCCGCGGCCCGCGCGGGCCACCGTCAGCATCCGGAACTCGGCCTCGCCGGGCCCGGCGAGGTCGGCCATGCGGCTGCCGGGCGGCGCGAAGGTCACCCCGCCGAGCAGCATGCCGCCGAGGGTGGCCACGAGCACCTCGGCATCGGCGGCCCGCCCGGCGACGTCCCGCAGCGCCCGCTCGTAGGAGTCGTCCTCGTTGGCGTCCAGGAGCCCGTCGTCGAGATAGGCCTGGGCGGTGATGTCCCCGAGCTCCGCGTAGTCCGCGGGCACGGCTGTTCTGATCACGATGTCCATGGCGACGAGTCTGCGGGACGCTGTCGGCGCCCGGCGCTCTCGTCGGAGACACCGTCGGGGCCCCGCCGGGTGGACGGGGCCCTTTCGCGGTGGGTCAACAGCAGCGGAAGCCCTCTTGGGGGTTGGCCTCGCGGGCGTCCGTGCGGGCGCGTTCGAAGGCGCGCCGGGTCAGGACCTCGGCCTCCGGGTCGTGCGTGCGGGCGTGCGCGACGTACCGGTCGTACGCCGCCTCGCCCGAGAACTCCCGTACGAAGAACCGTGCCTTCGCCAGCGCCGCGCGGACGCCGCTCACGCCACCGGCTCCTTCGCGCGGCCGCCGCCCGAGTCGAGGCCGGCGGCGGCGAGTTCCGCCCGCTCCTCGGCCGTCGCGATGAGCCCGGCCGGGGCGATGATCTTCGACTCGGCCCACGGGACCTCGGAGAGCCTGACCGCCTCCGGGCTGCGGACCGCCTTGAGGCAGGTCCGCGCCGCGTCCAGCAGCACGATGATGATCAGCGCCGCGAACAGCGCCGACAGCACGCCGTCGACCGTGGCGTTGGTGACGATGGTGTGCATCTCGTCCATGTTCTTCGCGGGCTTGAGCACCTTCCCGGCGTCGATGCCGTCCTGGTACTTGTCGCGCTGCGCGAAGAACCCGACCTTCACGTCGTCGGAGAAGACCTTCTGGTAGCTCGCGGTGAGCGTGACCGCCACGTCCCAGGCCAGCGGGACGCCGGTCACCCAGGCCCACTTGAGCCGCCCGGACTTCACCAGCAGCGTGGTGCAGACGGCCAGGGCCACCGCCGCGAGCAGCTGGTTCGCGATCCCGAACAGTGGGAACAGCTGGTTGATGCCGCCCAGCGGGTCCTTGATGCCGACCCACAGGAAGTAGCCCCAGCCGCCGACGACGAGTGCGCTCGCCAGCCACACGCCCGGCTTCCAGCTGATGTCCTTGAAGGACTTGTGCACGTTGCCGAGGGTGTCCTGGAGCATGAACCGGCCGACGCGGGTGCCCGCGTCGAGGGTGGTCAGGATGAACAGCGCCTCGAACATGATCGCGAAGTGGTACCAGAACGCCTTCATCCCGGCGCCGCCGACCACGGACGAGAAGATCTCCGACATTCCGAGTGCGAAGGTCGGCGCGCCGCCCGTACGGGACAGCAGGCTGGCCTCCTCGACGTCCTTGGCGGCCTGCGTGAGGAACTCGGGCGAGACGGCGAAGCCGAAGTGGGTCACGGCCTGCGAGGCGGTCTCGACCGTGGCGCCGATGACGCCGGCGGGGGAGTTCACCGCGAAGAACAGGCCGGGTTCGATGATGGTGGCCGCGATGATCGCCATGACGGCGACGAACGACTCCGTCAGCATGGCGCCGTAGCCGATGACCCGGACCTGGGTCTCCTTCTGGATCATCTTCGGGGTGGTGCCCGAGGAGACGAGGGCGTGGAAGCCGGACAGGGCGCCGCAGGCGATGGTGATGAAGACGAAGGGGAACATCGACCCGGCGAAGACCGGCCCGTCCCCGCGGGCGGCGAAGTCGGTGACCGCCGGCATCTTCAGGGTCGGCATGGCGATGACCACGCCGAGGGCGAGCAGCGCGATGGTGCCCACCTTCATGAAGGTGGAGAGGTAGTCGCGGGGCGCGAGCAGCATCCACACCGGCAGCACCGACGCGATGAAGCCGTACGCGACCATCCAGAGGACCAGGGTCTCCTTCTCCAGGGTGAAGGTGCTCGCCAGTGAGGACTCGGCGACCCAGCCGCCCGCGACGATGGCGAGCAGCAGCAGCGCGACGCCGATGACGGAGATCTCCGTGACCCGGCCCGGCCGCAGCACGCGCAGGTAGAAGCCCATGAAGAGGGCGATCGGGATGGTCATGCCGATGGAGAAGACACCCCAGGGGGAGTGCGCCAGCGCGTTGACGATGACGAGTGCGAGCACCGCCAGCAGAATGATCATGATGGCGAACACGGCGATCAGGGCGGCGATTCCGCCGACGGGGCCGATCTCGTCCCGGGCCATCTGGCCGAGCGAGCGCCCGTCGCGACGGGTGGAGAAGAAGAGGGTGACCATGTCCTGGACGGCGCCCGCGAAGATGACGCCCGCGACGATCCAGATGGTGCCCGGCAGATAGCCCATCTGCGCGGCGAGCACGGGGCCGACCAGCGGGCCGGCGCCGGCGACCGCGGCGAAGTGGTGGCCGAAGAGCACCCGGCGGTCGGTGGGGTGGAAGTCGACACCGTTGTCAAGGCGTTCGGCCGGGGTGGCCCGCGTCTTGTCGACCTTCAGGACCCGGTCGGCGATGAAGCGCGCGTAGAAGCGGTAGCCGATGGCGTACGAGCCCAGCGCGGCGGCGAGCAGCCAGGCGGCCGAGATCTCCTCGCCGCGCGAGAGCGCCAGGATGCCCCAGCCGAGGGCCCCGATGAGTCCGACGAGCACCCAGGCGGCGATCGACTTCGGGGTCATCCCCCCTGACGCGGAAGGCGAGTCCGTCGCCGTGCTCGGACTCGCCGCGTTGCGTTCTGCACCTGTTGCTTCCGGTTCCGGCATGATCTTCGTCCCCTCGTTGATCATCTGCGTAAGCGCAGGGAATCTACGGGGGCCGCCCGGTGAACGTAAGCCCCCGTCCGTATAGCGGAACGAGAGTCAACTACGAATCACACGGCGGGGCGCTGGAGCCGAGCGACGAATTTGTAACGATCGCCGCGGTACACCGACCGCACCCACTCGACGGGTTCGCCGTCGGCGTCCAGCGAGTGCCGGGAGAGCATCAGCATCGGCAGGCCGACGTCGGTGCCCAGCAGGCCTGCCTCGCGGGGGGTGGCCAGGGAGGTCTCGATGGTCTCCTCGGCCTCCGCGAGCCGTACGTCGTACACCTCGGCGAGGGCGGTGTAGAGGGAGGTGTACTTGGCGAGCGAGCGGCGCAGCGCGGGGAAGCGCTTGGCCGAGAGGTGGGTGGTCTCGATGGCCATCGGCTCACCGCTGGCGAGGCGCAGCCGCTCGATGCGCAGCACCCGGCCTCCCGTGGTGATCTTGAGCAGCCCGGCCAGGGTGTCGTCGGCCGTCACATAGCCGATGTCGAGGAGCTGGGACGTGGGCTCCAGCCCCTGGGCCCGCATGTCCTCCGTGTACGAGGACAGTTGGAGCGGCTGGGAGACCTTCGGTTTCGCGACAAAGGTGCCTTTGCCCTGAATGCGCTCCAGCCGGCCCTCGACGACGAGCTCCTGCAGCGCCTGCCGCACGGTGGTCCGCGAGGTGTCGAATTCGGCCGCGAGCGTGCGTTCCGGCGGCACCGGCGTGCCGGGGGGCAGCGTTTCGGTCATGTCGAGCAAGTGCCGCTTGAGTCGGTAGTACTTGGGCACACGCGCCGTGCGAGTGGCTGCCCCGCCTTCCGGCTCCGTGGTCGCCCCTTCGGTGGACATCGCCGCCCGCCTTCCCGACTCCAGTTTCGCTGCCGTCACCGGCTCCTCCGATATGTGCGGTCACATCGTGACACGGGTGGGAGGACAGGCCTCCTCCCTCCCCCAGGTGTCGGTCCGGTAACGGACCGATCACCCGCTCATTAGACCCTTGACACCCCTAAAGGTCTAGGCCAAGCTCCGGTTGCTGGTCTAAACCAATATGGATCAGATCCCGGCCCCACGGGCAGTACTTGGTGCATGTCACCGCGGCGGGCGAGGGAAGTTGCAGGCAGCTCCCTGAGGAGGGTGGCGTGAAGCGCAAGCTCATCGCGGCGGTCAGTGTCGCGGGCATGATGGCCGGTGTCGCGGCGTGCGGCAACGGCGGCGACGACAAGGCGAAGACCGACGCGGGCGGCGCCAAGGAGATCACCGTCTGGGTGATGGACGGCTCCGCGCCGAAGACCTGGATCGACGAGGTCAACAAGGAGTTCTCCGCCAAGCACCCCGGCGTCACGGTCAAGGTCGAAGAGCAGCAGTGGAAGGGCATCCAGGAGAAGGTCACCACCGCCCTCTCCGAGAACACCCCGCCGGACGTCCTCGAGCTCGGCAACACCCAGACCGCCGGCTACGCGGTCACCGGCGGCCTCGCCGACCTGACCAAGGACAAGTCCGAGCTCGGCGCGGACGCCTGGCAGAAGAGCATGCTCGCCTCGGCCGAGTACGAGGGCAAGCTCTACTCCGCTCCGTGGTACGCCGCCAACCGCGTCGTCGTGTACGACAAGAAGGCCTTCGCGAAGGCCGGCGTCACCCCGCCGACCACCCGTGACGAGTGGGTCGCCGGCCTCGAGAAGCTGAAGGCCGCGGACCCGTCCACGCAGCCGATCTACCTCCCCGGCCAGAGCTGGTACGTCCTCGCCGGCTTCGTCTGGGACGAGGGCGGCGAGCTCGCCGTCAAGGACGGCGGCAAGTGGAAGGGCGGTCTCGGCACCCCCCAGGCCGCCTCCGCGATGGAGTTCTACAAGAAGCTCCAGTCCTACTCCACCGCCCCGAAGGACAAGGACGAGGCCACCCCGCAGCAGTCCACCGACGTCGTTCCCAAGGGCGGCGTCGCCTCCTGGATCGGTCTCGGCTGGGAGGCCGGCGGAGCGGAGAAGGCCCTGAAGGACGCGGGCAAGGAAGCCGACTTCGGCTACTTCCCGATCCCGGGCAAGACCGCCGACAAGCCGGGCACCGTCTTCCTCGGCGGCTCGAACCTCGCGGTCGCCGAGCGCTCCAAGAACAAGGACCTCGCCAAGGAGTGGCTGGCCCTCGCCGCAGGCAAGGACCAGATGGCGAAGTACGCCGCCGAGACCAAGGGCGCGCTGCTCCCGAACCAGGCCGCCGCGAACTTCACCCCCGCCGCGGGCTCCTTCGCCGAGGCCATGGGCAAGGGCGGCGTGGGCGGCCGCATCACCCCGGTCACCCCGGGCTGGGCGAACGTCGAGACCGAGCCCAACCCGCTCAAGGAGTTCATGACCAAGGTCCTGAAGGGTGAGGACGCCGCCAAGGCGGGCGCGGACGCGGACAAGGAAATCGCGGACCGCATCAACAAGTAGCACGCAGCACCGGGGGGTGCGGCCGGCGCCCACGCGCCCGCCGCACCCCCGGTCGCGCATTGACAGACGTATGCGACGCCCGACCGCAGCCGAGGTAACCAAGACATGACCGTGCACTCCCAGGGAGCGGCGACCGCTCCACAGGACGCACCACCGAAGTCCGCCGGACGGCAGCAGACGCCGCCCACCACCACCGGGACCACCCCGTCGTCTCCTCGCCGGGGCAGAGCGTCGCTTCCCTCGGGCTGGCTGCCGTACCTCCTGACCGGGCCCGCGGTCCTCAGCCTGGCCACGCTGCTGCTCTATCCGCTGATCAAGAACGTGATCCTGTCGTTCCAGAAGGTCGACAAGATCGAGTTCATCCAGCGGAAGGCGCCCTTCAACGGCGTCGAGAACTACACCCAGCTGCTGGGCGACGCGCACTTCTGGACCGTCGTCGCCCGCACCTTCGCCTTCACCGCGGCCAACGTCGCGCTGATCATGGTGATCGGCAGCCTCCTCGGCATCCTGCTGAGCCGCCTCGGCACGTGGATGCGCCTGGTGCTGTCGATGGCCCTGGTGATGGCCTGGGCCATGCCGATCGTCGCGTCCGTCACCGTCTTCCAGTGGCTGTTCGACGAGCAGTTCGGCGTCATGAACTGGGTCATGCGCACGCTCGGCTTCTCCGGCTACGAGCAGCACAACTGGTTCGAGTCCGGCTTCTCCACCCTGGCGATCGTCACCGTCCTGGTGGTCTGGGGCTCCGTCCCCTTCGTCGCCCTCAACATGTACGCCGGCCTGACCACCGTCGGCGGCGAACTGTACGAGGCCGCGCGGATGGACGGCGCGAACGGCTGGCAGACGTTCTGGCAGGTCGTCTTCCCGAACCTCAAGCCGTTCTTCCTCGTCACCACGTTCCTCGAGGTGATCTGGGTCTTCAAGGCCTTCACCCAGGTCTACGCGATGAACCGCGGCGGCCCCGACCGCGGTTCCGAGACCCTGCCCGTCTTCGCCTTCGTCGAGGGCCAGAGCCAGGGCCACTACGCGCTCGCGGCAGCGATCTCCGTCCTGACGATCGTGATGCTGGTGATCGTCATGTCCTTCTACTTCCGCCTGATCCTGAAGCAGGAGGAGGAGCAGTGAGCACCACCACCGCCCCGAAGCCCGCACCCGCCGCCCCGAAGCCCGCGCAGCGGCTGCGCACGCGCCGCCCGCTGCGCCCCGCCGCCGTGGCGAAGAACCTGGGCGCCCTGGTCCTGGCCGTGGTCTTCGTCTTCCCCGTCTACTGGATGTTCTCCTCGGCCCTCAAGCCGTCCGGGCAGATCCTCTCCAAGGACCCCGTCTTCTTCTTCGCCCCGACCCTGGACAACTTCACCAAGGCCACCGGCGTCGAGTTGTTCTGGACGTACGTGCGCAACAGCCTGCTCGTCACCGTCGGCGCCGTCGCCCTGGCCCTGCTCGTCGCCCTCGCCGCGAGCTTCGCCATCGCCCGCATGAAGTTCAAGGGCCGCAAGGGCCTGGTGCTCGGCGTGATGATGGCGCAGATGGCCCCCTGGGAGGTCATGGTCATCGCGATGTACATGATCGCCCGCGACGCCGACATGCTGAACAGCCTCCCGCTGCTGACCGCGATCTACTTCGTGATGGTCCTGCCCTTCACCATCTGGACCCTGCGCGGCTTCATCGCCGCCGTCCCGGTGACGCTGGAGGAGGCCGCCCAGATCGACGGCTGCACCCGCGGCCAGGCCTTCCGCAAGGTGATCCTCCCGCTGCTGGCCCCCGGCCTGATGTCCACCTCGCTCTTCGGCTTCATCACCGCCTGGAACGAGTTCGCGATGGTCCTGATCCTCAACAAGGACAAGACCGCCCAGACCCTGCCCCTGTGGCTGACCCAGTTCCAGACCGCCTTCGGCAACGACTGGGGCGCCACCATGGCCGCGTCCTCGCTGTTCGCGGTCCCGGTCCTGGTGATCTTCATCTTCCTCCAGCGCAAGGCCGTCGGCGGCATGACCGCCGGCGCCGTGAAGGGATAACGGCACATGACTGTCCTTGCGCACCGCACCACGGCGTCCGATGCGGACGACCAGCTCACCCGGGACGCCCTCGCGGTCCTCCAGCCCGGCTTCGAGGGCACCGCCGCCCCCGCGTGGCTGCTCCGCCGGATCGGCGAAGGCCTCACCGCCGTCGGCCTCTTCGGCCGCAACATCGCCTCGCCCGAGCAGCTCGCCGCGCTCACCGCCCAGCTGCGCGCCGAGCGGGACGACGTCCTCGTCGCCATCGACGAGGAGGGCGGCGACGTCACCCGCCTGGAGGTCCGCGGCGGCTCCTCCTTCCCCGGCAACCTGGCCCTCGGCGCCGTCGACGACACCGCGCTGACCCGGGACGTCGCCCGCGAGCTGGGCCGCCGCCTGGCCGAGTGCGGGGTCAACCTCAACTGGGCCCCGTCCGCCGACGTCAACTCCAACCCGGACAACCCGGTGATCGGCGTCCGGTCGTTCGGCGCCGACACCCACCTCGCCGCCCGGCACACCGCCGCCTACGTCGCGGGCCTCCAGGCCGCCGGCGTCGCCGCCTGCACCAAGCACTTCCCCGGCCACGGCGACACCAACGTCGACTCGCACCACGCCCTGCCGCGCATCGACGTGGACCTCGACACGCTCCACGCCCGTGAGCTGATCCCGTTCAAGGCCGCCATCGAGGCCGGCACCAAGGCCGTGATGAGCGCGCACATCCTGGTGCCCGCCCTCGACCCGACGCGCCCGGCCACGCTCAGCCCGCAGATCCTGACCGGCCTGCTGCGGGGGGAGCTCGGCTACGAGGGCCTGATCGTCACCGACGGCATGGAGATGAACGCCATCGCCGGGACGTACGGCATCGAGCGCGGCTCGGTCCTCGCCATCGCGGCCGGCGCCGACGCGATCTGCGTCGGCGGCGGGCTCGCCGACGAGGCCACCGTGCTCCGGCTGCGGGGCGCCCTGGTCGCGGCCGTACGGGAGGGCGCGCTCCCGGAGGAGCGGCTCGCCGACGCCGCCGCCCGGGTACGGGCGCTGGCCGCATGGACCCGTCAGGCGCGGGCCGCCGCCGCACCGGGCGCGCCGGAGGGGAGCGCGCCCGGCATCGGTCTGGCGGCGGCCCGCCGCGCGGTGGTCGCCTCCGGCGCCGCCGCGCCCGTGTCCGCCCCGTACGTCGCCACGCTCGCGCCGGTCGCGAACATCGCGGTGGGCGACGAGACCCCGTGGGGCGTGGCCGGTGAACTGGCAGCGCTGGTACCGGGGACCGGGTCCGGGGTGTACCCGGAGGGCGCCACGGCGGGGGACGTCCTGGCGGCGGCCGGCGGGCGCACCGTCGTGCTGGTGGTCCGCGACGCGCACCGGCATCCGTGGATGACCGAGGTCCTGGACACCCTGGTCGCGGCCCGCCCGGACACCGTCGTCGTCGAAATGGGCGTCCCGCGGGCTGAGCCCCGAGGGGCGCTGTACATCGCGACACACGGTGCCTCGCGGGTCTGCGGCAGGGCGGCGGCGGAGCTCATCGCCGGGGTCTGACCAGCCCCGGGCCTCCCGGTCCGCCCTGTCCCGTGCCCCCCGGACGTCCTGTCCCGGGGGCACGGGCATGCCCGGGTCCCGTCTGCGCTGCCGTACGGCCTGTGGGGCTGTGGGGTCTGTAGGACCTGCGGGGCCTGTGGTGCCCGGACGCGGAAGGGCCGGGCCCCCTCGGGGAGCCCGGCCCAACGCGGCGTGGGGAAGGTGCCGCCTAAAGCCCCTGCCACGCGGGCTTGTCGGCGTACGTGTGCCGGAAGTAGTCCGCCAGCCTCAGCTTGGAGGCGGCGGCCTCGTCCACGACCACCGTCGCGTGCCGGTGCAGCTGCAGCGCGGAGGCCGGGACCCGCGCGGACAGCGGGCCCTCGACGGTCTGCGCGACGGCCTCGGCCTTGCCCTCGCCGGTGGCGAGCAGGACCAGGTGGCGGGCGTCGAGGATGGTGCCGATGCCCTGGGTGACGACGTGGTGCGGGACCTGGTCCAAGTCGTCGTCGAAGAAGCGCGCGTTGTCGACGCGGGTCTGCTCGGTCAGCGTCTTGATGCGGGTGCGGGAGGCGAGCGAGGAACAGGGTTCGTTGAAGCCTATGTGCCCGTCCGTGCCGATGCCGAGCAGCTGGAGGTCCACGCCGCCGGCCTCGGCGAGGGCGCGGTCGTACGCCTCGCACGCGGCGACGATGTCCGCGGCGGAGCCGTCCGGGCCCATGAAGGAGGCCTCCGACAGGCCGAGCGGCTCGACGACCTCGCGGAGCACGACGGCGCGGTAGGACTCCGGGTGTCCGGCCGGCAGGCCGACGTACTCGTCGAGCTGGCAGATGCGGGCCCGGGACGCGTCGACCTCGCCGGCCTTCACCTTGGCGGCCAGGGCCTTGTAGACGGGCAGCGGAGTGGAGCCGGTCGCCACGCCGAGCAGGGCGTCGGGCTTGCGCCGGAGCAGGGCGGCCATGGCCTCCGCGATGAGCTCGCCGCCTGCCTTGGCGTCCGGGACGATGACAACTTCCACGCGGGGCCTGCCGATCTGGAGTGGGACGGTGTGGTATAGACCAATCTAGCAGAGGTGGGGAGCCTCGGACCGGTCTCCGCCCACTCCCATGGTGATCCGGCTCCCCGCCCCCGGCCTCCCGGCGCCAGGACGTGCAGCGCAGCCACGGGCGCGGGATTCTGGTACGCGGAGGTGGGGCGCATGCACGGTGTGGAGCGGCACGGGAGCATCATGGCCGCCGAGATCGCGCAGCAGCCCGAGGTCTGGCGGCGGATCCTCGCCGACGGGGCCGGGCCCATCACGCAGACGGCCCGGGCGATCGCCGAGCGGCATCCGCGGTTCGTGCTGCTCGCCGCCCGGGGGAGCTCCGACCACGCCGCGCTCTACGGGAAGTACCTGCTCGAGGTCGGGCACGGGCTGCCCTGCGGGCTCAGCTCCATGTCCACCATCACCGCGTACGGCGCCACGCCGCGGCTCGACGACGTCCTCGTCGTCACCGTCAGCCAGTCCGGCGGCTCGCCCGATCTGATCGCCTCCACCCTGGCCGCCCGCACCGCCGGTGCGGTCACGCTCGCCGTCACCAACAACCCCGACTCCGGGCTGGCCGCCGTCGCCGAGTACCAGATCGACGTACTCGCCGGGCCCGAGAAGGCCCTGCCCGCCACCAAGACGTACACCGCCTCGCTGCTCGCGCTGTTCCTGTTCGCCGAGGCGCTGCGGGATGCGGGCGGGGCCCGGGCCGCAGCGGCGCTGCCGGGGCTCGCCGAGGAGGTGCTCGCGCGGGCCGGCGAGGTACGGGAGCTGGCCGCGCGGTACCGGTTCGCCGAGCGGATGGTGGTCACCTCCCGCGGCTTCGGCTACCCCACCGCCCGCGAGGCCGCCCTCAAGCTGATGGAGACGAGCTACATCCCCGCCCTCGCCTACTCCGGCGCCGACCTGCTGCACGGGCCACTGGCCATGGTCGACAACGTCTCCCCGGTGATCGCGGTCATCCCCGACGGCCGCGGCGGCGAGGCGCTGCAGCCCGTCCTCGACCGGCTGCGCGCCAGGGGGGCCGACCTGTTCGCCGTCGGGCCGAAGGAGCAGGTCGAGCAGGCGACCACCGGGTTCGCGCTGCCCGTCGACGGCGTGCCCGAGGAGCTGCAGCCCCTGCTGGAGATCCTCCCGCTCCAGCTCCTCGCGTACGAGGTGACCATCGCCCGCGGGCAGGACCCGGATGCCCCGCGGGCGCTGGCCAAGGTCACCGAGACGCACTGAGGACGGCCCGGGCCCGCACCGCTCAGAGCAGCGACAGCTGGAGGCCGCCCGTCGCGTCCAGGTGCTGGCCCGTCACCCAGCGGGAGTCCGCCGAGGCCAGGAACGCCACCACGTCGGCGACTTCCCGGGCCGTGCCCACCCGCCCGAAGACGGAGCGGGAGGACGCGTGCGCCCGTGCCGCGGGGTCCGCCAGCCACGCCGCGTTGAGGTCGGTGTCCGTGATGCCGGGGCCCACCGAGTTCACGGTGATCCCGCGCGGGGCCAGCTCGGCGGCCAGGGACCGGGTCAGCGCGTTCACCGCGCCCTTGGCCGTGATCGTGGCCAGGATCGCCGGCAGGGCGATCTCCGGGGTACCGGTCACGTTCACGATCCGCCCCCCGTCCCGCAGCCGCGTCAGCCCGTGCTTGATCACGAAGAACGGCGCCTTCGCGTTGAGCGCGTGCACCCGGTCGTACGCCTCCTCGTCGGTGTCCGCGATGCCGGCGAAGGTGGCCGCGCCCGCGTTGTTCACCAGGATGTCGACCGCGTCGGTGTGCAGCGGGTGCGCCTCGTACGCCGCCCACAGCGCCTGCGCGTCGCCCGGAACCCCGAGCTCCGCCCCGATCGCGAACGCCCGGCCGCCGGCCGCCTCGATCGCGGCGACCGTCTCCTTCGCCGCCGCCTCGCCGTGCCCGTAGTGCACGGCGACCAGCGCCCCGTCCCGGGCGAGCCGTTCCGCCACCGCCCGTCCGATCCCCCGGCTGCCGCCCGTGACCAGTGCCGTCTTCCCCTTGAGCACGCCCATGACGCGCCCCCCTTCAGCATTTGCTAGTGGTCGCTACAGAAAGAACCGTACCAGATTCCGTAGCGCCCGCTATAGAATGAGCGCATGGTGACCGGACAGCGCGGCAGGCCCCGCTCCTTCGACCGCGACGCCGCCCTCGACAAGGCCATGCTCGCCTTCTGGGAGCGCGGCTACGAGGCGACCTCGATCTCCGATCTGACCGCTTCGCTCGGCATCAGTGCGCCCAGCCTCTACGCCGCCTTCGGCGACAAGCGCAAGCTCTTCGACGAGGTCGTGGTGGTCTACGGCGGCCGGTACGCCGACTTCGCGGGCGCGGCCTTGGCCGAGGAGCCCACCGCCCGGGCCGGCCTGCGGCGCGTCCTGCGCGAGGCCGCCGAGATCTACACCGACCCGGCCCACCCGCCCGGCTGTCTGGTGATCAGCGCGGCCGTCAACACCACCTCGCAGGAGGTGGCGCACGCCCTGCGCGAGCGCCGCAACGCGAACCTGGAGATGTTCGAGCGCAGGATCCGGGCGGATGTCGCCACCGGGGCACTGCCTGCCGGTACGGACGCGCAGGCGCTGGCCCGCTACGCGCTGGCGGTGCTCGTGGGGATGTCCCAGCAGTCGCGCGACGGGGCGAGCCGGGAAGAACTGGAAGCGGTGGCGGAGCTGGCGATGGGGGCCTGGCCGCAGTAGGCGAACGGGCCCGAACGCGCCGTCCCGTGAATTCCGCCCTGAAATTCCGCCCCACAAATTCCTCTGGGCCACGGTGCAGGACGGGACCCTCAGCCCATCCGGCACCGTAGCCCGGAGTACTTACGGCCGGCGGGTGTGCGGTTCCCGGCGGCCGGTGGGAGGTGCCTGCGCGGTCAGGGCAGAGCGCGCCGCTTACCTCGATCCGTCCTCCTGTGCGGGGAGGGCGGAAGCTTAAGCCAGTGTGGACTAGACCATTCTGTTCTGTCCATCCAATGTCGGGCCCTGGAAACCCGTCACTTCCTCCAACAGTACGCGGACTCGGCCCTTCCTGGGTACTCCTGAGTAGTCGCCGTGGGGAAAGTCATGGCCCATGCCCGGGGTACGCTCGCCACGTGCCCTCCATGAACGACCTCGTACGCCAGCACACCGCTCTCAGTGAAACCGACCTGGAGTGGCTCCACCTGCTGGTCTCGGAGTGGCAGCTGCTCTCCGACCTCTCCTTCGCCGACCTCGTGCTGTGGGTTCCCACCCTCGACGGCACCCGGTACGTCTCGGTCGCGCAGATGCGCCCCAACACCGGCCCCACCTCGTACCAGGACGACATGGTCGGCCACCTGGTGCCGCGCGGCCGGCGCCCGCTGCTGGACGCCGCGCTCGACGAGGGCCGGATCGTGCGCGAAGGCGACCCGGAGTGGCGCGAGGAGGTGCCTGTGCGCGTCGAGTCCATCCCGGTGCGCCGCGAGGGCCGGGTCCTGGGCGTGATCGCGCGCAACACCAACCTGCTCACTGTGCGTACACCCAGCCGGCTGGAGCTCACCTACCTCCAGTCCGCCTCCGACCTGGCCCAGATGATCGCGGCCGGCTCCTTCCCGTTCCCCGGCCAGCAGGTCGACATGGACGCCTCCCCGCGCGCCGGGGACGGTCTGATGCGGCTCGACGCCGACGGCGTGGTCACGTACGCGTCCCCGAACGCCCTCTCCGCCTACCACCGGCTCGGCCTCGCCTCCGACCTCGTCGGCCAGCACCTCGGCACCACCACCGCCGAACTCGCCCCCTCCCGCGGCCCCGTGGACGAGGCGATCGTCAAGCTCGCCAGCGGCTGGGCCCCGCGCGAGACCGAGGTCGAGGGCAGCAGCGGGGTCATCCAGCTGCGCGCCATCCCGCTCAAGCCGAAGGGCACCCGGATCGGCTCCCTCGTCCTGTGCCGGGACGTCACGGAACTGCGCCGTCGCGAACGCGAACTGATCACCAAGGACGCGACCATCCGGGAGATCCACCACCGGGTGAAGAACAACCTGCAGACCGTGGCCGCACTGCTGCGGTTGCAGGCCCGCCGGATGGATTCCGAGAGCGGCCGCGAGGCGCTCAACGAGGCCGTGCGCCGTGTCGGTTCGATCGCGATCGTGCACGAGACGCTCTCTCAGAACCTGGACGAGCGCGTCGAGTTCGACGAGATCGCCGACCGCGTGATCGCGATGGTCGCGGAGATCTCGCCGGGCAAGGTGGAATGCCGGCGTACCGGCCGCTTCGGGATCCTGGACGCGGAGGTCGCGACTCCGCTGTCGATGGTGCTGACCGAGATCCTCCAGAACGCCCTGGAGCACGCCTTCACCCAGGGGGAGGGCGGCCGGGTGGAGGTGTCCGCGACCCGTACCGGCTCCGGCCGCGCGGACGGCCGACTGCTGATCACGGTGCTCGACGACGGCTCCGGTCTGCCCGAGGGCTTCGACCCGCAGCGGGCCGGCAATCTCGGGCTGCAGATCGTACGGACCCTCGTGGAGGGCGAGCTCGGCGGCACGTTCGACATGCTCCGGGCCGAGCCGCGCGGGACCAAGGTCGTCCTCGACATCCCGGTCAGCCCGCAGAAGTAGCAGCGGAAGCAGCAGCGCACTCGTCACTCAGTGTGACGCAGTGCGTCCCGGACAGCACTGAGCCCCGGACCGAAAAGTTCTCGGTCCGGGGCTCAAGAGCACGTTGCTGAGCGCTTGTCTGGTACTACGCGCTGCGGCTCGAGGCTCGAAAGTCGATGTCAGGCGGTGGCGTTGCGCGCCCGATTGCGAGCGGCGCGGCGCTTCATCGCGCGGCGCTCGTCCTCGCTGAGACCGCCCCAGACGCCGGAGTCCTGACCGGACTCGAGCGCCCACTGCAGGCACTGCTCCATGACGGGGCAGCGGCGGCAGACGGCCTTGGCTTCCTCGATCTGCAGCAGCGCAGGACCGGTGTTGCCGATGGGGAAGAAGAGTTCCGGGTCTTCCTCGCGGCAAACGGCGTTGTGACGCCAGTCCATGGCTGCTCCATCTCCTTGTATTGCGGGCAAGTTGCTTGTGAATGTGAACGCTTTCACGAATCCCCCCGTGACGGAAGGGCGACCGCCCAGTTTCCTGGAAGGTCAGTCAGGGACTCGTGGAGGGGTTCTGGCGGTCTGTGTGGGTGCCGGGTTCTGCGGGCTGTCCCGATCGCCATGAAGAGATTCGCAAACCTCGGACGGGGATACAACCCCTTCCGGAAAGTTTTTTTTGATTCGTCGGTGTCTACTAGGTCACAGCCCTACATCGTGAGGGTGGACCGGCGTGTAAACGTTCGAGTGAAAGGACTTTGGGCCCTTCCACTCACACAATCACACGCAGTGCACGGCGTACGCCTGTGAACCGAACGCTGGTGCGCAGGCCGAGGTGGTCTCCGTCCATTTGGAACGGAAGGGGAACCTTCGAATGCAAGGTGAAGTCGGTCAGATCGTGCAGAGACACCGCGTGCTTGCCGTGCGGGCCGCGCTCAGGAGTCGAGGTCAGGAGCTGTGTGGCGTAGCGGGCGACGGCCGGAGTTGACAAACGGTTGAGTGCCAATACGTCAAGCGCGGTATCGAACGACGCCTCCGGGGAGGCATAAAGCGGACGATTGCCCAGATACGTCCACGGCGAGGTGTTGCAGATTATCGACAGCGCCAGATCGGTGACGGGATCCGCGCCGGGGCGCTCCAGCGTCACCGTGCCGTGGCGCCGGTTCGGGTCGTCCCAGAACTGGCGCATCAGCTGTCGTACATACAGAGCGTGAGTCGAACGCTTGCCGCGCTCCCGCTGCTGCTCGACCCGCCCCACCACCCCCGCGTCGAAACCGAAGCCCGCGCAGAAGGTGAACCAGCGCGCCGGAACCGACTCGTCCTCCGTGCCGGGGGTGCCGGCCGCCAGCCCCAGGCCCACCGTCCGCTCGCGTTGCTCCCGCAGCGCGTCCAGCAGGGCGCCGGTCGCCTCGACCGCGTCGTTGGGCAGTCCGAGCGCGCGGGCGAACACATTGGTCGAGCCGCCGGGGACCACCGCCAGCCGGGGCAGCCGCTCCGGATCCGGCCCGTTGTGCAGCAGCCCGTTGACCACCTCGTTGACCGTGCCGTCGCCGCCGAGCGCCACGACGAGGTCGATGCCGTTCTCGGCCGCCGTGCGGCCCAGGTCCCGGGCGTGCCCGCGGTACTCGGTGGTCACCGCCTCCAGCTTCATCTCGCTGGCCAGGGCGTGGGTCAGGACATCGCGCATGCGCGCACTGGTGGTCGTCGCTGCTGGGTTGGCCACGAGAAGTGCACGCATGAACGCCAGCCTACCGACCCGTTCACATGCGGCCCATACTGCCCGTCCCCTCCGGGCGTGCGGGCACGCGGCTACCCTGCTGGGGTGAGTACGAAGCCCGCCCCCGCCACGGCCCAGCCGGCCGCCCCGCTGCCCGGACGGCTCACCGCCGCCGCCGCGCTGACCGCCCTGGAGGGCCTGGCGCTGGCCGGCCTCGGCGTCTACATGCTGTTCGTGGGCATCGCAGGCGACCCCGACTCCCCGCAGCAGGCCGAGACCGGAGGCATCACCCTGCTCGCGCTCGCCGCGCTGCCGCTGATCGCGGCCCGCGGGCTGCGCCTCGGCCGCCGCTGGAGCCGCGGGCCCGCGCTGATCACCCAGCTGATGGCGCTGCCGGTGGCGTGGACGCTGTACTCCGCGGGCGGGGCGATGATCGCCGCCGCCGTGGCGCTGGCCGTGGCCGCGGTGGCCGTCGTGGCCCTGCTGGTGAACCCGACGGCGACCGAGGCACTGGGAATCGGGCCCGGCGAGCGGACCCGATAGCCGTACGAGCGGCAGGGCTCGTACGCGTACTTCCTGCTCCTGCTCCCTGCTCCCGCTCCTACTCCTCGACCAGGAGCTTCTCGCGCAGCTGGGCCAGGGTGCGGGCCAGCAGGCGGGAGACGTGCATCTGGGAGATGCCGACCTCCTGCGCGATCTGCGACTGGGTCATGTTGCCGAAGAAACGGAGAAGCAGGATCCGCTTCTCCCGCGGAGGCAGCCCCTCCAGCAGCGGCTTGAGCGACTCGCGGTACTCGACGCCCTCCAGCGCCTCGTCCTCCGCGCCCAGGGTGTCCGCGACCGCCGGCGACTCGTCGTCGGTGTCCGGGACGTCCAGCGAGAGCGTGCTGTAGGCATTGGCCGATTCCAGCCCCTCCAGCACCTCCTCCTCCGAGATCCCGAGCCGTTCCGCGAGCTCGTGGACCGTGGGGGAACGGCCGTGCTGCTGGGACAGCTCCGCCGTGGCCGTGGTCAGCGAGAGCCGCAGCTCCTGCAGACGCCGGGGCACGCGCACGGCCCAGCCCTTGTCGCGGAAGTGCCGCTTGATCTCGCCGACCACGGTGGGCGTCGCGTACGTGGAGAACTCGACCCCGCGGTCCGGGTCGAACCGGTCCACCGACTTGATCAGACCGATCGTGGCGACCTGCGTCAGGTCGTCCAGCGGCTCACCGCGATTGCGGAACCGCCGGGCGAGGTGCTCGACCAGCGGCAGGTGCATCCGAACGAGCCGGTTGCGCAGCTCGGCCTTCTCCACCGAGCCGTCGGGCAGCGCCCGCAGCTCGATGAACAGGGCCCGCGCCCCGCTGCGGTCGCGCGGATCGGGCAGCGCCGTGGGCGCCGGCAGCACCGGTGTCGGTGTCGGTGCCGGTTCCGAGCCCGGGGCCGTGGCAGCGGCCCCGGGTGGCTGTGAGACGTGTGGTTCTTCGTGCTGGTTCTCGCTCATAGGGCCCGCCCGTCGCTCCGCCGAGTCCAAAAAGCCGTCTTCCGCATCCGCGTCAGCCGGGTGCGGCCGGGCGTGCTGCTGCTCCGGGATGCCGCCGTCGACCTCGTGCCGTACCCGGGGCCGATCCCCGCCCCGCACCGGGATCTCCCCGCCGCTCACGCCGGGCCTGGACCCGCGCCGCGCTGTTTGTAGAGGCTGATGCTCACCGTCCGGTCCTCCTCGACGGTGGATTCGACCTTGCCGGCCAGCGCCGACAGGACGGTCCAGGCGAACGTGTCGCGCTCCGGCGCACGCCCGTCCGTGGTCGGCGCCGAGACGGTCACCTCCAGCGAGTCGTCGACCAACCGGAAAACGCAGCTGAGGACGGAGCCGGGCACGGCCTGTTGGAGCAGGATCGCGCAGGCCTCGTCCACCGCGATGCGGAGGTCCTCGATCTCGTCGAGGGTGAAGTCCAAACGTGCCGCGAGGCCGGCCGTGGCCGTTCGCAGCACCGACAGGTAGGCACCCGCAGCGGGCAGCCGGACTTCCACGAAGTCCTGGGTCCCGGGCTCGCCTGCGATCTGGGACACCCTCACCTCCAAGGTGGTACGAGCTCTGTTCGCCGGTGACGCTATCGCGATCCGGGCGATCGTGTCGCGGCACCCCTCATGGCGCCCGTTTCAGGTGCCCCCGCCCACGGCCAGTGACTGATGGTAAGCCTATGGGTACGCACAGTGGCTAGGGGTCTGCGGGCCCAAATCAGGGGAACCGGCGGAGGGTTGACCTACCCCGCCTCAGACGATCGAACCGTCGACAAAACACCACCGCCACGTCTCGCCCGGCTCGAAGCTTCGCATGACCGGATGGCCGGTGCTCTGATAATGCGCCGTGGCGTGCCGGTGCGGGGAGGAATCGCAGCACGCCACGTATCCGCACCCCAGGCACATCCGCAACTGCACGGGATGGCTGCCGAGTGCCTGACATTCAGGGCAGGTCAGGGCAGTCGGGACAGGCTCGGGGCGCGGCAGTTCGGGAACGTGGATGCACTCGCTCATGATGGCCAGCGTACTGACGTGCGGGCGCCGCAGGACGAATGCCGATCAGCGACGACGAGCGAAGGTGGATCTTCGATGGAGGTATTGCCGCTGGTGGCGCTGGTGGCGGTCAGCGCGGTCGTTGCGGGGGCCGCCCGCCGGACCAGGGTGCCCGCGCCCCTGCTGCTGGTCGCCGTCGGCCTGATCGCCTCGTACGTCCCGGGCGTGCCCTCGTACGCCCTCGACCCGCACATCGTGCTGCCGCTGCTGCTCCCGCCGCTGCTGTACACGGCCGCCGTGGACAGCTCGTACCTGGATCTGCGGGCGAACGTACGGCCCATCGCGCTGCTGTCGGTCGGGTACGTGCTCTTCGCGACGCTCGCCGTCGGGTACGCGGCGTACCTGGTGGTGCCGGGGCTGTCGCTGCCGGTGGCGCTGGTGCTGGGCGCGGTGATCGCGCCGCCCGACGCGGTGGCCGCGACGGCGATCGCCCGCAAGCTCGGGCTGCCGAACCGGATCACGACCATCCTGCAGGGCGAGTCCCTGGTGAACGACGCCACCGCGATCACCGCGTACAAGGTGGCGCTGGCCGCGGCGGTCGGGGTGAGCGCCGGCTGGGCGGGCGGGATCGCGGAGTTCCTGCTGGCCTCGGTGGGGGGCGTCGGCGTGGGCCTGGTGCTGATGGTGCCGATCCACCACCTGCGCAAGCGGCTGCGGGAGCCGCTGCTCCAGAACACCCTGTCCTTGCTGATCCCGTTCGTGGCGTACGCGGCGGCCGAGCGGGTGCACGCCTCGGGCGTGCTCGCGGTGGTCGTGGTGGCGCTGTACCTCGGGCACCGCAACTGGCAGGTCGACTTCGCGACCCGGCTCCAGGAGGAGGCGGTGTGGAAGATGGTCGCCTTCATCCTCGAGTCGGTGGTCTTCGCGCTGATCGGCCTCCAGCTGCCGGTGGTCCTGAAGGGGCTCGTGGAGTACGAGGGCTGGCACGCGGCCTGGTACGCGCTGGCGGTGTTCCTGGCGGTGGTGGTGGCCCGCTTCGTGTGGGTGTTCCCGGCCACCTTCGTGCCCCGGCTGTCGGAGCGGATCCGGACCCGGGAGCCGGACACCAGCTGGAAGGCGCCGGTGATCGTGGGCTGGGCCGGGATGCGGGGGGTGGTCTCGCTGGCGATCGCCTTCTCGGTGCCGATCAGCGTGCCGCACCGGAACCTGATCCTCTTCCTGACGTTCACGACGGTGATCGGCACGCTGGTGGTGCAGGGCCTGACGCTGCCGCCGCTGATCCGGCTGCTGCGCCTGCCGCCGCGGGACCTGCACGCGGAGACGCTGGCGGAGGCCCAGGCCCAGAGCGAGGCCTCGCGGTCGGCGGAGGACCGGCTGGCGGAGCTGCTGGCCGAGCCGGAGAACGCGCTGCCGCCGCCGCTGGCGGAGCGGCTCCGCACGGTGATGGAACGGCGGCGCAACGCGGTGTGGGAGCGGCTGGGGGAGGTCAACCCGGTCACCGGCGAATCGGCGGACGACGTCTACCGGCGCCTCGCGCGGGAGATGATCGCGGCCGAGCGCGAGGTGTTCGTGACCTTGCGGGACCACCGCCGGATCGACGACGAGATGCTGCGGGGTCTGCTGCGCAGGCTGGACCTGGAGGAGGCGGCGGCCTACCGCGAGGACGCGGCCTGACCCCCGGGCGGGGTGCGGGGGCCGGCCCCGGGCAACGGCGGCGCACCGTGCGGGTCCGGGGCGGAGTCCCGGGAAACGGGGAAGGGCCGGGCAGGGGACGGCTCCGCGCAGCGGGAGCGGTCTGCGCCGGACACCCCCTAGGGGCGCCCCGTGACGACGGCGGTCAGGGCGGTACCAGGCGGGAAGGCGCCCGATTCCGTGAGGGACGCCAGGGCCCAGAGGAGCTTGGCCACGTAGATCCGCTCGACCGGGAGCCCGTGCCGCTCCTCGAAATCGGCGGCGAACGCGTCCAGCACCGCGGGGACGCGTGCGTAGCCGCCGTGGTGGAAGCCCTCCGCCAGGCTCCAGAGCCCGGCCGGGCCCCCGAAGGCCGCCTGCTGGAGGGAACGTATCTCCGCCCCGATGAACTCGCCCGCCAGGACGGGAACGCCCAGCGCCCGCTGGCCCGGTGCCAGCCCCGCCGCCAGGCCGGCCAGGGTGCCGCCCGTGCCGCAGGCCACCGCGACGACGTCGGACATGCCCCGCAGCTCGCGCCCGAGCTCCGCACACCCGTGCAGGGCGAGGGCGTTGCTGCCGCCCTCGGGGACGACGTACGAGTCGGCCGCGCCGGCCCCCGCCAGCAGCCGGGCCAGCACCTCGGGCTCGGCCTTGCGGCGGTACTCCGAGCGCGTGGCGAAGTGCAGCCGCATCCCGTCCGCCGCGCACCGGGCCAGCGAGTCGTTGAGGGGGCGGCCGGCGAGCTCGTCACCGCGGACGATGCCGACGGTCGGCATCCCCAGCAGCCGCCCGGCCGCCGCGGTGGCCCGCAGATGGTTCGAGTAGGCCCCGCCGAAGGTCACCACCCCGGGGAAGCCCCCGGCGACGGCGGCCCGCAGATTGGGCGCGAGCTTGCGCCACTTGTTGCCGGGCAGTTCGGGATGCACGAGATCGTCCCGCTTCAGCAGCAGCCGTACGCCGTGCCGGCCGAACCGCTCGTCCTGGACCTCCAGCAGCGGGGAGGGCGGCCGGGGCTGCAGGAGGACGCCGGGGTCCACGGAGCGGTTCACGCACCCATTGTGTGCCGGTCGCGCCCCCGACGCCGCACGTCGGTGCACGCCTCGAATACCGCCCCGCCCCCGGGTGCCGAAGCCCTGCCCGCGGTGCGCGGGCAGGATCCGGCCGGGTGTCGGCCGTGGGCCGGGGTGCGGTCGTGCGCCCCGCTATCCCAGGCGTTCGCCGACGCGGGCGCGGAAGGCGTCCATCGGGAAGCCCTTCGGGTCGATCTTGCCGGGCTTCCATTCGAGGTGGCCGATCACCGAGCGCTCGGTCCAGCCGTGGACCCGGCAGACGGCTGCCGCCGCGCGGGCCATGGCGTCGAGCTGGACCTCCGGCCAGGGGTCGTCGCCGTCGCCGAGGTTCTCGCACTCGAAGCCGTAGAAGTGCCGGTTGCCGTCGGTGTCCGCGTGGCGGTCCGGCGGGAGCCGCTTCTCCGCGATCACCGCCGCCAGGACGTCGGAGTCGCCCGCCCCGGCGTGGTTGGCGCGGCCGTAGCCGACCAGGTGGACCCGGCCGTCCTTGGTGATCACGCCGTGGCAGAGCGGGCCGGGAAGGTCCTCGTCGCCGTCGCGGCAGAGCGCGACGGTGAACGCGGTGCCGTGCGTGACGGTGTGGTGGATCATCACCCCGTTCACCGGGCCCCAGGGGCCCTTGTGGTTGCGGTTGTGGGTGCGCCAGGCGCCGACCTCGACGACGGTCAGGCCCTCGTTCCGCAGCGCGTTGATGAACCGGTCCGCGGACATGGGTGCGGACATGGCCGCCTCCTCTCCCGGTGCGCGATGGTCACCTTGCGTGTCCACCTCGTTGCACTCCGGTGTAATGGAGGTCGTTCTTCCGGGCTAGTGCCTTCGTACAGCGAGCGAGCCGATCCGGACACTCGTCCCGACCGGCCCGCCCGTCACGGGATTTACGCGGAGGCCAGCCACAGGTCCGGGCCGAACACCTCGTAGTGGATGTCCGAGGCCGGGAT
Source organism: Streptomyces sp. NPDC050448 (assembly GCF_040655295.1). Lineage (NCBI taxonomy): Bacteria > Bacillati > Actinomycetota > Actinomycetes > Kitasatosporales > Streptomycetaceae > Streptomyces > Streptomyces sp. NPDC050448. The sequence goes on along the minus strand of NZ_JBFAJR010000002.1, from coordinate 159,667 downwards.
CCCCTTGGCGAGCAGCTGTGCGCGTACGGCCCGCATGAAGGGGAGGGGCCCGCACAGGTACGCCGTGGTGCCCGGGGCGACCGGGACGTCCGACAGGTCGAGGAGGCCCTCGCCGTCACCCGGCTCGGCATCGGCCTCGTACCAGAAGCGGGCCGACGCCTCGGGCAGCTTGTGCGTCAGCGCCCGGTGGTCGCTCCGCAGCGCGTGGTCGGCGGGGGAGCGGTCGGCGTGCAGGACGGTCACCGGGGCGGCGTGCCCGGTGTCGGCGAGGTGCTCGAGCATCGACAGCATCGGGGTGCAGCCGATTCCGGCCGAGGCGAGCAGGACCGGGCCCGCGGTGTCCCGCAGGACGAGGTCGCCGTACGGGGCCGAGACCCGCACCGTGTCGCCGGCCGCGACCCGGGCGTGGAGGTGGTTCGAGACCTCGCCGTCGGGGCCCGCGGCGGCCGGGCCGTGGACCCGCTTGACGGTGATCGAGCGGACCGGGGAGCCGGGGGCGCTGGTCAGGCTGTACTGGCGGATCTGGCGGGCGCCGTCGGGCAGTTCGACCTGGACCGAGACGTACTGGCCGGGCCTGAAGGAGGGGGCGGGGGAGTCGTCCGCCGGGGTCAGGTGGAAGGTGGTGCAGTCGGCGGTCTCCTCGACGCGGGCGGCGACCGTCCAGGTGCGCCAGACGTCGCCGGCGAGGACCTGCTGCTCGGCGTAGAGCCGCTCCTCGATGGCGATCAGGGCATTGGCCATCAGCCAGTACACCTCGTCCCAGGCCTCGGCCACCTCGGGGGTGACGGCCTCGCCGAGGATCTCGGCGATCGCCGCGAAGAGGTGGCGGTGGACGACCGGGTACTGCTCACGCGTGACGCCGAGGGAGGCGTGCTTGTGCGCGATGCGGTGCAGCATCACGTCGGGGCGGGTGTCCGGGTGTGCGACGAGGTGGGTCGCGAAGGCCGCGATGGAGCCGGCGAGGGCCTGCTTCTGGAGGCCGGCGTTCTGGTTGCCGCGGTTGAACAGGTCGCGGAGCAGCTCCGGGTGGGCCGCGAACAGCTTCGCGTAGAAGAGTTCCGCGATGTCGCCGATGGCCGCGCCGACGGCGGGCAGGGTGGCACGTACGGTCTCGGTCGACTTCTCGGACAGCATGCGGAGCTCCTCGTTCGATAATTGGTATGTGAGATGCGTATTTTTGGGTGTGGGTACACCCGTTCGGGTCGAGGGTGGCAGGCCATGGGAACCGGCCATCCGCTCCCGGGTTCAGGGGCTGTCGGTCCGCCCCGGAGGGCCGCCCGAAATGCCCAGCAGCAGCGGGCCGGTGGGTGCCGCGACCAGGTCTTCCACCGTCAGCGGGTCCAGTGCGGCGAAGAACGCCTCCTGGGCCCGGCGCAGCGCGCCCCGCAGGAGGCAGGCCCCGCGCAGCGGGCAGGGGGTGGTGCCCTCGCAGTCCACGACGTCGCCCGCGCCCTCCAGTTCGCGGACCACCCCGCCCACCGAGGCGGCCCGTCCGGCGGTGGTCAGGGCGAGCCCTCCGCCGCGGCCGCGCCGCGCCTCGACCAGGCCGAGATGCTGCAGCCTGGCGACCACTTTCGCCGTGTGCGTGTACGGGACCTCCATCGTCGCCGCCACGTCGCGCGTGGTCGGGAGGTCCGTCTCCGCGACGGCCAGGCGCATCAGGACGCGCAGCGCCAGGTCGGTGAATCGGGTCAGCCGCATGGCCTCACCCTAGAAAACTCACATCTGGGATGCAAGTTAACGGCCCTCCGGGGGTCGGTGTGGCTGGAACCAGTGGGATGGGAGTGGCCTCGTGGGAATGGGGTGAACTCCAAAGGGTGCCCACGCCCCGACGGAGTAGTCCCACCCTTTTGTGTAATGGTCCCACCACGTTCCGTGCTGGAAGGCTGCATCCCGCAGATCCATGGAGTGATCGAAAGGGAGACACATGTCGGTCCAGGCAGGTTCCGATCCCGAGGTCCAGACACCGCAGCGGAGTCTTGCGACATCGGCCGCGCGGAACTTGGCAACCACGACCAAGTCCGCGCCGCAGATGCAGGAGATCACCTCGCGGTGGCTCCTGAAGATGCTCCCGTGGGTGTCCGTCCAGGGCGGCACGTACCGGGTGAACAGGCGGCTGAGCTACTCGGTCGGCGACGGACGCGTGGACTTCATCAAGACCGGGACCCAGGTCCAGGTCATCCCGGCCGAGCTCGGCGAGCTCCCGCTGCTGCGCACCTACGAGGACCTGGACGTGCTCTCCGAGCTCGCCCAGCGGTGCCGGCAGGTCGACTTCGAGGCGGGCCAGGAGCTGACCTCCTTCGGCAGCGCCTCCGACCAGGTGTTCCTGCTCGCCCATGGGCGCGTCGAACAGGTCGGTCCCGGCCCCTACGGCGAGGACGCGGTCCTGCGGACCGTCGCGGACGGCGCCTACTTCGGCGAGGACTCCCTCGTCGACGAGGAGGCGATCTGGGAGTACACCGCCCGCGCCGTCACCTCCGGCACCGCGCTCGTCCTGTCCCGCCAGGACTTCCAGCTCCTCGCCGACCGGGTCGGCTCGCTGCGCGCGCACGTGGAGACCCAGCGGTCCCTGCCCGCCCAGCGCACCAACAAGTACGGCGAGGCCGCGATCGACCTCTCCGCCGGCCACCAGGGCGAGGCCGTCCTCCCCGGCACCTTCGTGGACTACGAGGCGAAGCCGCGCGAGTACGAACTCTCCATTGCACAAACGGTCCTGCGGGTGCACACGCGCGTCGCCGACCTCTACAACCAGCCGATGAACCAGACCGAGCAGCAGTTGCGGCTCACGGTCGAGGCGCTGCGCGAGCGCCAGGAGCACGAGATGCTCAACAACCGCGAGTTCGGCCTGCTCCACAACGCCGAGTACGACCAGCGCATCCAGCCCCACGACGGCGGGCCCAGCCCCGACGACATGGACCAGCTGCTCAGCATGCGGCGCGGCTCCAAGCTGTTCCTCGCCCACCCCAAGGCCATCGCCGCCTTCGGCCGCGAGTGCAACAAGCGCGGCCTGTACCCGGAGTCGATCGAGATCGACGGGCACCGGGTGCCGTCCTGGCGCGGGGTGCCGATCTTCCCGTCCAACAAGATCCCGATCAGCGACGCCCGGACCACGTCCATCCTCTGCATGCGCACCGGCGAGGACGAGTCCGGCGTCATCGGCCTCCACCAGCCGGGGATCCCGGACGAGATCGAGCCGAGCACGTCGGTCCGCTTCATGGGCATCAGCGAGCAGGCGATCATCTCCTACCTGGTCACCGCCTACTTCTCCGCCGCGGTGCTGGTGCCGGACGCGCTCGGCATCCTGGAGAACGTCGAGATCGCCCGCTGGCGCTGAGCGGGCTGCCGAGAACCACTGGGGATCGGGATCGGGGACACGCCATGGGGACCACTGAGGCGATCACGACCGGCGAGGGGCAGGAGGCTGCGGCCCTGCTGGAGCGGACAAGAGAAACGGTCAACCCGGAACTGCGCCGCACGGTCGAGAGCCTCCCGGGTTCGATGCGGCGCGTGGCGATGTACCACTTCGGCTGGGAGCGCGCGGACGGCGCCCCGGCCGCGGGCAACGCGGGCAAGGCCATCCGCCCCGCCCTCGTGCTCGCCGCGGCCCAGGCCCTGGGGGGCCCGGACGCCAAGGCCGGGGGTGCGGTACGGGCGGCGGCGGCCGTGGAGCTGGCGCACAACTTCACGCTGCTGCACGACGACGTCATCGACAAGGACGCGAAGCGCCGGGGCAGGCCCACGGCCTGGACCGTGTTCGGGATACCGGACGCGATCATCACCGGCGACGCCATGCTGGCGCTCGCCCTGCGGCTGCTGGCGGAGGATCCGCACCCGGCCTCGGCGCGGGCCTCGGCGCGGCTCGCGGCCTGCATCATCGAGCTGTGCGCCGGCCAGCAGGCGGACTGCGCCTTCGAGCAGCGGCCGTACGTCTCGCTCGACGAGTGCCTGACCATGGCGACGGCCAAGACCGGGGCCCTGCTGGGCTGCGCCTGTGCGCTCGGCGCGCTCTACGCCGGCGCCGGGCCGGACGAGGTCGACGCGATGGACGCCTTCGGGCGGGAGGCCGGGCTGGCCTTCCAGCTGATCGACGACCTGATCGGCATCTGGGGGGATCCGGGGCACACCGGCAAGCCCGCCGGGGCCGATCTGATCGCCCGCAAGAAGTCCCTCCCGGTCGTGGCCGCCCTCACCTCGGGCACCGCGGCCGGCGACGAGCTGGCGGCCCTGTACGCGGGTCCCATGACCGGGGACGACGTGCGGAAGGCCGCCGACGCGGTGGACCGGGCCGGCGGGCGCGACTGGGCGCAGGCCCATGCCGCGGACCGGATGGGCCGGGCGGTGCAGCTGCTGTCCCGGGCCGTGCCGGACCTCGGGGCGGCGGGCGGGCTGCTGGCGCTCGCGGAGTTCGTCACCCGGCGTACCCGGTGAGCCCGTAACGGGGAAGAGGCCGTGCGCAAGCCCCGTTCCGGCACCGCATGGTGCCGGAACGGGGCTTTCCGCTGTTCCGGGCCAACTCTAGGATCGCTCGCGGTAGTTGAAACCTGAGCGAAGGGTGTGACCAGTGGCGCTGGAGATACGTCAGGCGGATCAGTCGGACCGGGACGCGGTGGCGCGGCTGCTCGACGAGGCCTTCCGCACCGACCCGGTGAGCAGCTGGGTCTTCCCGGATCCGGAGCACCGGGCCGCGGTCCACGGCGCGTTCCTGGGCGTCTTCGTGGACGTGGCGCTGGCCGAGGGCCGGATCGACTACGCAGTGGACGGCTCGGCGGCCGCCCTGTGGCTGCGGATCCCGGCCGGCGAGCCGGAGGAGGAGGACCCGGTCCCGGCGAAGATGCGCGCGGTCGCCGACCCCGGCAACGAGCGGTGCGAGCTGGTCGGCCGGCTGACGGGCGCGGTGCACCCGACCGCCGAGGAGCACGAGTACCTGCTGATGATCGCGGTCGCCCCGGGGCGGCAGGGCGAGGGGCTCGGGACCGCGCTGATGCGGCCGGTGCTCGAGCGCTGCGACCGCGAGGGCGTGCCGGCGTACCTGGAGGCGAGCAGCGCGCGCAGCAAGGGGCTGTACGAGCGGCTCGGCTGGGAGTTCACGGGCGAGGCGGTGCAGCTGCCGGAAGGGCCGCCGATGTGGCCGATGTGGCGCAAGCCGCAGGGGGCCGCGTAAATCGTGATTGCATAACCACTGCATGCGCAGTACTTTAACTGGCGTGCCCCGGAGTGGCGGCACTGTCTGACGAAAGAGACCTCGCTTGCGCAAGCTCACGTACTTCGTCGCCACCTCGGTCGACGGCTTCATCGGAGCCCCGGACGGTGACGCCGAGTCCTTCTACGGCTTCCTGGACCCCGAGTTCATCGGGTTCCTGGCGGCGGAGTACCCCGAGACCATCGCCGCCCAGGGGCGCGCCCGGCTCGGGGTCGACGACACCCCTCCGAAGCGCTTCGACGCGATCCTGATGGGCCGCAAAACGTACGAGCCGGGCCTCAAGGCGGGCATGACCAGCCCCTACGGCCACCTGCCCGAGCAGTACGTCGTCTCGCGCTCCCTCGCCACCTCGCCGGACCCCGACGTGCAGCTGATCAGCGGCGACCTCGTCGCCCGCGTGCGGGAGCTGAAGGCCCGGGACGGGCTCGGCATCTGGCTGTGCGGCGGAGCGGACCTCGCCACCCAGCTGATCGACGAGATCGACGAGATCATCGTGAAGACCTACCCGTTCTTCGCCGGCACCGGCATGCCGATGTCTCGCGCCGGTTTCGGGGCGCGCCCCTTGGAGCTGACCGGCGTCCGCACCTTCGGCGGCGGCCAGATCGTCACCACGTACGCCCGCAAGCGCTGAAACCGGCCGAACGCGCGGAACCGGCCTACCGTGGAGGTATGGCCGGCGAACAGCACCAACGGCACGATCGGCGCCACCCGTACCCGCACGAGACGGTCGCTCCGCAGGCCGGGCACGAGCAGCACACGTGCCCGGTCTGCGGGCGCTCCGTCGACACCGTCGTACGGCGGCGCAAAGCGCTCGGGATCTTCATCCCGGAGTGGGTGCCGGGTCCCTGCCGGAACCCGGACTGCCCGGAATACATACCCGAGGTGGGGAAGCTGCCCTAGCTCTTCGAGTCCCCGGTTCCCCGCGCCCTAGCTCTTCGTGCCCAGCCCCGACGCGGCCAGACCGTTGCGCCACAGCTGGTCCACGCGCGAGCGCTCCGTGCTGTCCGGGTAGGGGTTCTGGCACGAGGTGCCCGGGCCGCTCGGCGTGAGCCAGCCCTCCCTCACGACCCAGCTGCGCCGCATCGAACGCGCCCTGGACGGCGAGCTGTTCCTGCGTGAGCGCACCGGCTGCCGGCCCACCCCGTTCGGCCGCACCGTCCTCGGCCGGGCCCGCCCGCTGCTGGCCGAGATGGCCGCGCTCGTCGCCGAGGCCCGGGCGCTGGCCCGCGGCCCGCGGCTGAACATCGGCTCCACGGCCAGCCGCGCCCTGCCGGGATGGCTGCGCCGGATCCACCGGCGGCTGCCCGACACCGAGACCTCGCTGGTGGTGGACGTGTCCGCCAACGCCCTGCTCCGGATGGCGGCTTCCGGGCAGCTGGACGTGGCGTTCGTCCACGAGCTGGAGGGCAGTCCGCTGCGGGTGCCGGCCGGTCTGGAGCTGCGGGTCCTGATGGAGCGGGAGCCGCAGTTCGTCTCGATGTCCCGGGATCATCCGGCGGCGCGGCGTCCCGTGGTGGAGTTGCAGGACCTGGCGGCCGACCGGTGGACGGTGGACCCCTCCGTGGACGGCGAATGGGACGGTCTGCGGCGGGTGTTCGCCGGGGCCGGGCTGGACCCGCCCGTACTGCACGCCGACTACCACACCGCGACCTCGCTGATCGTCTCCGGTGAGGCGGTGGCCCCCTGCCAGCCGACCTCCGGGCCGCGCGACGACATGGCCATCCGGCCGCTGTCCGGCGACCCCCTGGCGGTCCGGCTGCTGCTGGCCACCCGGCCCGGCGCGCATGCCGAGGTCTTCGAGGACCTCCGGGCGGCCTACCGCGAAGCCGCCCTCCGCACGCCGCCGTACCGGGCCTGGCTCCACCACCACGCGAGCCCGCTGCTGGCGGCCTAGCCGTCGGCGGCACCGGGGCGTGGGCGGCACGGTGCGCGGACGCGGTCGTAGCCGCCCAGCACCGCCACCCCCGCTGCCCCCCCACTGACCACCGCTGACCCCCGCTGCCCCCCTGCGCCGCCGCTGCGGGGAGCGGGGCCCCGCGCAGCGGTCCTCGGTGTCGCGAGCGGCTCGGCGTCGGAACGGTCTTGACTTCGCGCTACCGCGATATATCGTGTTAGCCAGAAGACGCGATATGTTGCGTGCCGTGTCCGTACGCCGAGGAGGATCTGCACCATGGCAGAGCAGAAGACGTGGTCCGTCGCCGAACCGCAGAAGCTCACCTTCGAGGAGCCGGTGACCGAGCTCCGTGTCCGTGTCGTCGGCGGCACGGTGAACGTCGTCGCCGACGAGGGTCCGGCCCGTCTGGAGGTGGCCGCGGTCGACGGACCGCCCCTGTACGTCGTGCAGGAGGGCGGCACCCTCACCGTGTCCTACGAAGACCTGCCCTGGAACGGTTCCCAGGGCTTCAAGGAGTGGTTCGACGCCAAGCCCTGGAAGGTCTGGTCCCGCTCCGGCGCGGGCCGCAAGGCCTGGGAGCGCCGCGCCACCGTCACCCTCACCGTCCCCGCCGCCACCCACCTCCAGCTGGCGGCGGTCAGCGCCACCTCGGTCGTCTCCGGCATCGGCGGCGGCACCGACGTCGGCGGGGTCTCCGGCGACGTCACGCTGGTCGGCCTGTCCGGCAGGGTCAACGCGAGGACCGTCTCCGGCGGCGTCGAGGCCCAGTCCGTCACCGGCGAGTTCGGCTTCCACTCCGTCTCCGGCGGCCTGACCGTGGTCGACGGCGCGGGCGGCAACGTACGGGCCGACTCGGTCAGCGGTGACATGCTCATCGACCTGGCCCTCGATCCGGCCGAGCCGCGGCCGGTGGACATCTGCCTGAACTCCGTGTCCGGGCAGGTCGCGATCCGCCTTCCGCACCCCGCCGACGCGCGGGTGGAGGCCAACACGGCCAGCGGTGGCGTCTCCAACGCCTTCGAGGACCTGCACGTCTCCGGCCAGTTCGGCGCCAAGCGGATCACCGGCACCCTCGGCGCCGGCACCGGCACCCTGCGGGCCACCACCGTCTCGGGTGCCATCGCCCTGCTGCGCCGCCCGGCCGCCGACACCCCTGCCGCTCCTCTCGTGCTCGACAAGAAGGTGCTCTGACATGCCGCCCGTCTTCGCCCACGGCCGCCTCCGCCTCTACCTGCTCAAGCTGCTGGACGAGGCCCCGCGGCACGGGTACGAGGTGATCCGCCTGCTGGAGGAGCGTTTCCAGGGCCTGTACGCGCCCTCCGCGGGCACGGTGTACCCCCGGCTGGCCAAGCTGGAGGCCGAGGGGCTGGTCACGTACGCCACCGAAGGCGGGCGCAAGGTCTACTCCATCACCGAGGCGGGCCGCGCCGAACTGGCCGACCGCGGCGGTGAGCTCGCCGACCTGGAGCTGGAGATCCGAGACTCGGTCTCCGAGCTGGCCGCCGAGATCCGTGACGACGTACGGGGTGCGGCGGGTGCCCTGCGGCGCGAGATGCGGGCCGCGGCCTCCGCGACGGCGGCCCCGGTCGAGGACGCGTCCTGGGCGGCGGCCAAGGAGGAGCTGCGCAAGGCCAGGCAGGAGTGGAAGGAGCAGGCGCGCCGGGCGAAGGACGAGAGCCGCCGGGCGCGCGAGGAGGCCCAGCAGGCCCGCCGCCAGGCCAAGGAGGCGCAGGAGCGGGCGCGCGAGGAGGTCATGCGGATCGCGGGCCAGCTTCAGGAGCAGTTCGCGAAGTCCGGCGGGGTGCTGGGCAATCTGGCCGGCACCTGGCTCGGCGGCGGCACGACCGGTGCGGGTACCACCACCGGCGCCGGGCCCGGCACCGGCGCTGATGCCGCGCCCGGTGCCGCCGCGGAGACCGCCGGCGCCGCGGCGGCGGACCCGCACTGGGCCGAGGACCTCACCCCCACCGGCGACCCGGCCCGCGACCTGGACCGCCTGCTGGACCGCTTCCGCGACGACGTCCGCGACGCGGCCCGCGACCACGGTGTCACCCCGGCCAAGCTGGCCGAGGCCCGTGCCCACCTCGCGGCGGCGGCGGACCGCCTCGCCGCGACGCTCCGGCCGTCGCGATAGGTCGCGAATCAGGCCGCCAGGCCCGCTTCGGCCGCCGCGTACGTGACGCCGTGGTCCGCCAGGACCTCGGCGGCCGTGCCCGGGCGGGAGAGCAGGGCGAGTAGCAGGTGCAGGGTGGCGATGTGGCGGTCGTGGCGGCCCAGCGCGATGCGCAGGGACTGTTCCAGGGTCTTCTTCGCGCCCGCCGTGAGGGGGACGTGGCGCCTCTCCGGCTCCGGGCGGCCCAGCGCCGAGCGGAGCGAGGAGCCCAGGGACCGCCGCCGCGGGGTCGCCGAGGCCAGTGCGCCTTCGCCGTGGGTCTCCTCGACCCGCGAGACGATCTCGGTGAGGTCGATGCCGAGGCCCGCGAGGGCCTCCTCGTCCGCCCGGGACATGCCGCCCCGGCGGCGGGCCGCGGCGAGGTCCGCCGCCACCGCGGCGCGGTCCACGCCCAGCGGGTCCAGGGCGCCCCGGTCCAGCAGGGCGAGGAGGAGGTGCTCCTCGGTGACGGTGGCGGCCCCCGCGTGCCGGGCCCCGGCCACGGCGCCCGTCACGGCGTCCCGGGCGTCCTGCGTGAAGCGTTCGAACATCAGACCCTCCCGTGCTTCTTGTGTACGGCCTGGCGGCTGACGCCCAGTTCGGCCGCGATCTCCTGCCAGGACCACCCCTGCGCGCGGGCGCTGCGCACCTGTACGGCCTCCAACTGCTCCAGCAGCCTCCGGAGCGCGGTCACGGCACGCAGGCCCACGCGCGGGTCACGGTCGCCGGCCCGCTCGGCGAGATCGGTCGCTTCTGTCATGCCTGTCAATGTAGGTTGACGAGCGCGACGGTGTCAATCATCGTTGACGAAGCGGCGGGAGGTCCCGGCTCACACGGTCAGGACGATCTTGCCGAACAGGTCGCCGGCCTCCAGCTTCTCGAAGCCCTCCCGCGCCCGGTCGAGCGGCAGGACCTCGTCGATCACCGGTCGCACCCCGGTCGCCGCGCAGAACGCCAGCAGGTCCTCCAGCTCGTCCTTCGACCCCATCGTGGAGCCGACCACCTTGAGTTCCAGGAAGAAGATCCGGGTCAGCTCGGCGTGCGCGGGACGGTCCCCGCTCGTGGCGCCCGAGATGACCAGGGTGCCGCCCGGGCGCAGCGACTTGACGGAGTGTGACCAGGTGGCCGCGCCGACCGTCTCGATCACGGCGTCCACCCGCTGCGGCAGCCGCGCGCCCGGCTCGTACGCCTCCACCGCGCCCAGCTCCACCGCCCGCTTGCGCTTGGCCTCGTCGCGGCTGGTGGCGAAGACCCGCAGGCCCGCCGCCTTGCCGAGGGCGATCGCGGCGGTCGCGACCCCGCCGCCCGCGCCCTGTACGAGCACCGAGTCGCCGGGGCGCACGCCCGCGTTGGTGAACAGCATCCGGTACGCCGTCAGCCATGCCGTCGGCAGGCACGCGGCCTCCTCGAACGACAGCTCGGCGGGCTTGCGCAGCACGTTCCAGGCGGGGACGGTCACCTGCTCCGCGAAGGTGCCCTGGTAGCGCTCGGTCAGGATCGAGCGCGGCTCGTCGGGGCCGACCCCGTGGCCGGTCTGGCCGATCACGGAGTGCAGGACGACCTCGTTGCCGTCCTGGTCGACGCCTGCGGCGTCGCAGCCGAGGATCATCGGGAGTTTGTCCTCGCCGAGGCCGACCCCGCGCAGCGACCACAGGTCGTGGTGGTTGAGGGAGGCGGCCTTGACGTTCACGGTCACCCAGCCGGGGCGGTCCTCGGGGGCCGGGCGCTCGCCCAGCACAAGGCCGCTCAGCGGCTGGTCACGGTCGATTCGGGCGGCGTAGGCAGCGAACATGCCGCGACGCTACCGCCCGGTAGCGCGGCGGGCCAGTCCTGTCGGCGCTCTGCAGGTGAGGCCTTCGTCGCACGGCCGTCCGTAGGAGTCGGTGTCCGTCGGCGGGAACCGGACGGGGGTCTCCGTGCGTCCGTACTGGGCCCGCGCGGAGCCTGAGCGGAACCGTTCGTTGCGCGCTCAACCATGGGTCGCACGTGCGGTCTTGTGCCGGCGGAGGGGGAAAGCGGAACGTCAAAATCAAGCCTTGGGTAGCGGTAATATTCACGCCATGCGGCCCGGCTGGTCATGAGCCTGCCACTTTTTGGCCGCATCCCTGTTGACGAAGCGTCAGCTTCGTCGAGGCGCAGAGGCGGAGCATCCCCTCCCGGTTCGGGGGCGGGGAGGGTGTGCCCCGTGCGCGCAGTACGCGAAGGTGCGTGAAAAAGGAGGGGCCCGACCGGATGGTTCATCCGGTCGGGCCCCTCCTCGCGTCTGCCGCCGGGTCAGGCCAGGCGGGCCACGCCGTCGGCCTTGGCCGCCGCGGCGACCGCGGCCGCAACGGCCTCGGCGACGCGCTCGTCGAACGGCGACGGGATCACGTAGTCGGCGGCGAGCTCGTCACCCACGACACCGGCGATGGCGTCGGCGGCGGCGATCTTCATGCCCTCGGTGATCCGGCTGGCGCGGACCTTCAGGGCGCCCGCGAAGATGCCCGGGAACGCCAGCACGTTGTTGATCTGGTTCGGGAAGTCCGAGCGGCCCGTGGCCACGACCGCCGCGTACTTGTGCGCGACGTCCGGGTGGACCTCCGGGTTCGGGTTGGCCATGGCGAAGACGAAGGCGTCCTTCGCCATCGAGGCCACCGCCTCCTCGGGCACCGTGCCGCCGGAGACGCCGATGAACACGTCCGCGCCGTTCAGGGCCGCTTCCAGGGAGCCGGTCTGGCCGGTCTTGTTCGTCAGGCCCGCGATCTCCGCCTTGACGTCCGTCAGGTCGGAGCGGTCCGCCGAGACGACGCCCTTGCGGTCGGTGACGCAGACGTCGCCGATGCCCGCGTCCACGAGGATCTTGGCGATGGCGATGCCCGCCGCGCCCGCACCCGAGATCACGGCGCGCAGGTCGCCGAGCGTGCGCCCGGTCAGCTTCGCGGCGTTGCGCAGGGCGGCCAGCGTCACGATCGCCGTGCCGTGCTGGTCGTCGTGGAAGATCGGGATGTCCAGGGCTTCCTGGAGCCGGCGCTCGATCTCGAAGCAGCGGGGGGCGGAGATGTCCTCCAGGTTCACCCCTCCGAAGGACGGGGCGAGGCGGATGACCGTCTCGATGATCTCGTCCGTGTCCTTGGTCGCGAGCGCGATCGGCACCGCGTCCACACCACCGAACTGCTTGAACAGGATGGCCTTGCCCTCCATCACGGGGAGGGAGGCCTCGGGACCGATGTCACCGAGTCCGAGCACGGCCGTGCCGTCGGTGACGACGGCGACCACGTTGGACTTCCAGGTGTACTCGTTCACCAGCTCGGGCTGCTCCGCGATGGCGCTGCAGACCTTCGCCACGCCGGGCGTGTACGCGAGGGACAGGTCATCCTTGTTCTGGACCGGCACCGTGGCCTGGATGGCCATCTTGCCGCCCCGGTGCAGTGCGAACACCGCGTCCGGGTTGTTGTCCGTCGCGCTGTCGCTGCGAGGATTGACGATCTCCGCTGCCACTTTCTTGGCCCCTTAAGTCTTTGAATCATTGAGGGTGACCACACCTGGTTAAGGGGTGGGCGGGCACCGCGTCCGTACTCCGCATCGACGGTTGGCCCGTCTCCGCGAAGGGGAGGTTCGTACGCGCGGGCGCGCCGCACGCGCGCCCTGAGCCCCGGATGAGGGGTGTAAGGATCCGTTGTACCCGAAGAACGCTCACCCAGACGAGTCGATTCCTGCTCGACAGTAGACCTCTTGTCCTGTTTTTGGCGAAAGGTCCAAACGCCTCTGTCCAATGGGCGAGACGGACCGCAAATAGTCCGTCAAAAGGGCCAGGTCGCGGCGGTTTCTGCGGCCGCAGGAGCCCCTTCCCGCAGTCCTGTTGGGCACCCCCACCCACCCGTTATCCGATTTTGACCTGACGAACTGCCTGAATGCGGCAGTCCGAATGGCAAGATGCCGTAATCACACGAGGTCGCGACACTCGAAGATGCGTGCCCGACCGCTCTCGGATGCTTTCCCCAGCCACCCGGAGGAACCAGCTCATGACCGCAAGCACCACCCGTCGTACGACCGCCGCACGGTCCCGGATCGCCGCGGTCGGCGCGATCGCGGTCGCCGGCGCCCTGATCCTCACCGGCTGTGGAGACCAGACGGACAAGGGCTCCTCGTCGACGCCCTCCGGTGGTACCTCGAAGGACAGCTCCGCCCCGCTCTTCTCGGCCCTGCCGAAGAAGATCCAGGACGCCGGTGTCATCAAGGTCGGCACGGACTCCGCCTACGCCCCGATGGAATTCGTAGAGGGCGGCAAGATCGTCGGTGTCGACCCCGACATCGCCGAGGCGCTCGGCAAGCAGCTCGGTGTGAAGTTCCAGTTCACCGCGGGCACCTTCGACGGCCTGATCACCTCGATCTACACCGGCCGTGAAGACGCGATCATGTCGTCGATCACCGACAACAAGAAGCGCCAGGAGGGTCTGGACGACAAGGGCCAGAAGATCGGAAAGGGGATCGACTTCGTCGACTACTTCTCCTCCGGCCTCTCGCTCCTCGTCAAGAAGGGCAACCCCGAGGGCATCAAGTCCATGGACGACCTCTGCGGCAAGACCGTGGCCGTCCAGCGCGGCACGATCTACGAGGACAGCTTCAAGGCCCAGGCCGACAAGTGCGGCGACAAGAAGCTCACCATCCAGGCCTTCGACACCGACGCCGAGGCGCAGACCCGCGTCAAGGCCGGCGGCGCCGTCGCCGACCTGAACGACTACCCGGTCGCCGCCTACACGGTGAAGACCTCCGGTGGCGGCAACGACTTCGAGGTCGCCGGCCAGCAGAGCGACGTCGGCCTCTTCGGCATCGGCGTGAGCAAGGACAACAACCAGCTCCGCGACGCCCTCAAGCAGGCCCTCGACGCCGCGATCAAGGACGGCTCCTACGGCAAGGCGCTGGAGAAGTGGAACGTGCAGGACAGTGCCGTCAAGGCCGCGACGGTCAACGCAGGTCAGTAAGTCCAGCGCTCCACGCTCCACTGAAGGGCAGTCATTGTGACTGACAAGATCGAAAAGGGTCCGGCCGATAACCAGCCGGCCGGACCCGGCGCCTCGGGCACCCCGTACGAGGCCATCAAGGCCATCCCGGTGCGGCACTACGGCCGCTGGGTCAGCGGCGTCGTGGTCATTGCGCTGCTCGCCTGGATCGTCTACGCGTTCGCCAACGGCAACGTCATCTGGGCGACGGTCCGCGACAAGCTGTTCGACCCGGCGGTCCTGAACGGTCTCGGCAACACCGTGATCATCAGCATCTCGTCCATGGCGCTGGGCCTCGCGCTCGGCATCGTGTTCGCGGTGATGCGCCTCTCGAAGAACCCGGTGACGAGCGCCGTCTCCTGGCTCTACATCTGGTTCTTCCGCGGTACCCCGGTGTACGTGCAGCTGCTGGTGTGGTTCAACCTGTCGCTGATCTTCCAGTACATCAACCTGGGTCCGATCTACAAGAACGAGACCGTCGACGTCATGACCCCGTTCATGGTCGCCCTCCTGGGCCTCGGCCTGAACGAGGGCGCGTACATGGCGGAGATCGTCCGGGCCGGCATCCAGTCGGTCGACGAGGGCCAGACCGAGGCCGCCCACGCGCTCGGCATGCCGCAGACGAAGACCATGCGCCGGATCGTGCTGCCGCAGGCGATGCGCGTGATCATCCCGCCCACGGGCAACGAGTTCATCAACATGCTGAAGACCTCGTCGCTGGTCTCGGCGGTGCAGTACACGGAACTCCTGCGGGCTTCGTCGAACATCGGCAACACGGCCGGTGCCATCATGGAGATGCTGTTCGTGGCCTCCTTCTGGTACCTGGCTCTGACCAGTGTGTTCAGCGTCGGCCAGTACTACCTGGAGCGCCGCTTCGCCCGTGGTTCCACGCGGAACCTGCCGCCGACGCCGTTCCAGCGCCTGCGTGCCAACCTGAACATGTTCCGCCGTACGGAGGTCGCGCGATGACCACTCAGCCGATGGTCAAGGCCGAGGGCGTCCACAAGTCGTACGGCGCCGCCCACATCCTGCGGGGCATCGACCTCGAGGTCGCCCCGCGCGAGGTCTTCTGCCTGGTCGGCCCGTCCGGCTCCGGCAAGTCGACCTTCCTGCGGTGCATCAACCACCTGGAGCGCATCAACTCCGGGCGGCTCTCGGTGGACGGCGAGCTGGTGGGCTACCGCCAGAAGGGCGACAAGCTCTACGAGCTGAAGGACAGCGAGGTCGCGGCCCAGCGCCGTGAGATCGGCATGGTCTTCCAGCGCTTCAACCTGTTCCCGCACATGACCGCCATAGAGAACGTCATGGAAGCCCCGATCATGGTCAAGGGCGAGAGCAAGGCGGTGGCGCGCGAGCGCGCTGTCCGGCTGCTCGACCGCGTGGGCCTGGGCGACAAGGGCGGGAACTACCCCTCGCAGCTCTCCGGCGGCCAGCAGCAGCGCGTGGCGATCGCCCGCGCGCTGGCCATGGAGCCGAAGCTGATGCTCTTCGACGAGCCCACCTCGGCGCTCGACCCGGAGCTCGTCGGCGACGTCCTCGACGTCATGCGGGACCTGGCCGAGTCGGGCATGACCATGATCGTGGTGACCCACGAGATGGGCTTCGCCCGCGAGGTCGGCGACAACCTCGTCTTCATGGACGGCGGCGTCGTGGTCGAGTCCGGCCACCCGCGCGAGGTCCTGGGCAACCCGCAGCACGACCGGACGAAGGCGTTCCTGTCCAAGGTGCTGTAAGCGCGCCGAACGCGTGAGCCGCATGCGTGAGAGGGGCGGTACGGGATTCCCGTACCGCCCCTCTCGCACGCCGTGGAAGTTCTCACTTTCCTACAAGGGTGCTACTTCAGTCCTAGGACCAGCCCGTCGGAGGGCGAGCGCCAGACCGTCCGGGCCTCCGCGAAGCCCGTCTCGCGCAGGGTCCGGGCGTGCCAGGCGTCGTCGGGGGTGTCCCCGTCGGCGTGCTCGCCGTAGATCTCGAACCGCCGCTTCGTCGGCTCGGCGAGCACCGGGTCGGCGCCCGCGAGAGCCCACCAGTCGGCCCAGTCCAGCGCGCCGGCCGCGCGCGCCCGGTCCATCCCGGCGTGCCGGTGGGCACGCTCGGCGGCGTTGATCCGCGGGGTCGCCGGGTCGGGCATGTGGTCGGCGTTCATGAAGACGCCGCCCGTGCGCACCAGCGGGGCGAGCTGCCCGTAGAGCACGGCGAGCTGCGGGCTGTGCAGCCAGTGCAGGGCGGTGGCCGTGAGGACGGCGTCGTACGTGTCGTACGGGAGCGCCGAGGTCCAGCCGGGGTCCTTGAGGTCGGCGGTGACGAACGTGACGCGCCGGTCGCCGTCGAAGTGGCCGCGGGCGATGGTCAACAGTGCCGGGTCGAGATCGACGCCCGTACTGGTGGATTCCGGGAACCGCGTGAGGACGCGGTCCGTAATACTTCCCGTACCGCACGCCAGATCGAGCACCCGGGGGGTAGGGCCCACCAGCGCCTCGACCATGTCCAGCATCACCCGGAACCGCTCCTCGCGGTCGGGCATGTACCACTCCTGCTGCCGGTCCCAGCTCTCCTGCCAGGCCTGCCAGTCGGTCGTGGTCTCCGCCATCGTTCACCCCTCCAGCCGTAATACCCTCGAATACGTCTCAGCCGTTACCCGAGACATTAATCCGCAGCCGTAAGGACTACAAGTGGAACTGGCCCATTACTCGGACTACGCCGTGCGCCTGGTCAACACCGAGGAGCCGGCCCGCAACAAGGATTCGCTCACCTCGGTGGACGCCGTCCGGGGCCTCTTCGGCACCGGGGTCCAGGCCGCCCGCCGGGTCACCGACGCCGACGTCACCCGCTTCCGCAACGTCCGCGGCCGGCTGCGCGCCGTCTTCGAGGCAGCCGACGGCGGCGACCACGTCCTCGCGGTCGACCTGCTGAACTCCCTGCTCATGGAGTTCCCGGTCAGCCCCCAGGTCTCCGGCCACGAGTACCTCGACGACGAGGGCCGCCCGAACTGGCACATCCACCTCGCCGACCACCCCTCGAACGCCTCCGCCGGCTACGCCGCGCTCGCGTCCTTCGGCCTGGCCTTCCACCTCACCGAGCACGGCCCCGACCGCCTCGGCCTGTGCGAGGCCGCGCCCTGCCGCAACGCCTACCTCGACACCTCCACCAACCGCTCCCGGCGCTACTGCTCCGACCGCTGCGCCACCCGCGCCAACGTGGCCGCCTACCGGGCCCGCAAACGGCTGGAAGCCGAGGCGTCCGGCCAGAGCGGCCGCAGCGCCGACACCGCCCAGGACAGCCGCGCCCTCAGCGAACTCTGATCCGCCGCGCGCGGCCGAAAGCGCAGCACCGCCGTCGCCAGCACCAGCTCCTCGGGCACCGTCCCGTAGACGGTGCTGTCGCCGGTCTCGTTGTACGGGTTGTCCCCGAGCACCCACCAGCCGCCCGGCCGCCGCTCCACCGCCCGCTTGACCACCAGCAGGTCCTGCTGGAACGGGTGCCGCAGCACCACCACGTCACCGGGGCGCACGGAGGCCCCGTACCGGACCACCAGCCGGTCGCCGTGCAGCAGCGTCGGCACCATCGAGGGCCCCGCCACCTCCAGCACCTCGAACGCCACCCGCGAGCCCCTTCTCTCCGCCATGCGCGACCTCCTCGCCCGCTCTCGCCTCACTGCGCATGCTGCCGCACACTCCCGTACGTTCGCTCACCGGTCCGGACACCACCCTGGACTTTTGTCCTAAGCCCACGGGGCCGCTCGCGAAATCCCCTGTCCCACGGAGTAATCTCCCCTCTTGAGAAGACGATCACGAGGAGGACACACTCCATGCTTTCCCGCCTCTTCGCCCCCAAGGCGAAGGTCTCCGCCCACTGCGATCTTCCGTGCGGCGTGTACGACCCTGCCCAGGCCCGCATCGAGGCCGAGTCCGTCAAGGCCGTCCAGGAGAAGTACCAGGCCAACGAGGACGCCGACTTCCGCGCGCGCGCCATCACCATCAAGGAGCAGCGCGCCGAGCTCGCCAAGCACCACGTCTCGGTGCTGTGGAGCGACTACTTCAAGCCCCCGCACTTCGAGAAGTACCCGCAGCTGCACACCCTGGTCAACGACACCCTGAAGGCCCTCTCGGCCGCCAAGGCGTCGAACGACCCGGCGACCGGCCAGAAGGCCCTCGAGCTCATCGCCGAGATCGACCGCATCTTCTGGGAGACCAAGGCCGCCTGATCTTGGGCGCCCAAGGGATCTCCCTGCGCTGCTGGTCAGAGCGCACATGACAACGGCCCGACCGCTTCGTGCGGCCGGGCCGTTAGTCGTCTTATGCCGCAGGCGCGGCCGGTGTCGGCGTGGCCGTGTTGCTGCTGAAGGGCCTCGTGGCGCGCCTGCGGGGTGACCGCAACAGCGCTTCGTTCTCTCTGTCCGTGTGCTGACGATCCCCGGCCCCGGCCTCCCCATCAGCCGACCCAGATGTACCAGGAGGTGAGGGGGCCTTTTTGCGTGCATGGGTCAGTGACTTGCACCCTCGGGCCAGAGAACCCGCACGGGGACCCCGGTGCGCTCTGCATGCGCCACCACGTCGGCGGTGCCGCCGTACGCCCACGCAGGCTTCCCGTCCCAGACGGCCAGCAGCTCGTCGACCAGGCCCACGAGGATCTCGCTGCCGGCCATGTGCGCCGCCGAATCGGAGGCGGCCATCCCGGTGCGGTGCACCTCGGAGGTCCGACTCATCAGCTCGTCGTATATCAGCCAGTGCTCTTCCGGCAGACTCTCGCGGTACTGCTCGGCCGGGACCACCACCTCCAGGCGGCCGCCGTGGGCGAGGACGTACTCAGCGAACCACACGTCGGGGCCGTCTGCGATACAGGAGACGCCGACCAAGTCGGTGCCGCCGTGATCCCGCAGTGCGGCTTCGAGCAGGTTGCGCACCTTCCGCTCCACCTCGGCGTTCAGCCCACGGTGACCGGCGATCCCTACGTGCATCCCATGTCCTCCCGTACAGGTAGATGTCGTGCAACCGCACGGCCTTTCGTCATTCCCCTGCTCCAACGCCCGGCCGTACGCTGGCCGCAGGGCATATTAGAGAAGGGGTACATCTTCGTGGAAATCCCCAGCAACCTCACTACCGGCGAGCGAATCAGACTCCTCCGTGAGTCGCGCGGGATGTCCCGTCCCGTGCTGGCGGGCCTCTGCGGGCGCGGTCCGGATTGGCTCAAGAAGATCGAGTCGGGTGAGCGTGAACTCCGCTCGCACGCCCTGTTGATGCGTCTGGCCGGAGCACTCCAGCTGGACGATCTCCAGCTCCTCACGGGCAGCGACGCGGAAGTAGCCACGCCGGTCGGCGGCGGCCGACTCACCCACTCCTCCATGCCCGCCATCTGGGAAGCCGTGATGGCCCGGCCCCTGCTCTGGGACCTCCCGCAGACGCCGCCGGACCCCGCCGCACTTCAAGCCCGTGTGGACGAGGCCTGGCGGCTCTGGCACGACTCCGACCGGAACCGCACGCAGGTGGGGGCCCGTCTGCCCGCCCTGATCCGGGACGCCGAGACGGCAGTCCGCGCCCTCGAAGGGAGCCGCCGCCGCGCGGCCTGCGTCGCCCTGTCGGAGACGTACCGGCTAACGGGGCAGGCCACTGCCTACATCGCCCCGGCCGAAATGGCTTGGGTCGTCGCGGACCGGGCCCTGGCCGCCGCGCAAGCCTCTGACAACCCCTCCGCCATCGCGGCCGCAGCGTGGAGCCTCGGGAACATCCTCCGCAGCACCGCGAGCGCCGACGAGGCCATCGGCTTCGTGCAGGACGCCGCCTCCCTGCTCCGCCCCCACCTGGACGGCGCCCCGGCCGACTGGCGAGGGATCTACGGCGCGCTCTAGTTGCACGCCGCCGTCACCGCGGCCCGCGCCGGCCGTGCCGGTGACGCCTGGCGGTACTGGGACTCCGGCGACCAGGTCGCCAAGTCCCTGGCGCCCGGGTACGTTCACCCCTCCACGATGTTCGGCAGGGCGAACGTGGACTTCCACCAGATCAGCGTCACGACCGACCTGTCCGTCTCCCGTCAGGCCCTCACCCTGGCCGATGAAGTGGACCCCGACGCCATGCCGTCGCGTGAGCGACGCTCCCGGCTCTGGGTCGAGGTGGCACGCGGGCACATCCAGCGGGGGGACCGCACGGCCGCGCTGCACGTCATGCAGATCGCCCACGAGATCAGCTCGGAAACCGTGGTCTACACCCCGGCCGCCCGTACGGCGGTTCTGGACCTGTGGCGGGAGGCGCCGCGCGCGCTACGTCCCGAGGCCGGCACCCTCGCGGAGGCCGTAGGCGTCGCCACCGCCTAGAGCAGGGACGACTTGGGGTAGGGGGACAACCTGTCCCCCTGTCTCGCTGTGTGCACTCATACGGTGACGACACGTCATCACCCAGGAGGTGCACGATGGTTCGAGGCTGGCATGCCTCAATGATGCGCGACGCGCAGCCCCGTACCGACAGCGAAACGGGGGAAGTGCGGGTCCCGATCGACCTGTTCGACGTGGATGTCCACCAAGGCGCCGGCGAACTCGTCCTCACCTGCGGCGAGGCCCGAACTCTGCGGGACCACCTCGTCGGCCAGCTGGACATCGTGACGCAAGTCGACGACGGCGCGTCGGACGGCCACGGCATCCCCACCTCGTCCTCCTCGAAGCCGTCCGTAATGCTGGAAATGCTGGCCCTCTCCGGCCTGGCGCCCGGGGAGCGCGTCTTCGAGATCGGCACGGCCACGGGGATGAACACGGCGTGGATGTGCGAGCGGCTCGGCGCCGAGAACGTGACCACGATGGAGTACGACGAGCGTCTCTTCCCGGACGGCCGCCGGAACCTCCGGCTCGCCGGGTACGGCCCGACCGTCCTCGTCGGCGACGGCCTGAAGGGAAGCCCCGAGCGCGCGCCGTTCGACGTGATCCTGGCGACCTGCGCCCTAAAGGTCGTCCCGGAGGCCCTGCTCCGCCAGGTGAGGGACGGGGGGACGATCGTCGCCCCGTTCGGGACGGCCTTCCACTCGTTCTCGTACCTGAAGCTCGACGTGGAGGACGGGCGAGCCCGCGGCCGCTTCACCGGCGATCCCGACTTCATGTGGGCCAGGCAGCAGAGGTCCCGGTACGCCGCGGTCGAGGACATCTACAACGGGGAGGACGGAACAGCCGGCACGACGCGCGTCAGCCCTTACGAGCTGTGGCATCAGGGCGACACCGAGTTCTGGATCGGTCTCCACGTCCCCGGGGTGTGGGCGCAGCTCCACCAGGCAGGAGAGGACGCGCCGGGGGAAGCCACCTACTGGCTGCTCGCCGACGACCGGAAGTCCTGGGCGACCGTCGAGTTCACGGAGGGCGGGCAGGAGTACGCCACCGAGCAGTACGGCCCGCGCCGCCTGTGGTCCGAGGTGGCGGACGCCTACCGGTCCTGGCAGGACAGCGGCCGGCCGGGGCGGGGCGAATTCGGCCTGACCGCCACGGCCCACGGCGGCCAGGTATGGCTCCGTGAACCCACGGAGGTCGTCGCCACCCTCTGGTGACGCGGGAGGCACACCCCGGTCCTGCCCCGGCCGTCCGGGGCAGGACCGGGGCGTCCCCCGTGTGGACTACTCGTCCTCGTCGTCCTCGTCGTCCAGCCGCGCCAGCCACGTGGCCAGGCGTTCCACCGGGACCTCGAAGTCCGGGTTCAGGTCGACGAAGGTGCGCAGCTGCTCGGCGAGCCACTCGAAGGTGACCTCCTCCTCGCCGCGCCGCTTCTCCAGCTCCTCGATGCCGCGATCGGTGAAGTACAAGTCGGGCTCCGTGCCGTGATGAAGGTGTGCAGGGGATGTTTCCCGCCAGGATAATCCGCATACCCGGCGAGACCTCCCGCCCTGCCGGACCCGGCGCTAGCCTGGACTGCCAGACACCTGAGGGGGCAGGGGATGCAGGACGGGCGCACGGGCGGCACCGCGCGCGCCTACGAGCTCCTCGAGCCCCTCGTCCAGGCGGCCACCGTGCGCGTCCACGCGGCCCCGGACGGGTATGCACCCCGTGGGACCGGTCCCACCTGGGGGAGTGGCTTCTTCATCGCCCCGGGCTGGGTCCTGACGTGCGCGCACGTCGTCGGTGAAGGGGGTGCAGCGGTGCGTCTCGTGGGGCGTGAGCTCGGCATCACCTTCTCCTCCGGCGCCGACGGTGCCACCGGGACCGTCACCGGCCGCGTCGAGTGCGTCCTGCCCGAGCGGCTGGAGGAGCGCCGCCCCGCCCGGCGCGCCCTGTGGGACCTGCCCGACCTGGCGCTGGTCCGGGTCCTCGCACCGATCACGCACGCCTGCGTACGGCTCACCGACCGCGGCAGACCGCGCCTCGACGAGGTCGCCTACTTCGGCTGCACCGAGGACCTCGGCACCCCCGAGATCACCGGCCGCACCACCCGGCTGCGCGGCACCGCCGCGGGCGGCGCCGCCCTGCGCCTCGGCGACGACGACGAGATCGAGCCCGGCATGTCCGGCGGCCCGGTCGTGGACCTTTATCGCGGCGAGGTCGTCGGCGTCGTCAAGGCCCGCCGGCAAGGAGGCGGCGGCGGACTCGCCGTGTCCGTCGTGCAGTTACGCACCCTGCCGCTGGCCGCCACCGGCCAGGTCGGCCTCTACCGCCGGGTCATGCAGGCCCACGACCTCTACCACTACGACCAGCACCTGAGCGACCTGGGCAGCCGCCGCACCTGGACCGACGTGCACGACGAGCTCCCGGCCGGCGGCGATCCGCACGAGGGCCGCAGACGCCTCACCCCCGCCGAGCGCACCACGCTGTGCGGGCTGCTCGCGGAACTGCCCCCGCCGCGCTCCTCCGAGGTCGTCCGCGCGCTGGTCGAGGCGGCCCGCGGCGAGGAGCCCGACCCGGGCCTGCCGGCCCCGCTCAGCTGGCGCGACGGGCTCGGCATGCTGCACGACCCGCCGGGCGGCGCGGGCGAGGCCGCCGCGATGCTCCGGTACGCGACCGACGTGAGCGTGGCCGACCACCGCGAGCCGCCCTCCGCGGGCGCCGACGAAGAGCTGTGGGACTGGGTACGGGCGACGGCCGAACGGCTGTGGCGGCCGCTGCGGCGGGAGTTGGGCGAGCGGCACGAACAGGGCCTGGCGCGGCGGGACCGGCGCCGGCGCATCCAGGCCGCGCAGCAGCCGAACGGGCACGGCCGGCCGGCCGGCGGGCTGCCCCGGGGGCCCTCGGTGCTGCTGGAGGCGTGGGCGCACGGCTGGGAGGACGTCTACGACTGGCGGGTCTCGGTGCTGGCCGGGCCCGCCCACCCGGGGCGGGTGACCCCGGTGGACTCGGGCGTACGGGCCACCCGCGCGGCTCTGGCGGAAGTGCTGCGGGTCCCGCTCGCCGAGGCCTTCCGGCGCTGCGACACCCACGAGGCGGCAGCCCTCCTCGAAGTCGCCGTGGCGCCCGAGCTGTTCGGCCTGCCGGTGGACACCTGGACCGTGGCGGGCCGGGTACCGCTGGGCGTCCAGCGGCCGGTGGTGTTCCGCCACCCGGCCGGGAGCGGCGGCATCCCGTCCGACGACGAGGCCGACCACCGCCGGGCCGACCGCTGGGCGCGCGTCCAGGCCGGGCCGCTGCTCGACGAGCGGGCCGACTGCGCGCGCGGGCGCCCCCGGACCCCGGCACCGGAATGGCTCGACGCCCTGCCGGACAACACCGTGCCCGTGCACTGCCGGGCCGCCGACGCGGAGCCCACCCGCGGCTCCCTGCACGCGGTCCACGACGCCGGATACGGGGTGGCCGTCACCCGGCGGCCCCCGGCCGATCCGGCGGCCGACTGCGCGCCGTTCCACCGCGGGCTGCGCGAGGAGCTGACCGAGGCGGGGCGGGGAGCGCCGCTGCCGGTCCGGCTCCAGGCACTGCGGGCACGCGCGCACGGGGCCGACCCCGACGCGTACTGGGCGGACGGGATGGCCCTCGTATGGGACGATCCGGCCCGCGCGCTGCCCGAAGACGAGCCGCTGCAGGGCGACCTGTGACGGGCGGGAGGGGGAGGGAGCAGCCGTGAACGAGGAATGGCTCATTTACCGAGGGGTCGGCGAACCCCACGACGGGATCGAGGCCCTGCCCGATCCGCCGCCGTGGCGGGACTTCGACGGCGGTCCCGTGGGCGAGCCCGGCGGACTGGCGGACACGGCCGACGGGAACGTCACGCGGCGCCTCGGGGCGCACCGGCAGGCCGCCGAGCTGCACCGCCCCGAGCCCGAGGAGCTGGAAGCCATCAACGCGGCCCTGTACCTGCGGCGGCCGCTGCTCGTGACCGGATACCCCGGAACCGGGAAGTCCACCCTCGCCCACGCCGTCGCGCACGAGCTGAAACTCGGCCGGGTGCTGCGCTGGCCCGTGGTCTCGCGGACCGTGCTCCAGGAGGGCCTGTACCGCTACGACGCCATCGCCCGGCTCCAGGACGTGCAGATCGCCGCGAGCGGCGGCGCCCCCGCCGGGGCGCCCGGCACCGCCGGCAAGGCCCCGGGCATCGGCAGGTACATCCGGCTCGGACCGCTGGGGACGGCCCTGCTGCCCACCGAACGGCCCCGCGTCCTGCTCATCGACGAGCTCGACAAGAGCGACATCGACCTGCCCAACGACCTCCTGAACGTCCTGGAGGAGGGCGAGTTCGCCCTGCCCGAGCTGGAACGGGTCGCCGACAGCGAGCCCGAGGTGCAGGTGCTCACCGACGACGGGGCCAAGGTCACCGTCCAGGGCGGCCGGGTGCGCTGCCGGGCCTTCCCCGTCATCATCCTGACCAGCAACGGCGAACGGGACTTCCCGGCGGCCCTGCTGCGCCGCTGCATCCAGCTCAAGCTCGGGCAGCCCGGCGAGAAACGGCTCGCCACCATGGTCCGCGCACACCTCGGCGAGGAGGCCGCCCAGCTCGGGGCCGACCTGATCCGCGAGTTCCTCAGCCGCTCCCAGTCCGAACTCGTCGCCGCCGACCAGCTGCTGAACGCCATCTACCTCACCCACTACGCCGCCCCGCCCACCCGGGAGGACCTCGCCGACCTGCTCATCCAGCGCCTCGACCGCCCGAGGTGAGCGCCCGTGTCCCCCGACCGGCCACCCGTCCCCGCGGCCATCCGCGACCTCGCCGCGCTGCTGCGCGCCGCCGGGCTCGACCCCACGGCCGAGGAACTCGCCGACGCGCTGTGGCTGGCCGGGCGGATCGGCCCGCCCGGACCCGCCGCCCCGGACCGGGACCGGACGGCGCCGCCCCGCCGGCCCCGGACCGCGGGCGACGCGCCACCGCCCGAGCAGGAGCCCGTACAGCCCGAGCCCGAGCCCGAGGACCCGGTCAGGCTCTACGCCTCCCGGGTCCTCGGGACCGTGGCGGAGGATGCGGCCGAGTTCCCGGGAGGGGCCGGAGTGCCCGTACGGGTCCCCGGAGCGGCCGCGCTGCCCCGGATCCTGGAGATCCAGCGGGCCCTGCGCGCCCTCCAGCGGCACCGCCCGCCCGGCCCGCCCACCCGCCTGGTCCTCGACGAGCCGGCCACCGCCGAGGCCAGCGCCCGGGCCCTCGGGCTGGTCATCCCGGTGCTGCGGCCCGAGAGCCGGCGCGAGGCGACCGTACGGCTGGTGATGGACGCCTCTCCGTCCATGGCCGTGTGGCACGACATGTTCGAGGAGCTGCGGTCCGTGTGCGAGCGCCTCGGTGCCTTCCGGGACGTGCAGGTGCACTACCTGCACCGGCTCGCCGACGGCCGGCCCGCCGTCGGGCGCGGACCCGGCCCCGGCAGCCGGCTGCGCTCCGGGGACCAGCTGCGGGACCCGACCGGACGGGCGCTCACCATGGTCGTCTCCGACTGCGCCGGCCCGCTCTGGCGCGAGGGCGAGGCCCAGCGGCTGCTGCACCGGTGGGCCGAGTGCACCCCCTGCGTCGTCGTCCAGCCGCTGCCGCAGCGGCTGTGGAGCCGCAGCTGGCTGCCGACCGAGCGGGGCACCCTCACCCGCGGCGAGGGCAGCACCGGGAAGCTGCACTTCCGGCCGGACCGGCCGGCCCGCCCCGGGCGGCCCACCGGCGGGCTGACCGTGCCCGTCCTGCCGCCCAGCGCCACCGCCCTCGGCGCATGGGCCCGCCTCGTCGCCGGGCTCGGCACCGGGCCCGTCCCCGCCGAGGTGGGGCGGGTGCTCGCCGACCACCCCGCCGCGCCCGTCCCGCCGCCGCGCGCCGTCCGCCCGCCGCGCGAGCTGGTGCGCCGCTTCCGCGCCTCCGCCTCGCCCCGCGCCGTACAGCTCGCGGTGTACCTGTCGGCGGCGCCGCTGACCCTGCCCGTGATGCGGCTGGTGCAGCGCACGATGCTGCCGGACTCGGAGCCCTCGGACCTGGCGGAGGTGCTGCTGAGCGGGCTGCTGCGGCGCGGCCAGGCCTCCGGGCAGTGGTACGAGTTCGTGCCCGGCGTCCAGGACGTCCTGCTGGGGCCGCTCGGCCGGGACGAGGCCGCACTGGTGCTCAAGCACTGCTCGGAGTACGTGCTCGCGCACTTCGGGCGGGGCGTACGGAACTTCCCCGCCCTGGCCGTCTCGCAGCTGACCGGGGCGCCGGTGGTCGAGGAGGGCGGCGAGGAGCGGGTTCCCGCCGGGCGGCTCCCCCAGGCCTTCGCCGAGGTCTCGGCACGCGTCGTACGGCGCTACCTGCCCGGGCCGCCCGCCGGGGACCCGGCGGCCACCGAGCCCGTCGCACCCCCGCCCGGACGGGCCTGGGCGGTGCGCACGGCGCGCGACCGGCTCGCCGCGCAGGACCGTCAGGGGGGCGACGGCGGGCAGCGCGGGCTGTACGAGGCCGTCGCCGTGCTGCGCCGGGCGGTGGCCGCACCCGCCGGGCCCGAGGACCCGCCGGGTGAGGCGGAGTGCGAGCTGGCCGGGGTGCTGCTGCGGCTGTGGGCCGGGCAGCGGGACCCGGAACTGCTGGCGGAGGCCGAGCGGGCGGTGACCGGGATCGGGACGCCGCCGGCCCGGGCCGTGCTCGGCCGGGTGCTGTACGAGCAGGCCCTGGCGGCCGAGCCGGACGCGGAGCTGCTGGCCGCGGCGGAGCGGGAGTTCGCGGCCGTCGGCGGTGCCCCCGACCCGGACCTGGACCCGCGGCTGCGGCTGGACTGCGTGATGCGGCGGGCACAGACCCTGGTCCGCATCGGCGAGCTCCGCGAGGACACGGGGGCGCTGCGCGAGGCGCGGTCCGCGCTGGAGGCGGCGCTCGGCGGCCCGGCCTCCGACCCGGCGCTGCGGCCGGCCCTCGGCCGGGTCCTGCTCGCGCTGCTGTCCCGCACCCCCGGACCGCAGGAGCGCACGGCCCTGGCCGCTCTGGCCGCCGAGCACCTGGCGGCCGGGCTGGCCGCCGGGCCGTCGGGAGCGGCGGCCGCCCGCGTACGGGTGGAGCTGGCCACGGCCCTGCGGTACCTGCCCGGGCGGCTGGAGGAGGCGGCCGGGCAGCTGGACCTGGCCCTGGCCGAGGCCACCGGGGACCCGGAGCTGCGGCTGGCCGGGCTGGTGTGCCTGGCGCGGGTGCACCGGGCCCGGTACGCGCGGGACGCGGACCCGGCGGCGCTGGAGGACGCGGCCGAGGCGTACGGCAGGGCCCGCCGGCTGATCCCCCGCGACGGGGAGGCCTACGGGGAGCTGCTGCCCGAGTGGGGCGACGTACTCCTGGACCGGGCGCGGGCCGCCGACGGGCGGCGCTTCACCTCGACGGCCGTACGGGTGCTGCGCGACAGCCGGGCGGCGGTGCCGCAGTCCGACGCCCGCTCCGCGCAGCGGCTGATGCGGCTCGCGGAGGGGCTGCGGCTGCGGCACGGGTACGAGGGGGACGTGGTGGACCTGCGGGAGGCGGAGTACCTGCTGGAACTGGCCGTCCGGCAGAGCCGCAGCCCGCTGGAGCAGGCCCGCGCCTGGCGCGAGCACGGTGACGTCCAGCAGGAGATCCACACGCACACCCGGGCGCTGGACCGGCTCGACCGGGCGGCGGACTCCTACCGGCGCGCCTGGCGGGCCGCGCTGGCCGCCGACCGGGAGGAGCGGCGGGACGACGCGGTGGAACTGGGAGCGCGGGCGCAGGAGTTGCGCGGGGAGGTGCTCGAACGGCTGGCACGGCCCCGGGCGGCCCTGGACGCGTACCGCTCGGCCGTGGAGTTGTGGACCCGGCTCGGGGAGACGGCCGCGGACCGGCGGGAGGCGCTGCGGTCCCGGGTCCGCACCCTGGAGGCGGGGCTGTGAGGGGCCCGCCGCGCCCGGGCCAGGCTTGAAGGGGCCGGGGAAAGGGCAGTGGACCATCGGACATGCGACTCAACAGGGGGACGGGCAGCCCATGGTGACTCGGCAGCAGGAAGTGGAAACGGCGGCCTCCGCCTGTCCCGGGCAGTTACCGGACCTCTCCGGTTTCGACCTGGCCGCACTGCGCGGGATCGACCATCCCGTGCTCGCCCGGGTCATCGAAGGCATGGTGGAGCGGGTCACCCACCCTGCCGAGATCCTCAACGCGTTCGACTCCGGAGTGGCCTGACCCGGACTCCTCACGCACCGCATTCCCAAGGATACGCAGAGCAGCCACAGTTGACCCGTTTCCGCCGTTAGCCGGTGCCGTCCGCCGGGCAGGGATGCACCGTCCGCGGCGCGGGAGGTATCGGCAATGAGGCAGACCAACACGAGCGACGTCGTGCTGCCCTCCCATCGGATCCACGCGCCGTGGCCGTACGCCCGGCTCGACGTGCCCGCGCTCCGCGCCGCAGGCCACCGACCGCACCCGATACGGCAGTTCGTGCTCAAGACCCGCAGCCGCTGCAACCTCGCCTGCACCTACTGCTACGTGTACGAGATGGCCGACCAGAGCTGGCGCGGCCGGCCCGCCGTCATGTCCGCGGCCACCGTCGCCCGCGCCGCCGACCGCATCGCCGAGCACGCCGCCGCCCACGACCTGGCCCGCGTCGACCTCGTCCTGCACGGCGGCGAGCCCCTGCTCACCGCCCCCGCGGGACTGGCCGCCCCCGTCGACGCGGTACGGGCCGCCCTCGCCCGGACCTCGCCGCGGACCCGGGTCACCGCCACCGTCCAGACCAACGGCACCCTGCTCACCCGCGGCCGGCTCGCGGCGCTCGCCGCCGCCGGGATACGCATCGGCGTCAGCCTCGACGGCGGCCTGCCCGCGCACAACGCGCGGCGCGTGGACCACACCGGGCGCCCCGGGTTCGGCGCCGCCGCCCGCGGCCTGCGCCTCCTGGCCCGGCACCCGGAGAGCTACGCCGGGGTGCTCTGCGTCGTCGACCTCGCCCAGGACCCGGTGGAGACGTACGAGTCCCTGCTCGCCTTCACCCCGCCGACCATCGGACTGCTGCTGCCGCTCGCCAACTGGAGCAGCCCGCCGCCCGGCCACCACCCGCCCGGCACCCCGTACGCCGACTGGCTCCTCGCCGTCTTCGAGCGCTGGTGGCACGACGGGGTGCTGCGGACCCGGATCCGGATCTTCGAGGAGATCATCGCCCTGCTGCTCGGACTGCCCGCCGCCACCGAGACCCTCGGCCTCGCCCCCGCCGCCACCGCCGTGATCGAGACCGACGGCGCCATCGAGCAGGCCGACTCGCTCAAATCCGCCTACGACGGCGCCGCCGCCACCGGGATGACCCTGGAGCGCCACAGCTTCGACGCGTTCCTCGACCACCCCGGGCTCGCCGCCCGCCAGCTCGGACGGGAGGCGCTCGCCGACGGCTGCCGCTCCTGCGAGCTCGTCGAGGTCTGCGGCGGCGGCCACTACCCGCACCGCTACCGCGCCGGCGAGGGCTTCCGCCAGCCCTCCGTGTACTGCGCCGACCTCCAGGTCGTCATCCGGCACATCGCCGCCGCCCTCCAGCGGGCCGCCGCGCAGGCCGTGCCCGGCCGGGCCCCGGCCCCGAGGGAGGACCGGCAGGCCGCCCCCGGACAGCCGGTCGCCGTGCAGCCCGCCGCCCCGGCGGGGGACCGGCAGGCAGCCGGCCCACCTGTCGCGGGCCAGGCGCTCCCGCAGGCTGCCGCCCCGCAAGCCGTCACCACCCGGCAGACCACCGCTCCCGGCGCCGCCCCGCAGGCCAACGGTCCCGGCGCCGCCCCGCAGCAGGCTGCCGGGCAGGCCGGGGCCCCGCAGGCTGCCGCCGCCCGGCAGGTCGCCGGTCTCGGGGCCGGTCCGGGCACCGCCCCGCTCACCCGCGGCCAGGCGTCGGCCCGAGGCACCGCCACGCTCGGCCCCGCCACCGCCGAGGCGGCCTGCCGCCACACCGCCGGCCAGGCGACGGGGCAGGCGGTGGTTCCGGGCACCGGCCCGCTCGGCCGCGCCACGTCCGTCCAGGGCGCGGGCCAACTCGGCCCGTTCGCCGCCGGCCAGGCGACCCGGCAGGCCGCCGCCTCATGACCGCCGCCCTGACCGGGTTCACCGTCACCTCGGCCCTCCTCGGCGCCCTCGCCTCCACCGAGCCCTCCGCGGACGGCACCCGCCTGGTCCGCGACATCCGCCGCTCCAAGCGGCTCGTCCTGCTGCGCGGGGTGCTCGACGCCGCTCCCGGCGGGCGCGCCGGGGAGGCCGCCGACCACTGGGCCCTGCTCGAGGAGGCCGAACGGCACGACCCCGACGCCGTCCGCGACGTACTGCACTACCCGGCCACCGGGGTGTGGGCCGAGGAGACCCTGCGCCGGCTGCACGCCCCGTACGGGCCCCCGGCCGACCTCGGCCACCTCGGGGCCCTCGCCGTCGCCGCGGCCCTGCGCTCCGGCGTCGCCTTCAAGGCCACCCTGCGGCCCACCCACGGCCGGCTCGTCCTGCCCACCCTCGGGCTGCTGCGCCCGGCCCGGCCCGGCCCGCTCGCCCTCACCGAATGCTCCTGGGATCCCGACGACCCCGCCACCCTCGCCCTGCACACCCTGCCCGGCGGCCGCACCGCCCTCGACGACCTCGACCCCTACCGGGCTCCCGGCCCCGCCCACCCGGCGCCCGTCCGCCCCGCCCGCCGGCTCACCCCCAAGGGCCACAAGCGCTGGGACACCCAGTGGTCCGGCGCACTCACCCTGCTCGACCGGTACGACACCGCCCGCGCCGACGAGATCGGCCTGCTGCTGCGCTCCGTCGTCCCGCTCGGCGGCGGCTCCCGCTCCAGCGGCGCCACCCTGCCCGCGGCCGCCGGGTCCGTCCTCGCCCGCACCCAGGCCCCGCCCGCGCTGGCCGCCACCCTCGTCCACGAGGTCCAGCACGGCAAGCTCACCGCCCTCGCCGACGTCCTGACCCTGCACACCGCCGACCGCACGCCCCGGCACTGGGCCCCCTGGCGCAGCGACCCCCGCCCGTTGGAGGGACTCCTGCACGGCGCGTACGCCCATCTGGCCCTCGCCGGGTACTGGCAGCGCGCCGCCCTCTACGGCGCCCGCGGCGCCTGGGCCCAGCACGCCCGCATCCGCGCCCAGGTCGCCGCCGCCCTCCCCGCGCTCCGCAGGCATTCGCAACTGACCGCCGCCGGACGCGAGTTCACCGCCGCCATGGCCGCCGCCGAACGGGCCATGGACGACCTGCCGCCGCCGGGGGACCAGCACGCCGTCGCCCGCCGCGCCGTCGACCGCGAACGCCGCGCCTGGTGCACACAGCACCCCGAACTCGCCCCGTTCGCACAGGGGTGACGGACCGTTCGCTGCGATACCTTTTCAACCCCGTCCACCGCCCGGATTCCAGGGAGACGGCCGCATGACCACCGGACTTCGGCAGGACCGAGACCGCGACGGAGCCGCGCAGCCACAGCGCTTCGTCATCAGCTTCGCGGGGTTCAACCGGCCCTGGGCCGTGTGGATCGCCCACCGCCTGGAGGAGCACGGCCACCGTGTCGCCCTCGCGCGCTGGGACCCGCAGGGCAGCCCCGGCCTCGCTCCGGCCCTCGACGACCTGGCCCGCAGCGGCAGCCGGGTCCTGCTCATCCTCAGCGAGCGCTACTTCTCCGCCGGCACCCACACCGACGAGGAGTGGAACACCGCGCTGCGCACCGTCACCGACAGCCACCCCGACCGGTTCGCGGCCGTCTGCCTCACCGACGCGCCGCTGCCCAGCGCCGTCGCCGCGCTGGAGAAGACCGACCTGTGGGGCCTGGACGCGTACGAGGCGGAGTACCGGGTGCTGCGCCGGCTCGAGCTGCCCACCGACCGGATCGGCACCGAGACCGGCCGCCGCGGCCCCCGCTTCCCGAACGACCCGCCCGAGATCTGGGGCCGGGTCCCGCGCCGCAACCCGCGCTTCACCGGCCGCAACGACGTCATCGGCAGGCTGCGCGCCGCCCTCGTCGACGCCCCGCCCGGCGCGTCGACCGTCACCCTGCTGGGGCTGTCCGGGGTGGGCAAGACGCAGGTCGCCACCGAGTACGCGTACCGCTTCGCCTCCGAGTACGACGTGGTGTGGTGGGTCCCCGCCGCGGACCGGCCCACCCTGCGCGAGCGGCTCGCCGACCTGGCCCCGGCGATGGGCCTGCCCCGCGGCGCCGGCAGCTACGGCGAGCAGATCCGGGCCGTCCTGGAGGCGCTGCGCCGCGGATCCCCGTACGGCCGCTGGCTGTTGGTCTTCGACGGCTGCGACAACCCCGACGACCTGACCGATCTGCTGCCGTCGGGCGCGGGCGACGTCATCATCACCTCCCGCAACCGCGAATGGGCCTCCCGGCACACCAGCCTCATCGAAGTCCCGCTGTACGCCCGGCCCGAGTCCGTCACCTTCATCCGCCGCCGGGCCCGCCGGCTCACCGGCGAGGAGGCCGACCAGCTCGCCGAGGCCCTGGAGGACTACCCCCTCGCCCTCGACCAGACCGCCGGCTGGCTCGCCGACTCCCCGCTGACGGTGGGCGACTACCTGGCGCTGCTCCAGCGCAGACTGGACTCCCGGGAGGCCGTCACCGTCTCCGACGACTACCCGCTGCCCTTCCCCACCGCCCTCGCGATACTGCTGAACAACGTCCGGGAGAACTTCCCCGACGCGCTCGCCCTGCTGCGGCTGTTCGTGTTCTTCGCCCCCGGGCCGGTGCCGCTGCGGCTGCTGCGCGAGTTCCCCGCCGACGACGTGCCCGAGCAGCTCGCCGGGCTGATCAACGACCAGATCAGGTGGAACGCCGCCCTCAACAAGCTCGTCCAGTTCTCCGTCGTCCGCCTCGAATACTCCGACCTGTCCGTGGAGGAGGGAGGCGGCGGGCTGGAGACCGTGCAGCTGCACCGCATGGTGCACGGGATCGTCCGCGAGAACCTCTCCGAGGAGGAGGCCGAACCGCTCTCCCGCGCCGTCCGGCGGGTCCTCGCCGCCGCCGACCCGGGCCGACCCTCCGACTCCCGGCTGTGGCCCCGCTTCGCCGAGCTGATCCCGCACCTGGAGACCGCAGGCGTGCTGACCAGCAGCAACCAGCGGATCCAGACCTTCCTGCTGCACTGCCTGCGCTACCTGATCCTCGCCGGGGAGTACCGCACCTGCCTGCGGCTCGCCGAGGAGACCGACGCGGTGTGGCGCACGATGCTCGGCGACGACCACGACCAGGTCCGCGAGCTCAGCTACCACTACGGCGGCGCCCTGCGGATGCTCGGGCACTTCAAGCGCGCCGAGACCCTCGCCAAATCCGTCGCCGACCGGATGCTGGCCGAGCGGGGCGACCGGGACCTGGAGACCCTGCGCGCCACCAGCACGTACGCCGGGGTGCTGCTCAGCACGGCCAAGTTCGAACAGGCCCGCGAGCTGTTGGAGCACGCCCTGGCGCGGTACCGCGAGCTGCTCGGCGAGGACGATTCCACCACCCTCAACGCCGAGAACAACGTCGCCGTCGCGCTGCGGCTGCTGGGCCGCTACCAGGAGGCCTACGACACCGACCTCGACACCCTGCGCCGCCGCGAGCGGGTGCTGCGCGTACGGCACATCGCCACGCTCTCCTCCGGCATCGGCTGCGCGATGGGGCTGCGCCTGATGGGCCGCTACCGGGAGGCCCTCGCCCGGCAGGAACAGGGCCTCAAGCTCAACTCCCAGGTGCTGGGCATCAACCACCCCCAGACCCTGCGCGCCGAGCACAACCTCGGCATGTGCCTGCGCCGCTCCGGCGACATCCCGGGCGCCGGGGCCCGCCTGCGCAGCGTCCTGGAACGCTCGACCCGAGTCTTCGGGGCGGAGTTCCCCTGGACCCTGATGGTGGCCTCGGACTACGCCACCTACCTGCGGGAGTACGGGGACATCGGCGAGGCCCGCCGGATCTCGGAGGAGGTCGTCCGGGGCTACCAGACGCAGCTCGGGCTGGCCCACCCGTACAGCATCGGCACGGTGGGCAACCTCGGCCTCGTCCTGCGCGCCCAGGGCGAACGGGTCGAGGCCCTCAACCTGGCGGAGCAGGCCCTGGTCGGCATGCGCGGCGCGGTCGGCGACCGCCACCCGTGGACCCTGGGCTGCGCCCTGAACGCCACCGGGCACCGCAACATCACGGGCCGCCTGGAGGACGCGCTGGACCTGAGCCGGCAGACCCTGCGCGGCTGCGAGCAGATCCTGGGCCCGGACCACCCGATGACCCTGAGCGCCCAGATCGCCCTGGCGGCGGACCTCCGGTCGGTCCGCGAGGACGTGGAGGCCCAGAAGTACGAGGACGCGGGCCTCAAGGCCCTGACCCGCACGCTGGGCCCCCAACACGTCCACACGGTCTCGGCCCGCCAGCAGAACCGCCCGTACTGGGACTTCGAGCCGCAGCCGTAGGCGGCGGACGCGGTGCGCCTGCGTTGCGTCCGGCGCCCGGTCTCGTAGTGGCACTGGCCATGAGACCGGGCGGCGGCGGGACTCTCAGCCGTCGTTCGATGTGACGACGGTGCCGGAGTTCTCCGGACTGCCATTGCTCAGCCGTAATATAAGGCGGAGATGACTTCCGGAGCCCCCGGTGGTGGTCACTTGAGCATGATGCTGGCTCCGAAAATGTTGCCGACCTCCGCGCATTCCTTCACGTCGTCCCGGCTGAAATAAGGAGTGCTGGCGGTGCCGGTCAGTCCTTTCGCGGTCGAAGTGCAGTACCAGTTGCGCGGCCCCTTGTACTCCACCTTGTACACCGTGCTCTTTCCTGCCGCTATGTTTCCCGAGCACTGCGTTGCGACGTCCGTGTGGACGCAGATGTTCGCGATGGTTGCCGAGAAGTTGCTGATGCGGAAGGCCGCGACCGATGCCGCCTGGCTCGCAGGTGCGGTCACGATCATTCCCGCGCTGACGGCTGCCACCATCCCGGCGACCGTTGCCAGCCTGGTGGTCCGCTTGACGGTACGAGACACGTTTCCTCCACTTGTGGTAATTCTGTGCTGCGATATGTGAATGGACTGGCCTGTGAGTGCGTGGCCGGCGCATCGGTGGAGCTCTGGCGAATCGTCGCATTGATCCGTAAAACCCTGAGGTGGATGCGTGCAATTTCAGATGCTGTCTTATGTGATTCGCTTCGCAATCCACGATCGCCTGAATGTGCCCGTTATAACGGCGGCGGCGCCGTATTCTTGGCGGTTCGGGGGCGGTCGTCAGACCTCGCACCGGTGCTGTTCGGTCTGCCGTGCGAGCTCGCTGAGCTCCCGGCGGGCCGCGTCCGCCTCCTCGCGTACCTTGTCGAGTCGCTCCTCCAGCTGGGCGACCCGCTCGCGGTAGCGCTCCAGCTCGGCCCGTACGAACGCCACGTCCGCCACCTGCTGCGCGGCCTCCTGGCGGATCTTGTCCGCCTCCTCCTCGAACCGGTGTTTGGCCACGTCCAGTTGGGCGACGGCCATGTCCGCGGCCTCCTCCGCCAGCGCGGTGCGCTGTTCGGCGTCCAGGGTCCGCTGGGCCGCGGCCTGGGTCACGGTCCGGATGCGCTCCTCGGCGGCGGCCGAGTCCGTGATGATGGCCAGTTCCTCGATGTAGCCCGGCAGGTCCGTGGACAGCTGGGAGATGAGCGCCACGAGGTCGGCGCGAGGGCCGGATCCGTCCGTGCCCGGCATCGCGGCTTCCAGAGCGGCTTCCATCGCGGACTCCATCGTCCGCTCGACAGGAAGGGCGTCCGCGGCGGGCGCCGTCCTGGCCGCCTTCTTGGCCTCGGCCGCCAGGCGCTTCTCGTCCTTGCGCTGCTGCCGCTTGGCCCGGAACTTGCGGAACGCGCCCAGCGCGTTGTGGTCGGGGTGAGCGCAGTACCGGGGCTCGGGGTTGCCGGGCGTCGGCGCCTCGGGGTGGTTGGTGCACTCCGGGTAGGCGCAGAGGGGAAGCGTCTCGACCGTCATTTTTCCGCCTTCTCGTGAAATTTCGGGCTTCCTCGGATTCGAACCGGCATCGGGTGCGGCTTGCGCCGACCGGTCGCACTCGGGGATGTACGAACACGCTAGAGGCAGCAGGGGACTTGTGGGCGTCCCCAGAGGGGGCGTCAGGAATCGGTAAGATCATCGGCCGCCCCGGGGCCCCGGCAGCCGGAAGGTGGTTGCCCCCCGCCCCCACCGACAGGCCCCTGGCTTCGGGGTGCGGCACCCGGTCACCCCGGATCAGGGAGCGGCTGCCCGGTTCCCGGGGGCAGCGTCCGGTCAAGGGCCACCACCCCGGCCTGGCAGGTCGGGGGCCCGGGCATCGGGCAGGCTTCCGCCCGGGGCCCGTACGCAGGCATCTTCCGGGTCGGTGGCGGCTCTACCCGCACGCAACAGCGACCAGCAGCACATCAGGAGCCACTGGTCGCGTCAGATCGCTACGCGCTCCTCGCCGACGGCGTCCGACGGCCGTCCGGGGCTGAGCGCCCCAAGGGTGCGTGAGCGGTTGGCCATCCATGGTGTCAGGCCTTCTCACCGAGGGCGTTCCGCAGCCAGTCCAACGGCCCCTGTCCGAGCAGCTCGTCGGCCAGCCGCCGCCCCGTCTCGGTCGTGAGCCGGGCCCGGCTGTTGTCGATCCACCGCTGCGCGTTCTCGTGGCCCTGGGCCTTGTACTCGATGCCCTGGAGCATGTACTCCAGCTTGTCCGCGTCGCGCGCGCAGACCGCCTCCGGCGAGTGACCCGACCACCGGGGCGGGTTCGGCCGGGAGGGGACTTCGTCGTGTGCCGGTACCGTTCAGGTGTCGAGTCTGAACGGGAGCCAGCATGCACTCTCTATCGAACGACCACACCGGCGCGCGCATGAAGCGCCTGCGCCTCGAACGCCACCTCACCCAGCAGGCGGTATCGGACCTTTCCCAGGTCCCGTACAGCACCTACACCAAGACCGAACAGGGCGTCATTCCGGCCAGTCCGCACCTGATCGCCGCAGTCGCCCGCGCTCTTCGGGTGTCCGTCGACACGATCACCGGGCAGCCGTACGCCACCGAACTGCGTGCTGACGAACTGGACATCCTGATCCGGCCGATCCGCCAGGCCCTGGATGTGTACGACCTCGGCGCCGACCCGGACATCAGTCCGCGAGCCCACCCGCTCCTCAACGATGACGCCGAGGCACTCCTCATCGCGGTCCGGGCCGGGGAGATCAAGCAGACCGCCGGCCGGCTCCCCGGTCTCATCCAAGAGGCCACCACGGCAGCCCACGCGCTACCCGGCCGGGAACGGTGGCTGCTGCTGGCCAGCCTCTACCGCACCTCCTACGACGTCGCCAGCAAGCTCGGCTACTACGACCTCGCCGCGCTGGCCCTGGCCCGTATGGACTGGGCGGCGGAGCGGGCATCCGATGCTGTCTTCGGCGGCATGTACCGGTACATGCGCGCGCTCACCTACCTCAGGGACGGCGAGTACCGCACCGGGGAGCGCCTGGTGGACCTCGGACTGCGCACCCTGGCGCAGGCGGACCCGTCCCGGGAACGGGAGGTCGTCACCGGGCAGCTGCATCTTGGCGCGGCAGTGATGGCCGGCCGGTCGAAGGACGGCGGTCGCGCTGAGGGGCACCTCTCCGAAGCGGAGCGGATCGCCGCCGGCACAGGCGAGGCGGTCAGCACGTATTGGCTGGCGTTCGGGCCGACGAATGTTGCCGTGCACCGGGTCAGCGTGCTTGCCGAGCTCGACGAGTACGGTCAGGCCGCGCAGGCGGGCCGCAGCGTGACGATCCCGGCCGACTGGCCGAAGTCCCGTCGATCGCACCATTACGCGGAGCTGGCCCGGGCGCAGATGTGGACGGGCGACCTCGACGCCTCGTTCCAGAACTTGCTGAAGGCGAGGAAGTCCGCGCCGCAGCAGGCTCGATATCACCAGACGGTCCGCGAGACCTACGCGGGCCTGGAGGCGGCGCGCCGCCAACTCCCCGATTCCTTCCTGTCGTACGGGTCCTGGCTGGGCGCATAACGCTGAGTGGATCCTTGGCCCCAACTATCAATATGTCGTGATAGTCGGGGCCTTGTCGTGCTCCCACACTCGTCTCACCACCCGCAGACGAGGTAGGGAGTAAGCCCCCGTGATGCATGACGTAGCACCCCGTCCTTTCGAGGACGTCCCGCACGTGCTGCTCCACAAGCGGGTGCGTGACATCGCGTCCGGTGTCGAGGGTGTGCTCATGGCGGTGGTCAGGGAGGACGTCTCCGACACCCCGGTCCGTGAGTGCTGGGTGAGGCTGGCGTACGTCCGGGGACCGTCCGGCCGGGAGATCTCCACGGCCGTGGCCAACATCGAGGCCGTGTAGTGGAGCCTGCCGACCTGTTCCCGCGGCTGCCGATCCCCCCGGAAACCTGCGCCGAGTGCGCCGCCCACGTCGTGGCCCGCTTCCAGGCCCACGTGGACCGTGACCGCTCGCGCGTCAGCGACATGAA
The DNA here is from genome assembly GCF_040655295.1 of Streptomyces sp. NPDC050448. Lineage (NCBI taxonomy): Bacteria > Bacillati > Actinomycetota > Actinomycetes > Kitasatosporales > Streptomycetaceae > Streptomyces > Streptomyces sp. NPDC050448. The sequence continues at coordinate 120,736 of NZ_JBFAJR010000002.1, read as the reverse complement.
CGTACTGATCACAAGACACCACCCCGAGCTGCGGACCCGCCGCTGAGCGCCCGGGTATCGCCTCGGTCCGCGAGGACTGACCCCTACGCCAAGCCCCCGCACCGGCATCCCAGTCGACCGCGGGGGCTTTCGTGTTCTGTGGGGTCAGCGGAGAAAGGTCTGCCGCCACTCCAAAGGCGACATGTTCAGCGCCGCCTCGGCCAGTTCCCGGGCGGACGCCGTCTTGAGGCTGTTCAGGGAGGTGTCGATCCAGTCCTGGACGAGCGTGTTGCCCTGGGCCCTGTATTCCAATGCCTGCACCAGGCACTCCAGCTTGTCCGCGTCCTTCGCCACGATCGCCTCCGGGCTGTCGTTGGCCTCGTACTCAGCCACCACCCGCTGCACCCCGGCCTTGACCGCAGGGTGCGCGCGGGCGACCTGGTCGGCGGTGACCGTCGCGTTGCTGGCCGCGTCGATGTAGCGGCGGCCGATGTGTGGGATGTCCCCGATCCGGGTTTCCTGCGTGTCGTGGAAGAGGCACATCAGGGCGACCTTCGCCGGGTCGACGCCTTCCATCATGGCCAGCACGGAGCCGATGATCCCCACACGGAACGAGTGGTCGGCGATCGACTCGGGGTTGTTGTTCCCGGTGAACCACCACCCGGTCCGCTTGGCCTGCTTCATGACGCCCATCTCGAAGATGAACCCGGCCGTCCCTTTCGCCGTCTCGTCTGCCATGTGGTGACCTCCGCTCTCAGGTGCGATCACCGTGTCCGCCGCGACCGTACGTTCAAGAAGCCGAAACGGACAGGCCCCAAACGGGGAATGCCCGTTGACGCTGTCACCCCCGCATGGGTGGCCTCCACGCAGTGGGCCGCGTGCCCGTCCCCAACGCCGCCAGCGTCCCGCTGCATCCCCCGTCGGAGAGGAGCAACGCCGTGGACAGCACCATCCCCGCCGCACGCCCGACGCCAGCGGCCGGACGTACACCTCGCCGGAACCCCGACCGGGAGCACCAAGCCGAGCCTTGCGCGTCCGCGCGACCAGCGGCTGGGAGAAGTTCATGCGCCGCTGCGACCTCAGCACTCGGCAGGAGAGCAGCGCGTGAACACGGCACTCCGCCCCGCATCCCACCAGAAGCGGCCCGGCTGGCTCTACGAGGAGGCCCGCGTCTTCGACCCCGGCCGCGAGCCCGAGGCGACCGTGCAGTTCATGGGGCCGTTGAGGACCTCCAGACCCGGCGCTTCATGCCCTGCACATGTTCCTCCGGCCCGAGGGTGGGGGCGTCGAATGGATCGTCGTCCCCGAAGTTCCCCGCCAGGCCCACGAACGCCTGCTCGCACCCGAGAGGAGCACGATGTCAACCCGCCTTGCCCGTGTCCCCGGTTCGGTGATCATGCAGCCGACCACAGAGTGCCTCCCCATGAACTGCACATACTGCTACCTGCCGTTCCGCAAGGTTAAGAACCTCATGCCCGTGGACATCGCCGAGGCTGTGGCCGGCCCGGTCAACGTATGGGCGGCGGCGAATCCGAAGTTCGAGGTCGTGTGGCACGGCGGGGAGCCGCTGGCGGCCGGCCGCGAGCACCTGGCCGCCCTCATGTCCCCCTTCAAGAGCGTGAAGCACTCCGTACAGACGAACGCGGCCCTCGTGGATGACGCCTGGTGCGAGTTCCTGCTGGAGCACGACGTACACGTGGGGGTCAGCATCGACGGCCCCGAGGACATGAACAGCCACCGCGTCACCCTCGCCGGACACCCGGGCTTCCGCGTCACCATGCGTGGGATCGAGCGCCTGCGCCGCAACGGCATCCCGTACTCCGCCATCGCGGTCGTATCCGACCCCGATCCGACCGACGCCATCCGCTTTTACGAGTTCTTCGCCGACCTGGGCGTGACCACCCTCGGCGTCAACGTCGAAGAGGAGGAAGGCGTCAACACCGGTGCCAAGGCCGCTGACCCCGTGCGAGCAGCGAAGTTCTGGACGGCCCTCGCGGACGCCTGGCGAGCCAACCCGGTCGTGCGGCTGCGGGAGGTACAGCGCGTCCTCAACTTCGCTGGCGCCGTCCTCAAGGGCCACGAGACCGCCCCGCTTCCCGCGTCCTCCCCCTGGGACGCCCTGCCGACCGTCGCCTACGACGGAGGCGTGGTCATGCTGTCCCCGGAGCTGGCCGGGTTCACCGATGCCCGGTTCGGCGACTTCACCACCGGCAACGTGCTGAAGGACGGGTTGGACGTCCTGGTGGCCGAGGCCGAGCAGCGCACCCCCTGGATCTCCGAGTTCTGGGACGGCGTGGACTCTTGCCGCGCCACGTGCGAGTACTTCGCCTTCTGCGGAGGCGCGCACCCAGCGAACCGGTACTTCGAGCACGGGGGCCGGATGGACGGCACCCGTACCTCGTACTGCACGACCTCGAAAGTCGCCCTTCTGGAAGGAGTCGTTCGACATGTCCGCGAACATCGCCGCTGACCTTGTGCTGGACTCGGGTCCGGCCTTCACATCCCTGCTGGAGGCGGCCGGCTCCCAGAGCATCGCGCGCTGGGGGAACGCCTGGAACAACGCCGACTTCGACAACAGCCCCACCGTCAGCGCCGCGAACACCTTCGACAATCGGCCGACTTGGGACAACCCCACGCCGGTCTTCGACAATCGCCCGACCTGGGACAACTGGAAGAACAAGTAATCCCCTCGGGGCGGTCCTGCCAGCAGTACGGGGCTGCCCCGGCACACCCTGAAGGAGAACCCCATGGCCACCCGTACCTTGGGCTACGTCACCGTCACCCTGCCCGACCTGGACGAGCCCGGCATCTACCTGTCCCGCGTCGACATGCTCGACAGCCCGCGCGGCGCCGTGCAGGACTTCACGTACGGAGACGCCGAGCTTCGCTCGCTCGAACTCACGGACGCCCAGCTCATCACCGGCCGTATCACCGGCGTGCACGCCAAGCGGGTCGAGTTCGAGGCCCTCAACCTGCATGGTGTCGAGATCACCGGCAGCGACCTTGGAGCGGCCCGCTGGAGCGAGAGCAAGCTGACCCGCGTTGTCGTGCGTGACTGCAAGCTGATGGGCGCCGCCCTGGACAGCCTGGTGCTCGATGACGTCCTCTTCGAGAGCTGCAAGTTCGACTTCGCCACCTTCGAGAAGGTCCGTGCCACAGGCCCCGTCGCCTTCACCGGCTGCGCTTTCACCGAGGCCACGTTCACCGACTGCGACCTGACCGACGCCGTGTTCTCCGACTGCGGGCTGAAACTGACCGAGTTCGGTGCCGGCCGCTACCGGGATCTGGACCTGCGCGGAAACGATCTGAGCACGATCCGCGGAGCCGGCCACCTCGCGAAGATCCGCATCGACCACGGGCAGCAGATCCAGCTTGCCGAGGCCCTCGTGGACGAACTCCAGATCGCCCTCGGCGACGACTGACCGGAGGAAAGCCGTGCCCCTGCACCTGGCCGTCAACGACGTGGACGCCTTACGCGAGCGGTGCGAAACCGCCGAGGTCCGCACCATCAGGGACAGGCCCGAGTACGAGAGGGGCGCCGTCATCCCGTCCGGGCTCTGGCAGCCACTCACCGAGCCTGTCGGCCGCACGCTGACCGCACCCTCCTGGACTCCGCCGAGCACCCTCGTGGAGATCGTCCGACCGCCCGAGCCCGGCGAGGACGACCAGGAGCACCTCGCGGACGAGATGTGCGATCCGGATGTCCAGTACCTCGGCCAGGCCCGTGCCAAGGCGAACATGACGACGACGACCGAGAACTACGCGGCCGGCCTGCTGCTCGGTCTGCACCTCGACAACTGGGACAAGCTGATCCACGGCGCGAAAGCACGCGGCCGGCGAAGGCTCGCCCTCAACCTTGGCCCCGGCACCAGGTACATCATCCTCGGCGGCTTGGACGCACAGGCCGTTTGCCGGGCCGTTCACCCGGACGACTACGCCCTCCGCCACCCCCACACCAACGACTACCGCGAACACGTCGCCGCCGGGAACCCGATCCGCGTCGTACGGGTCCGCATCTCGCCCGGAGAGGGCTACATCGCGCCCACGGAGTACCTGCTGCACGACGGCTCCACCGAAAGGCCAGGACGAGCCGTCCGCCATGGCCTTCTGGCTCGGCCACTGGTCCCGCGGAGTCCTGCCCTCCCTCATATGAGACGCCCGGCCGGAGGCGGATGCTCCTATGCGGGCTCACCGCCCAAACATCGATGGGCGTCGGCGGACAGCCCCATACCGATTCTCACGCCCGCGAGGCGTCATCCGCAGGTGAACGGCTGACTCCTATGAGGTCACGGACGCCCGTCCGGTCGCCTGCGGTGGCCCTCCGCGCGAGCCGACGCATCCCCTGAAGGACAGCCAGTCGGCGTCGGTCAGTCCGTGAGTCAAACCCGGCGGAGAAACCACCACACATCCTCAGTGTCCAATCCCCTACTTGTCGAGCGGCGGCGTTGCGCAAGGAGGGAGTCGCGGTGAGCGAAGTTCCGAAGCGGCCCCGTCGGGTCTGCCCGCACGGCTCCGGGGTGACCGTCATGCTGGACCCCGAAACGGGCGCCTCCCGGAGCGTCGCGTGCTAGGCATGCTCCAGGCCTGAAGCCTGATCCGCGACCAGCCCATGCCAGGCTGATTGACGCCAGGTCACCTCAGCCGCGTAGCGATCTGTGGCGGCCTATGCCCAGCTCCGGACGGCCGTCGGACGCCGTCGGTGAGGAGCGCGTAGCGATCAGATGCGATTGGCGGCTCCCGATGGGGTGCTGGTCGCTGTTTCGTGCGGGTAGAGCCGCCACCGACCCGGAACATGCCTGCGTATGGGCCCCGGGCGGACGTCTGCTCGATGCCCGGGCCCCCGACCCTGCCCGGCCGGGGTGGCGGCGCTTGGCCAGCCGCCCCAGGGAACCGGGCAGCCGCTCCGTGGTCTGCCCGTGTGCGTCCTTCCGACCCGTGCCGTTCTTTTGGGGGCTTCCCGGCAGTCTTCGTATGTCCGGGCCGGGGCGGTCTGTCCAGGGTGGCCGGAGGCCATCGCGCAGCAATGCCTCGTAGTTAAGCTCTCCCGCCTGCTGTCAAGCGGCCCGCCAGGGAGGGAGCACCGGGGCAAGCGTCCCGGTCTGTCCATTTCCGACGCCTCTCAGCAAGAGATGCCGGGGCTCCGTGGTGCCCGTTTCGCCCCGGTTGGCAACCGGGGTGGCTCCTTAAGTACGCGGCATTGCATCGCGCAGCGACGCGACCGGAGGGAGCGCCCTTGACAGGGCGGCTCGGACCGGAGAGACGATGAGACTGACGGGAAACCCCCAAACCCTCCCTGATCCGGGGTGATTGGGTGCCGAACCCCGAAGCCGTCGGCCCACCGGCCGACTCGGCTCAGCGGAATGCCGCTGCCCCCGACCCCGTCCGGCGATTCACCTTGCCTTATCTCGCCGCGGGTGGGGGCGGGTGGGTAACCACCGCGCAGCGGTGATGGGGAGAGGGGGTGAAGGCCCCGAGCAAGCGAAGCCGGCGGACAGCCGGAAGGCCCGGCCCCTCGGGGGCCGGGCCTTCCGCCGTTCGAGCTAGCGCAGTGCTTACGCCTCGAAGACCTCGTTCAGCAGGAGCTGCTGCTCCGCCTGGTGGCGCTTGGCGGAGCCCACCGCCGGGGACGAGCCGTGCGGGCGCGAGATGCGCCGCAGGCGCTCGCCCGCCGGGACGTCCGCGCCGACCGCCAGGTCGAGGTGGTCGATCAGGTTCAGCGCGATGAACGGCCACGCACCCTGGTTCGCCGGCTCCTCCTGCGCCCAGATGTACTTCGCCGCGTTCGGGAACTTGGCGATCTCCGCCTGGAGCTCCGCACCCGGCAGCGGGTACAGCCGCTCGATGCGGATGATCGCGGTGTCCGTGATGCCGCGCTTCTCCCGCTCGGCCTCCAGGTCGTAGTAGACCTTGCCCGCGCAGAAGACGACCTTGCGGACCGCGTTCGGGTCCACCGTCCCGTCGCCGATGACCGGACGGAACGAGCCGTTCGTGAACTCCTCCGCCTTCGACGCCGCCGCCTTCAGACGCAGCATCGACTTCGGGGTGAAGACGATCAGCGGCTTGTGGTGCGGGTTGTGGACCTGCCAGCGCAGCAGGTGGAAGTAGTTCGACGGCAGGGTCGGCATCGCGACCGTCATGTTGTTCTGCGCGCAGAGCTGGAGGAAGCGCTCCGGGCGGGCGGACGAGTGGTCCGGGCCCTGGCCCTCGTAGCCGTGCGGCAGGAGCAGCGTGACACCGCTGGTCTGGCCCCACTTCTGCTCCGCGGAGGAGATGAACTCGTCGACGACGGTCTGCGCGCCGTTGACGAAGTCACCGAACTGGGCCTCCCAGAGGACCAGCGCGTCCGGGCGGGCCAGCGAGTAGCCGTACTCGAAGCCCATGGCCGCGTACTCCGAGAGCAGCGAGTCGTAGACGTTGAAGCGGGCCTGGTCGTCCGCCAGGTACTGCAGCGGGGTGTAGTCCTCGCCGGTCTCCCGGTCGATCAGCACCGCGTGGCGCTGGCCGAACGTGCCGCGGCGGGAGTCCTGGCCGGACAGCCGGACCGGGGTGCCCTCCATCAGCAGCGAGCCGAAGGCGAGGGTCTCGCCCATGCCCCAGTCGATGGTGCCCTCGTCGATCATCGACGCGCGGCGCTGCAGCTGCGGCTGCAGACGCGGGTGCACGGTGACGTGGTCGGGGACGTTGACCTGGGACTCGGCGATCCGCTTGACGACGTCCTGCGAGACCGCGGTGGTCACCGCCACCGGGAAGTCGGCCTGCGAGGCCGGGGTGACCGGCGGGGCGACCGCGGGCTGCGTGGCGGCCTCGCGGACCTCCGCGAAGACCTTCTCCAGCTGGCCCTGGAAGTCCTGGAGCGCCTGCTCCGCCTCTTCCAGCGTGATGTCGCCGCGACCGATGAGGGACTCGGTGTACAGCTTGCGCACCGAGCGCTTCTTGTCGATCAGGTCGTACATCAGCGGCTGCGTGAACGCCGGGTTGTCCGACTCGTTGTGACCGCGGCGGCGGTAGCAGATGAGGTCGATGACGACGTCCTTGTTGAACGCCTGGCGGAACTCGAAGGCGAGCCGCGCGATGCGGACCACGGCCTCCGGGTCGTCACCGTTCACGTGGAAGATCGGCGCCTCGATCATGCGGGCCACGTCGGTCGCGTACATCGAGGAACGCGAGGACTCCGGGGCGGCGGTGAAGCCGACCTGGTTGTTGATCACGACGTGGACGGTGCCGCCGGTGCGGTAGCCGCGCAGCTGCGACATGTTCAGCGTCTCGGCGACGACACCCTGGCCGGCGAAGGCCGCGTCACCGTGCAGGGCGACGGGCAGGACGGTGAAGTCCGTGCCGCCCTTGTTGATGACGTCCTGCTTGGCGCGGACCACGCCCTCCAGGACCGGGTCCACCGCCTCCAGGTGCGAGGGGTTGGCGACGAGCGAGACCTTGATCTGCTCCCCGTCCAGGCCCGTGAAGGTGCCCTCGGCGCCCAGGTGGTACTTGACGTCGCCGGAGCCGTGCATGGACTTCGGGTCGAGGTTGCCCTCGAACTCGCGGAAGATCTGCGCGTACGACTTGCCGACGATGTTCGCGAGCACGTTCAGGCGGCCGCGGTGGGCCATGCCGATCGCGACCTCGTCGAGACGGGCCTCGGCGGCCGAGTCGATGACGGCGTCGAGCAGCGGGATGACGGACTCGCCGCCCTCCAGGGAGAAGCGCTTCTGGCCGACGTACTTCGTCTGCAGGAACGTCTCGAAGGCCTCCGCCGCGTTCAGGCGGCGCAGGATCCGCAGCTGCTCCTCGCGCTCCGGCTTGGAGTGCGGGCGCTCGATGCGGTCCTGGATCCAGCGGCGCTGCTTCGGGTCCTGGATGTGCATGAACTCGACGCCGGTGGTGCGGCAGTACGAGTCGCGCAGCACGCCGAGGATGTCGCGGAGCTTCATCATCGACTTGCCGGAGAAGCCGCCGACCGCGAACTCGCGCTCCAGGTCCCACAGGGTGAGGCCGTGCTCGGTGATGTCGAGGTCGGGGTGCTTGCGCTGCTTGTACTCCAGCGGGTCGGTGTCGGCCATGACGTGGCCGCGGACCCGGTAGGAGTGGATCAGCTCGAAGACGCGGGCGGCCTTCGTGACGTCGTCGTCGTGCGAGGCGTCGATGTCCCGGAACCAGCGGACCGGCTCGTACGGGATGCGCAGGGCCTCGAAGACGTCGTCGTAGAAGCCGTTCTCGCCGAGCAGCATGTTCGCGACGATGCGCAGGAACTCGCCGGAGGCCGCGCCCTGGATGACCCGGTGGTCGTAGGTCGAGGTCAGGGTCATGACCTTGGAGATGCCCAGCTTGTTCAGGGTGTCCTGGGAGGTGCCCTGGAACTCGGCCGGGTAGTCCATGGAGCCGACGCCCATGATGACGGACTGTCCGGGCATCAGGCGGGGCACGGAGTGGACGGTGCCCAGGCCGCCGGGGTTGGTGAGCGAGACGGTGACGCCGGTGAAGTCGTCCATCGTCAGCTTGCCGACGCGGGCGCGGCGGACGATGTCCTCGTACGCCTGCCAGAACTCGAAGAAGTTGAGGGTCTCGGCCTTCTTGATGCCGGCGACGACGAGCTGGCGGTCGCCGTTCGGCTTCACCAGGTCGATCGCGAGGCCGAAGTTCACGTGCTCCGGCTTGACCAGGGTCGGCTTGCCGTCCTTCTCCGCGAAGGAGTAGTTCATCGACGGCATGGCCTTGATGGCCTGCACCATCGCGTAGCCGATGAGGTGGGTGAAGGAGATCTTCCCGCCCCGGGCGCGCTTCAGGTGGTTGTTGATGACGATGCGGTTGTCGAACAGCAGCTTCACCGGGACGGCGCGGACGGACGTGGCCGTCGGCACATCGAGGGAGGCGTTCATGTTCTTGGCGACCGCGGCGGCCGGGCCGCGGAGCGTCACCAGCTCGGGGCCCGCGGGGGCCTCGGCGGCGGGCGCGGCCTTGGGGGCGGCGACAGGGGCGGCGGCCGGAGCCGGGGCCTGAGGGGCGGGCGCGGCCGGTGCGGCGGCCTGGGCCTGGGAGGTGACAGTCACAGCAGGGGCACCAGAGGGAGTGGCAGGAGCAGGGGCAGGAGCTGACACAGGTGTGGGCGCGGCGGCGAGAGAGGGCGCGGCGGCGCTCGCCGCCCCCGTGGCGGCGGCGTCGGAGACCTGCGGAGCTGCGGCGACGGCGGTGGCGGCCTGTGCGGAGGCGCCGTCCGTCGTCGGGGACTTCTTGGGTTCGTCCGGCTTCACCGGAGACGCAGTGCCCCCCGGCTTGTAGTCGGCGAAGAAGTCCCACCAGGCCCGGTCGACCGCATTCGGGTCCTGGAGGTACTGCTGATAGATCTCGTCGACGAGCCACTCATTGGCGCCGAAGCCTGAGGCAGGGGTCTTCCCGCCCTCTGCTGCTTCGGTCGTGGTGCTCGGGTTACTGGGGGACTGTGGCGACACGGCGGCAACCGCCCTCTTCCGCTTCACAAGGTATGGACAGCGGGAATAAAGGCTACGCCTCCCGGGCCGCTGGATGCAGACCGGGCGGGACTTCCGTCACGTAGGTCACACCGAACGGCGGGTTTCACCGCTCTGAATGGCGGGAAACTAGCGTGGTTCGGGTAGGGGGCACCGTGGTTGCGGCCCCCATGGCTTCGCACCCCTGACGGACCCCGGGCACGTGTGGCCGAGATCATGTCCTACGCACTCGAACCCTACGTCAATGTGACGCCTGGGAGCTGCCCGGAAGCGTGACGAGGATGCGGCAGCCGCGTGACGATTCGGCCACTCCGATATGCCCTCCGTGCAGGCCGACGGCCCAGCGGGCGATGGCCAGGCCCAGTCCGGTACCGCCGTCGCCGCCGTTCGCGCTGCCCCGGTTGAACCGCTCGAAGACCCGGTGCCGCTCCGCCTCCGGGATGCCGGGGCCCTCGTCGCGTACTTCGAGCGCGAGACTCCCGGGCGCGTCGCCGGTCCGGGCACGGACGGTGACCCGGCCGTGCGGCGGGCTGTGCTTGACCGCGTTGTCGATCAGGTTCGCCACCACCTGGTGCAGACGCTCGGCGTCCGCGTACGCCGTGAGCTCGGGCGGGAACACGTCCAGATGCAGATGCACGTCGTTGCGGGTGTGCCCGCCGGAGCCGGAGAGCAGCCCCGGCCGGCCGGCGGCCGCGAGGCCCGACTCCTTCAGGACCCCCGACAGGTACGGCCACACCTCGAAGCGGCGGGCCCGCAGCGGGACCACTCCGTTGTCCACCCGGGAGAGGTCCAGCAGGGTCTCCACGAGCCGGCCCAGGCGCTCGGTCTGCTTCAGCATCGTCCGCATGGTCTCCGGATCGGCCTCGGAGACCCCGTCCACGACGTTCTCCAGCACCGCCCGCAGCGCGGCGATCGGGGTGCGCAGCTCGTGCGAGACGTTGGCGACCAGCTCCTTGCGGTGCTGGTCGACCGCCTCCAGGTCGTCCGCCATCAGGTTGATCGTGGAGGCCAGGTCGCCCAGCTCGTCGCGGCGCCCGGCCCCGCGCACCCGGCGGGTGTAGTCCCCGTGGGATATCGCGCGGGCCACCCGGGTCATGTCGTCCAGCGGCGCCGTCAGGCTGTGCGCCACGAACTGGGTGATCAGCATCGAGGCGATCACCGAGAACACCGTGATGAACCGCAGTTCGGTGTCCGTGCGCAGGGCCACCATCAGCAGGCCCGTCGTGATGAAGACCGACACCACGACGAGCGTGCCGAGCTTGGTCTTGATCGAGAACGGGGAGTACGGCCGCAGTCCCCCGGTGCGAGCACCGGCTCCACCGGGGTGGCCGACGCCGCGCCCCCGGTCGGGGCGCCCGGCGCTCACGCCTGGGCCGGGGTCTCCAGGGCGTACCCGACGCCGTGGACCGTACGGATCCGCTCCGCCCCGATCTTCCGGCGCAGGGCCTTGATGTGGCTGTCGACCGTACGGGTCCCGGACGCGTCGGCCCAGTCCCACACCTCGGCGAGCAGCTGCTCCCGCGAGAGCACCGCCCGCGGGGTCCCGGCCAGGCACACCAGCAGGTCGAACTCGGTGGGCGTGAGGTGTACGTCCTCGGTCTGCACCCGGACCCGGCGCTGTGCGTGGTCGATCTCCAGATCGCCCAGGCGCAGGGTGGCCCCGCGCGGGGCGGTGGCGGCCAGGGTGGCCCGCTCCACGCGCCGCAGCAGGACGTGGACCCGCGCCGCGAGCTCGCGCATCGAGAACGGCTTGGTCATGTAGTCGTCCGCACCGACGCCGAGCCCGACCAGCATGTCGGTCTCGTCGTCCCGGGCGGTGAGCATCAGTACCGGCACCGGCCGCTGCGCCTGGACCCGGCGGCAGACTTCCAGGCCGTCGAAGCCGGGCAGCATGACGTCGAGGACCAGCAGCTCGGGCTGCCAGCTCTCGGCCGCAGCCACGGCGGCCGGGCCGTCGAACGCGGCCTGAACCTGGAACCCCTCGGCGCGCAGCCGGGCCGCGATGGCGTCGGCGATCGTGCGATCGTCCTCGACCACGAGCACGCGCCGCTGCGCGCCTGGGGTGGCCGCGGCTCCGCCGTGGGTGGTGTGTGTCTGTTCCATTTCCCGCCCCTGAAGATCCGCGTGGTAGGGGTGCAGCGTAGAGGAGGCACCGGCCTGCGGCTATGCGGGGTTCGGACAGGGAAACCAGCGGAAGCGATGATTCCGATTATGGCGGGAATGGGGATATGGGCGGTGATGCCGGGTGGTCGTCCCCCCACGGCACGGCCACCCGGTGCGCGGTGATCGTCGGCAACCGCGCGCTTTTTGTCGACCCCCTACAGGGCCGGGCCGTGGCCGTGCGGGAACACCGGGTCGACCGTGCCGTTCGGGACATCCGGCCGCGAGGCCTGCGCCGCCGCCATCGAGAGACGGGCGTCGCCCGGGGCGAGCTGCGGCCCGGCCCGCCTGCGAGGCGGTCGCCACGGCCCCGCTCCCGGCCGCTGGGGGCGGGGGTGCGGGGCCGTTCCTTCGGGAGCCGCCGGGCAGGCCTCAGCTGCAGCCGGGGCCGGTGCGGGGGCGGGTGCAGAAGTTGGAGCCGGGGCCGCCGTCGTTGGTGTTCGTGCCCGGGCCGCCGTCGAGGGAGTCGCTGCCGTTGCCGCCGAAGAGGGCGTCGTTGCCGTCGCCGCCGTTGAGGTAGTCGGCGCCGTCCTGGCCCTCGATGCGGTCGTTGCCCGCACCGCCGGAGATGCTGTCGTTCCCGGTGCCGCCGCACAGGATGTCGTTCCCGCCGCGGCCGTCGATGACGTCGCTGCCGCCCAGGCCGAAGATGACGTCGTCGCCGGGTGTGCCGATCAGGACGTCGGGACCGTTGGTTCCCGTGATCGTGGCCGTCGCGGTCGCGCAGGTGTCGGGCAGCACGTACGTGATGGTCACCTGCGCGGCTCCCGCCGCGGCGCCGGACGTGCCGCCGGCCGGGACGAGGTTCGACCCGCCACCGCCACCGGCGGGACCCCCCGTGCCGTTCGAGGTGATGGCGTTGCAGCCTCCGCCTCCGCCTCCGCCGAACCAGCCGCCCCCGCCTCCGCCGCCGCCGAAGCCGGTCCCGCCGATGCCGCCGGAGCCGGACTGGCCGTTGGTGCCGTTGGTCGAGGAGTACGTCGGACACGTGACGCCCCCTGCACCGCCCGCGGTCTGGGTGCCACCGCCACCGCCCGTGGCGCCGTTCGGCCTGGAGCCGCCGGTGCCCCCGGTGCTGCCGGCGGCACCGCCGGTGGTCTCGGGAGCCGTGATGGTGGAGCCGCCGTGCCCGCCGCCGCCTCCGCCGCCGCCGACGATGAGGCGCGGGTCGGTGCCCGTGACGCCGGTCAGGGTGCAGCCGGGGGCGGCAGAACTGCAGGTGCGGACGTCGCTGGCGCCGCCCCCGGTGCCTCCGGGGAAGCTCCCGGTGCTGCTGCCGCCGCCGGTGTCGACGTTGACGTACAGGGTGGCGCCCGGGGTGGCGGGGAGGGTGGCGGTGACGGTGCCGCCGGCCCCGCCCGTGCCGCCGTTGCCTCCGTTCTGGCCGGCGGCGCCGGTGGCGGTGACGGACAGCGAGGTGATCCCGGCCGGGACCGTGAAGGGCTGATTGGCGCCCGCGCCGAAGGTGACGGTCACCGGCGCCGCAGCCGCCGGAGTGGCGGTGGGCAGTACCAGCGCCGCCGCCGGCAGCACCGCCGTGGCCAGCAGCAGACCGGCACGCCGTGCCAGACCCCGTGACCGCGGAGCCCGTCGTTCGTTCACAGCATGCCGTGGGTTCAGTCCCACCATCACCACTCCTCGTCGAACGGGCCGCGCCACCCACTCGGAGTGCGCCGCGGACACCGGCTGATCCGCCCGGTCCTCGACCGGGACCACCCGACGATCAAGCCACAGCCGTCCGGCACGGCGCCCGGGGACACACCGCCCCCCGCCCCGTGATCCACCGGGCGGCCCCGTCCCGCCCCGCGCGGCGGAGGCCCTACTGCTCGAACGGGGGCAGCGCGTCCAGCACGTTCTGCAGGCCCGGCGTCAGCGACCCCTGGTCGGCGGCCACCTCGTAGCCGCCGTGCACGAAGACGTAGAGGTACCCGTCGAAGACCGTCGGGCCGCCGGTCGGGACCCGGGGCAGGTGCGCGAAGTCCGCGCCCCCGAGCGCCGCGCGCAGCTTCGTCACCCCGTCCGGTGACAGCTTTCCGGAGCCCGTCGGCTTCGCCTGCCCGTCCAGCCGGGTCCACGAGCCGTCGCCCTTGACCAGCAGAGTGCTCGTCTTCCCGGTGAAGCCCCCGCTGCGGGTGACCGTGACCAGCCGCTCCAGCGCCGAGGAGGGGGCCGGCGGCTGGGGGACGGACGAGGCCGTCGGCGTGCTCGTCGGCTTCCCCGGCGGCGCACCGGTCGTGCTCGACGCGGGTCCGGGTGACGGCTGCGCCGAAGCGGACGCAGTGGTGCTGCTGCTGCTGCCGCTGCCGCCGGACGAGGGACTCGCGGCCGGCCTGTCCGCCGCGCCACCCCCCGAGCCGCACCCGCTCAGGACCACCGCACTCAGCAGCACCGCCGCCACCGCTCGGAACGCGCGCACACCCACCCCCGTAGGTTTTCGGGCCGACCCCCGAGTATGGAGTCGGCACCACCCGTACGGAAAGCACCGGGAGGACGACATCCGCCGCATCGCCGCCTGGCGCTGGCTGCCGCCGCTGCTCGCCGCCCTCCTCGGCCTCTGGGGGCTGCGCCGCGGCGCCAGCATGTGGCGCGACGAGTCCGTCACCTGGCAGGTGGCGCACCGGCCGCTCGGCGGTATCCGGGAGCTGCTCGGGCAGGTCGACGCCGTGCACGGGCTGTACTACCTGCTGATGCACGGGGTCTTCCTGGCCTGGGACGGCGGCGGGCCGGCGGCCGGCGGCCTGTGGGCGCTGCGCCTGCCGTCCGTCGCCGCCACCGCCCTCGCGGCCGCCGGGGTGGCCGCCGTCGCCCACCGGCTCGCGGGGGAGCGGGCCGCGCTGTGCTCCGGAGTGGCCTACGCCGTACTGCCGCCCGTGCAGATGTACGCCCAGGAGGGCCGCTCGTACGCCCTCGTCGCGGCCGCCGTGGTGTGGGCGACGTACCTGATGCTGCGCGAGCGCTGGGTCGGGTACACGACGGTCCTGCTGCTGGGCTGCTGGCTGCACGAGTTCGCGGCACTGGCCCTGCTCGCGCACGCCTTCTGGGCGTGGCGCTCGCGCGGCTGGCGCGTGAGCGCCACGGTGGTGGCGGTCCTGCTGCTGCCGCTGGCCGTGGTGAGCGCGCGGCAGGCGGAGCAGCAGCTGGGCTGGCTCGGACGGCCGGGCTGGCAGGACTGGGCGGCGTACGGGGTGGCCGCGGCGGCCTCGCTGCTGCTCGCGCGGGGGGCCGGGCGGGACCTCGTACGGGTGGCCCTGCCGCTGGTGCTGCTGCCGCCCGGGCTGCTGATGGCGGTCTCGCTCGTGAACCCCTGGTACGTCGACCGGTACGTGCTCTACGCGCTGGCCGGGCTCGCCCTGCTCGCCGGGACCCGGCTGGCGGCGGCGCGGGGGCGGCGGCCGTGGGTACTGGTGGCCGCCCTGCTGGTGCCGTTCGGGTGGTGGTCGGTCTGGCTGCGCACCCCCGAGAGCCGCAGGGACGACGTGCTCGCGGTGGCCGCCACGGTCCGGGAGCGGGCCCGGCCGGGGGACGCGGTGCTGTTCATGCCGTCGCGGCGGCGCGAGTGGCTGCTGTCCTCGCCGCAGGTGTACGGGGGCCTGCGCGACCTCGCCCTGGGCCGCACCCCGGCGGCTTCGCACAGCCTGTGGGGCGCGGAGCTGCCGACGGCGGAGATCTGGGCCCGCCTCGTGGACGCCCCCCGGGTGGTGGCCCTGCAGGACCCGGCGGGCGAGCCGCTGGACCCGTACCCCCGGGAGGCGGTCAAACGGCAGACGCTGGCCTCGCACTTCGACCTCTGCTCGGTGGACGAGGTCCGGGGGGCCCGGATCGTGGTCTACGCCCAGCCGGGCCGCTGCCCGTAAGGTGCCGCTTTTCTGTATTCGCTCCACTGGCGTGCCCGCACAGGTCTACCGTTTTCGTGACCCTGAGCGGCGCTGCATCCGGTTGAGTGGGGGAATCTCCATGGCGAAGACTGACCACAAGGCGATGGCTGGTGGGGCGACCCACATGGTTTCCCATCTGGCGCGGGTATTGAGGCAGAAGGAGAAGCTGACCCAGAAGGAACTGGGACAGAGGGTGGGCTACTCGGGTGCGGCGATCAGCGCGGTGGAGACAGGCGCCCAGCCTGCCAGCGACGAGATGCTGGTCAAGCTGGAGGAGACGATCGGGGCCGGTCTCGGGGCCTTCGAGGTGGCCCGCGAATGGGTCCGGCTGGAAAAATTCCCTCCGTATTTCCAGGACTTCGCCCTACTGGAGCAGGAAGCCCTCAGCCTGTACCTGTTCGAGAATCAGGCGATCTACGGCCTGTTCCAAACGGAGCCCTATGCCCGCGCACTGATGGCGGGCGGCTACCCGGTTCTCTCGACTCAGAGACTCGACGAGCTGGTCGAGGCACGGATGGCCCGCACCGCCCTCTTCGACCGGGAGCCCGCAGCGCTCATCCAGCTCATCCTCGACGAGGCTGCGCTGCGCCGAGGGGTCGGCAACAAGATCATCATGCGCGACCAGTACCGGCACCTGGCGGAGCTCGCCCAGCGTCGCAATGTCAGTGTGCAGGTGCTCCCCCTCGACTGCGGGTTCTCCGGTGAGCACGCGGGCATGCGTGGCGGGATGTATCTCGTCGAAACACCCAAGCACGAGCGTCTGGTTTACCTGGAAATGCAGGACGAGAGCCTGCTGCTCAGCGACGGGGCGAAGGTGAGCACCTATTCACAGCGGTATGCGAGGATCCGCGCACAGGCCCTTGGCCCACGTGAATCACTGGGCCTTGTCGAGCGGTTGGCGGGAGAGTAGCGATGAGCGGCACCTTGCGGTGGTTCAAGTCCAGCTACAGCAACGACGGCGGCGGCGCGTGCGTCGAGGTGGCGTACGACTGGTACAAGTCGAGCTACAGCGACTCCAGCGGCGGCGCGTGCGTCGAAGTGGCCACCTGCACGCACGCCGTCCACGTCCGGGACTCCAAGGACCTCGCCGTCCCGTCCCTGACCGTGGCCCCCGCCGCCTGGGCCGACTTCACCGCCTGGGCGGCGCGCTAACCGCGCAAGTCCTGCATGTAGAACACCTTGTCGTAGCGGTCGTCCCCGACGGCGACGAAGTCGCGGAGGCGGCCGTACTCGGCGAAGCCCAGTGAGCGGTAGAGCCCCAGGGCGTGGGTGTTGTCGCCTCGGGCGTCCAGGGTGAGGACCTCGATCCCTGCGGCCCGGGCGTCCGCGATCAGGGCGGCCGTGAGCGCCCGGCCGATGCCGCGCCCGTGGGCCGCAGCGTCGACCGCGACCTTCTCCAGATCGGCATGCGGCCGGTGCGTCGGCCTGGCGTAGCGCCGCCAGTAGCCCAGTCCGACGAGGCGGCCGCCCAGGTGGGCGACGCGCAGGGCCGCGTCCCCGGACCGGGCCGCGGTGACCACGTCGTCGAGCAGCTGTGCGACCTCGTCCGGCGAGGGCGGGTCGACCCAGCCCAGGGCCGCGCCGCCGGTGATCAGGTCCGCCAGGATCCGGTGCACCGGTTCCGGATCGGGGGTCCACTCGCGGCCGTCCAGGACGGTGATCGTTTCCGGTTCCATGGCCGCACCCTAACGACCTCGGGGAGACGGGGACCTGCACGCCGAAGAGCGCCGGCGCCCGGCGGACGGCCTCGGCCACCGGGAGGCCGACCTCGCCGGCCAGCCGGGCGACCCCGGAGGTGCTCCCGAGCGCCCGGCGGAACGGCCCGCGTTCCCCGTCGTCCTCGGTGAGGGCGTCCAGGGACTCATCCAGGAGCATCCTCGCGAACTCCCCTCCCGGCAAGGCGCGTTGCAACAGCCGTCGGGCCCCGTAGGAGGATGTGCGACGGGCCGTTTCCCTTGCCGAGGCCCGTCCCTCACCCGGAGGTGCCGTATGACCCCGTCCCGTCCTCTCGAGGCCGCCGCCGCCGTCGCCGCTGCCGGGCCCGGACCGCTGGTCGGGGCGGACTGGCTGGCCGGCCGGCTCGGCGAGCCGGGCCTCGTCGTGTTCGACGCCTCCGTCGGCGCCCACCGCGGCGCCGGCCGGCGGATCCCGGGCGCGCGGCCCTTCGACCTCGACGGCGCCCTGTCCGACCACGACGCCCCCGCCCCGCACGCCATGCCCGGGGCCGTCGAGTTCGAGGAGGCGATACGCGCGCTCGGCGTCGACGACATCAGCACCGTCGTCGTCTACGACGGCGCCGGCATCTACTCCAGCGCCCGCGCCTGGTGGATGCTGCGCGCCATGGGCTTCGACCGGGCCGCCGTCCTGGACGGCGGGCTGCCCGCCTGGACCGCCGCCGGACTGCCCGTCGAGGCGTGCGGCCCCGCGTACGAGGGCCCGCGCGGCTCCTTCACCGCCCGGCCGCGGACCGGGCTGCTGGTGGACGCCGACGCGGTCGGCGCGGCCCTGGCCGATCCGGCAGCGGTCGTAGTGGACGCCCGTACCCGCGAGCGCTTCACCGGCACCGCCCCGGAACCGCGGGCCGGGCTGCGCGGGGGGCACATGCCGGGGGCGGTGAACCTGCCGTTCGGGGACCTCCAGCGGGACGGCGGCCTGATGCGGCCCGCCGGGGAACTCCGCGAGGCCTTCGCCGCGTTGAGCGGTGACCGGGAGCGGCTGTACTTCAGCTGCGGTTCGGGTGTGACGGCGTGCGTGCTGGCGCTGGGCGCCACCCTCGCCGGCTACTGCGACCTGGCGGTGTACGACGGCTCGTGGACCGACTGGGCCATGCGCCCGGAGCTGCCCGCGGTGACGGGCCGGCGGGCGGAATTCTTCGCTGCCTCCGAGACCCGCTTCACCGGCTCCACGACGGGCGACGAGCGGATCCTGCTCGCCGACGTCCTGGCGGCGCAGCGCGCGACGCTCGAGCTGAAGTGCGCCGGGCTGGCCGCGGAGCCCCTGTCCCTGCGGTCGGCGGAGCCGTCCACACTCTCGCTGCTCGGCCTGGTCCGGCACCTCGCCGACGTGGAGCGCCGCTGGTTCCGCCGGGTCCTGGCCGGGCAGGAGGTGCCGGCCCTGTTCTCCTCGGAGGCGGACCCGGACGGCGACTTCGACGGGGCGGTGTCCGGCCCGGGGGCCGTCGCGGCGGCGTGGGAGGCCTGGCGGGACGAGGTCGCGTTCGCGGAGTCCTTCGCGGCCGCCGCACCCGACCTGGACGCGGAGGGCGAGGACGGGTGGCGCGGGAAGGTGTCGCTGCGCTGGGTGCTGATCCACATGATCGAGGAGTACGCCCGCCACAACGGGCACGCCGACCTGCTGCGCGAGCGGATCGACGGAGCGGCCGGCTTGTGAGGAGGGGGGCCGGGGTGGTGCCAGCACCACCATGGATCCGGGTGTAGCCGCCATCGGCAGGTGGATCTTGAGTCGGCAGACTCTCGGACATGCCTTCCCACGTCATCTCCCCCCGGCTCTCCCGCACGGCAGTTGTCGCCCTTGCCGCTGGACTGCTGCTCTCCGGATGCTCCCTCGACGACACCGAGCAGAAGACGGCGGCCGCCGACGCCACGGTCGGCGAGGCCGTCACGGCGGTCGAGGTGAAGGAGGCGACGAGCGGCTCCATCGAGGTGACCCCCGGCACGGGCCCGGGGGTCACCGTCCACCGGACCGTCCACTACCGCGGCGACACCGCGCCGACGCCGGGTCAACGGGTCTCCGGAGGCGTCCTCACGTTCACGGACGGCTGCTCCGACACCTGCTACATCGACTATCGCCTGGAGATCCCGGCCTCGGCCACGGTCAAGCTGGAGAGCAGCAGCGGCCGCATCACAGTGGCCGGGGTGGCCGGGGCCGAGCTCTCGTCCTCCTCCGGCGACGTCAGGGCCGACCGGATCGCCGGCCCGCTGAAGGTCCGTACCTCGTCGGGGTCGGTCACCGCCACCGGCCTCACCGGCCCGACCGCGGAGCTCCGCGCCTCCTCGGGCGATGCCAGCCTGACGTTCGCGAAGCCGCCGGCGTCGGTGTCGGCGCAGACCAGCTCGGGGGACATCACCCTCCAGGTCCCGCAGGCCCCGTACCGGATCACGACGGCCACCGCCTCGGGCAAGCAGGACACCCCCCTCCCGACGACCCCGACGGCACCGTCCCGCCTCTCGATCCGCACTTCCTCGGGCGACATCCACATCACACCCACGGACTGAGCACGTCGTTCGGACTGTGGAACGATCCCGGCAGGCGGCTGGCCACTGACGGAGTGACGCCGGTCCCGCGGCGCTTCAGGGGTGTGCTGCGTCAGCGGGCGGAGCACACGCGCCCCACCGACTGGCCTGGCAGGTACGCCGTCCGTTCCTCGCGGGTGAGGCCGCGATTGACGGACTGGCAGATCTTCTTCACTGCTGCGGCCGGCTGGGGGAGTACGACGTTCCACAGCCGCACGGTCTTGTCGAAGCCGCCGGTGGCGAGGGTGCGTCCGTTCCTCCTCCGTCCGAGGAGCCTGATCGCTTACCAGTCTGCGGATGCTCTCCGAGCCGTCACCACCTACCGACAAGGCTCATGTCGCCGACCCCTGACATCTCGTGTCGTCTCCCGCTCCCGCTGACGCTCTGACGTCGTCCGACAGTACGAACCCGCAGCCGTAGGCAAGATCCGGTTTCTCTGTGCAGGCCCGGATGCAAGGTCAATCCGACCTGTGCAAGGTCAGCCGCTACAGGACATCGCCGGAGCGTGTTCGCCGGGGGCGAACGGGGGTTGGGGAACATCGGGGGGCGCACATGCATTGAGTCGGCATAGCTCAACTTCACTGCCGGAGGGAAGATCATGGCTTCGACGTCCGTAACGCTCACTCTGCCCGTGCTGCCGCTCGACGACGAGGTCGTGCTGCCTGGGATGGTCGTTCCGCTGGACCTGTCCGATGCCGAGGTACGGGGGGCCGTCGAGGCCGCCCAGGCGGCGGTCCGGAGCGGGAAGCCCCGGGTGCTGCTCGTGCCGCGGGTCGACGGGAAGTACGCCGGCACCGGTGTGCTCGGGACCGTCGAGCAGGTGGGGCGGCTCTCCGACGGCGATCCGGGGGCGCTCATCCGCGGTGTCGGCCGCGTCCGGATCGGGGCCGGGACCACCGGGCCCGGGGCGGCGCTCTGGGTCGAGGGCGAGAGCGTCGACGAAAGACTGGCCGATCCGCTGCCGGGGTCCGTCACCGAGCTCGTCAAGGAGTACAAGGCGCTCGCCACCAGCTGGCTCAAGAAGCGCGGGGCCTGGCAGGTCGTGGACCGGGTCCAGCAGATCGAAGGGGTGTCCGCGCTCGCCGACAACTCCGGGTACTCGCCGTTCCTGACGGTGGCCCAGAAGGTCGAGCTGCTGGAGACCGCCGACCCCGTGGCACGGCTGGGGCTGGCCGTCACCTGGCTCCGCGAACACCTCGCCGAGCAGGACGTCGCCGAGTCCATCGCCAAGGACGTCCAGGACGGCGTCGACAAGCAGCAGCGCGAGTTCCTGCTGCGCCGCCAGCTGGAGGCCGTACGCAAGGAACTGCGCGAGCTGAACGGGGAGAAGGACGGCGAGGAGTCCGACGACTACCGGGCCCGCGTCGAGGGCGCCGACCTCCCCGAGAAGGTACGGGAGGCCGCGCTCAAGGAAGTCGAGAAGCTGGAGCGGGCCAGCGACCAGTCCCCGGAGGGCTCCTGGATCCGCACCTGGCTGGACACGGTGCTGGAACTGCCCTGGAACGAGCGGACCGAGGACGAGTACGACATCCGCGGGGCCCGGGCCGTCCTCGACGCCGAGCACGCCGGGCTCAGCGACGTGAAGGACCGCATCACCGAGTACCTCGCCGTGCGCAAGCGGCGTTCCGAGCGCGGCATGGGCGTCATCGGCGGCCGCAGGGGCGGGGCCGTGCTCGCGCTCGTCGGGCCTCCGGGCGTCGGAAAGACCTCCCTCGGGGAGTCCGTCGCGCACGCCATGGGGCGCAAGTTCGTACGCGTCGCCCTCGGCGGCGTCCGCGACGAGGCCGAGATCCGCGGCCACCGGCGCACGTACGTCGGCGCGCTGCCCGGCCGGATCGTCCGGGCCATCAAGGAAGCCGGGTCCATGAACCCCGTCGTGCTGCTCGACGAGATCGACAAGGTCGGCTCGGACTTCCGGGGCGACCCGGCGGCCGCGCTGCTGGAGGTGCTCGACCCCGCCCAGAACCACACCTTCCGGGACCACTACCTGGAGGTGGAACTGGACCTGAGCGACGTGGTCTTCCTGGCCACCGCCAACGTCCTGGAGGCCATCCCGGAGGCCCTCGCCGACCGCATGGAGCTCGTCCGCCTCGACGGCTACACCGAGGACGAGAAGGTCGTCATCGCCCGCGACCACCTGCTGCCCCGCCAGCTGGAACGCGCCGGACTCGGCGCCGACGAGGTGGTCCTGGAGGAGGACGCCCTGCGCAGGCTGGCCGGCGAGTACACCCGCGAGGCGGGCGTGCGCACCCTGGAGCGCTCCATCGCCCGCCTGCTGCGCAAGGTGACCTCCCAGCACGAACTGGGGGAGCGGGAGTTGCCGCTGCGCATCGGCGCCGACGACCTGCGGGGGCTCATCGGGCGCCCGCACCACGTCCCGGAGTCCGCGCAGGACCCCGCCGAGCGGCGCACCGCCGTCCCCGGCGTGGCCACCGGGCTCGCCGTGACCGGCGCGGGCGGCGACGTCCTCTTCGTCGAGGCCTCGCTGGCCGACCCCGAGACCGGGGCGGCCGGGCTCACCCTGACCGGGCAGCTCGGCGACGTGATGAAGGAGTCCGCGCAGATCGCGCTCAGCTTCCTGCGCTCGCACGGCGCGGAGCTCGAACTCCCGGTCGCCGACCTGAAGGACCGGGGCGTGCACATCCACTTCCCGGCCGGCGCCGTACCGAAGGACGGACCGAGCGCGGGCATCACCATGACCACCGCCCTCGCCTCGCTGCTGTCGGGCCGACAGGTCCGGACCGACGTGGCCATGACCGGCGAGGTCTCGCTGACCGGGCGCGTCCTGCCCATCGGCGGGGTGAAGCAGAAGCTGCTCGCCGCGCACCGGGCCGGCCTGACCACCGTCATCATCCCGAAGCGGAACGAGGCCGACCTGGACGATGTCCCGTCCGAAGTGCTGGAAGGGCTCGAGGTGCACCCGGTGACGGACGTACGCCAGGTCCTCGAACTGGCGCTCAGCCAGGCGGAGGCGGTCGTCGCCGCAGCCGCCTGATCCCGGCCCCCTGATCCCCCGGCCGCTCGGCGCGCACGGCCCGGGACCTTGCTCCGGCGGGGCCCCGGGCCGCCGCCGTACCCGCTGCGAAATACTGGTGCCTCAGGACACCACCGATGGGAGCGGACGTGCACGGAAGTGAAGACCAGGAGTTCCTTGCTCTGGAGCGGGAGCTGTCCGTCTTCCTCCGGCGCGCCCGCGCCTCCTCCGGGGAGATGGCGCGCGCCCTGCACCCCGAGCTGGAGCCCGCCGCGTACGGGCTCCTCGTCCGGCTGGAGGCCGCGGGCCGCCAGCGGGCCACCGAGCTCGCCGCCTACTTCGGGGTCGGCAAGGCCACCATGAGCCGGCAGCTGCGCGCCCTGGAGGTGCTGGGCCTGGTGGCCCGCGAGCCGGACCCCGCCGACGGCCGGGCCTTCCTGGTCGGGCTCACGGACGAGGGCCGGGACCGGTTCCTGCGCGTACGGGGCGCCCGGCGCGAGCAGTACATGCGCAAGCTCGCGGACTGGGACCGGGGTGAGGTCGCGGAACTGGCCCGACTGCTGAATCAGTTGAACCAGGGCGAGGAGTAGGCCCCGGCGGGGCTGGATTTCACACCGGCCGATGGCTGTGTCCGGCCGGGCTGACACAGCTACAGCTACAGCTACAGCTACAGCTCCGCGTACGCCGCCGACGCGTCGTCGTGGCGCTTGCCGCGGGTCAGGTGGCGGCCCGGGTCCGACTCCAGGGCGCGGACCCGGCCGATCAGCCCCTGCGCGCCCTCCTTCCGGAGCACCGCCAGGCACTGCGCCCAGTCACCCTCCCCGAACGTGTCCGTCCACCGGCTCGCCCCGTCGGTGAGCGCCGCCACCGCCCGGACCCGCTCGCGCGGGCTGCGCCCGGTCACCGCGCGGGCGGCCACCGCCGGGTCCGCGGCCGCCGTGAAGAACCCGCCCTCCGCATTGCGCAGCGCGTCCGCCGCGGTCTGCGTCCGCAGCAGCTCGCGCGGGATCCGGTCGAGCCGGTCGTCGAGCACCGGCGTCACCTCGCCCCCGGGCCCTTCGAGGAGCAGTACGGAATCCGACAGCACGAGGTGCTCCACGGACGCCCCGTCCCAACGGACCATCACCACCGTCGCCTGCGGGGTCCGCACGTGAGAAAGGTCACAGGTGTCCCGGTGTGCGTCGGCGGTGTCGCGGACGGCCTCCGCCAGGATCCGGTCCAGCGGCATGTCCGGCCGCGATCCGGACAGTTCGGTCAATCGGCCCCCGAGCCGGGCCGTGAACCAGGGCACGCCGTGCGCGCACCCCACCTCGCCGCTCGGCGGGGTGACCCCGTCCAGGGCGACCAGGACTCCGCCGCCCGCAGCGGGTATCGCCGCCGATAGCCAGTCCTCGTTGGGGCGTTCCGGGTTGCCGGGGGCCGAGGCGAGGTCGATGCGCATGCGGACATTCTGCCCGGCGCGCATACACCGCACGGCCGCGCTGGACCGAAAAGTCCGTACCAATGTGGAGCAGGCGGGACGGGCGGCAGCCGCCCGTCCCCGGAGGCGCTCGGCGGCCCCCCGGGAGATGTGGGCGGGCATACTGCCAAAGCCCCCATCGATCTTTCAACCACCCGTCCATGACGGCCCTCTGGCAGCGCCCCGCCGAGTTGGTTGCCAACTCATCCGTGATGTTCACTCGTTCGAGTGGCCGGGTGGGCGATGTCGGGCTCTCTCCCCAACACACTGCAAAGGTCTGAGGCGGTACGAGGGGGCAGGGGGCGTTTACTTGTTGACCGGCCGTTACCTCGGCCACACGAGTAGACGAGCACGAGCACACGTACAGGATTGCGAGCACCGGTGCAGAAGAAGCGGTCTCGGAAGAACGGCACCGCCACCGACGGACCCGCCCCCGCAGGACGCCCTGTCCGCGTGCGCAGCAGGCTCGTCCTCGGCGTCGCCGTCGCCGGCCTCACCGTCCTCGCGGCCGGTACCCCAGCCGTGGTCTCCGCGACACGGGAGCTGAACGACTCCCAGCAGCTGGTCACGCTCGCCGAGCAGACCCAGCACACCCTCACCCTCGCGCACCTCCTCGGCGACGAGCGCGACGCCGTCGTCGAGTACGTGGCCAAGGGCCGCCCCGGCGCACAGGCGAAGGGCCCCGTCCAGGAGCGCACCGCGCTCACCGACCGCCAGCTCGCCGAGGTCCAGAACGAGGCCGACGAGGCGCTCGCCCGCGCCCTCGGCCGCGTCCAGGCCGTCCGCAGCGAGGCCGTCGACGGCAAGGGCAGCGCCCTCGCCGCCCAGCAGGCGTACACGGGCGTCATCGCGGAGCTGCTCGCCCCCGGCGACCGGCTCGCCGAGCTGACCCCGCCGCGCGCCGTCGCCGCCCTCGCCACCACCCGCCCGCTGGCCCCCCTCGGCCAGGCCGTGGATCAGGCCTCGGCCACCCGCGGACTGCTGCTCGCCGCGCTGGCCGTCCCCCGCGGCGAGCAGTCCTCCAACACGGCGGCCGTGGACGAACTGACCACCGCCGCCCAGCGGGCCCGCGTACGGGAGCAGGCCGCCCTCGACGACTTCACCCGGGTCGCGCGGCCCGACGTACGCCAGACCCTCGCCGCCACCGTCACCGGCCCCGAGGTCAAGACGGCCGACGACTACCTCAAGCGGCTCACCGAGCGGCCCACGCTGTCCACCGCCGACCGCAAGCTCGACGGCGCCACCGTCGCCCCCGCGCTCACCGCCCGGATCGACCGCATGCGGTCCGTGGAGTCCACCCTCGCCGGGCAGCGGGCCACCGCGCTCGCCACCCTGCGCGACGACGACGTGACCCGGCTGGAGATGCTGGTCGCGGTCCTCGGCCTGCTGTTCCTGGTCGCCGTCGGCTTCTCGACGGCCGTCGCGCGTTCGCTGACCCGGCCGCTGTCCGTACTGCGCCGCGGCGCGGCCCGGCTGGCGACCCCGGAGGGCTCGGTCGAGCCGGTCCGCTTCACCGGCCGCAACGACGAGTTCGCCGAGGTCGTACGCCACCTCAACGCGGTCCGCGACCAGACGGTCTCCCTGCACACCCGGATCGCCGGCCTCGTCGCCGACGGGCGCCGGCTCATCGGCCGCAACGAGGCGCTGACCTCGGGCCGGGATGCACTGGAGCAGGAGCTGACAGAGCTGCGGGCCGGCCTCGAAGAGCACCGCCGCGTCATGTCGACGACGTCGGTCTCGCTGTCGCTGCGGACCCTCGGCCTGGTGGAGCGCCAGCTCGCGGTCATCGAGGAGCTGGAGTCCAAAGAGCAGGACCCGGACCGGCTGGCGACCCTGTTCAAGATGGACCACCTGGCGACGGTCATGCGCCGCCACAACGAGAACCTGCTGGTCCTGGCCGGACAGGAGCACGGCCACGGCGCCGGGGCCCCGGTCCCGCTGGTCGACGTCATGCGGGCCGCGGTCAGCGAGATCGAGCGCTACGAACGGGTCGACCTGGCGGCGCTGCCCCCGTTCACCCAGGTCGCGGGGCACGCGGCCGACGACATCTCGCACGTGCTCGCCGAACTGCTGGAGAACGCGACGACGTTCTCGCCGCCGGAGGCCAAGGTGAAGGTCTCCGGGCGGCTGCTCGAATCGGGTGACGTGGTGCTGTCCGTCGTGGACGAGGGCATCGGCGTCTCCGGCGACCGGCTGGACGCGCTGAACGCCCGCCTGGCCACGCCCGAGGCGTACGACGAGGAGCCGGAAGCGGAACACGGCCTGGGCCTCGGCCTGTACGTGGCGGGGCGCCTCGCGGCCCGCCACGGGGTCACCGCGGAGCTGCGCGCCCCGCGGCACGGCGGCACGGAGGCCCTGGTGGTCGTCCCGGCGGCCCTGCTCCCGGTCACCCCGCCGACCTCGCCGGTGCACACCTTCGCCTCGCCGGGCATGCCGGAGCTCCAGCTGCCGGGCGTGATCGCGGAGGCGAACGAGAACACCATCCCGCCCCGCCGGGTACCTCCGGTGGCGGAACGGGACGCGGAGCTCCTGGCGCAGGCCGAGGCCGGGGCCGAGCCCGAGCCCGCGCCCTTCCGGGACCTGGGCCCGGAGGCGGACGCGGAGCTCCTGCGGAGCATGGAGTGGGACACCGAGACGCCGGAAGCGGCCGAGGCTTCGGCCCTTGGTCCTGACCTCGCCCAGCTCCCGGACTTCGGGCCGGACGCGGCTGCGGGGCCCGGCCCCGACCCGGATGCACTGCCCGGCGAGGCCACGGCCGCCACCGAGGCGCCGCTCCCGGGCGCGCAGCCGGCCCCGGGCGCGGCTCCGGATGCCGATGCGGACCTGGCCCCCGAGTTCGCTCCGGATCCGGCCGGGGGACCGGAGCCCGACCCGGATGCGCCGCTTGGCGGGGCTGCGGCCGCCGCCGAGGCGTCGCCCCCGGGCGCGGAACCGGTCCCGGACCCGGTTTCGGGCACCGACGGCGCGGCCGAGGTGTCGGGCG
Source organism: Streptomyces sp. NPDC050448 (assembly GCF_040655295.1). Classification (NCBI taxonomy): domain Bacteria; kingdom Bacillati; phylum Actinomycetota; class Actinomycetes; order Kitasatosporales; family Streptomycetaceae; genus Streptomyces; species Streptomyces sp. NPDC050448. Next base: position 93,592 of record NZ_JBFAJR010000002.1, on the reverse strand, counting down.
CGGAGCTGGCCCCGGACTTCGGGCCGGACCTGGCCGGGGGCCTGGAGCCCGACGCGGATGCGCACGGCCTGGCCGTGGACGGTGGGCTGCCGCCCACCGACCGGGTGTTCGCCGCCGGCCACGCCTTCGCGGACCCCGAGGGCGTACTGCCTCCGACCGACCAGGTGTTCACCGTCCCGGCCCCGGCCGAGGAACTACTGGCCCGGGTCGTCCCGGATGCAGCCCCCGAAGCGGACGGCGCCGAAGAGGTCCCGGTCGAGCGGGATCCCGGCGACGAGCTGCTCGCGCGGGTCGTCCCCGACGCAGGACCGGAGGCCTTCGCGGGGTCCGACCCCGACCCGGCGTCCCCGGACCCGCTGCCCGATGCCGGCCCGCTGGCCGACGTATCGGAACAAGGCCTGACCCTCCCCGGGCAGACCGGCACCGCCACCGCCTTCGCCCCCGACGGCTCGGCGGAGCCCCACCGGCACGCACCCGCCGAGGCCGGCTGGGTCCCCCGCCAGGGGAGCCACCCCGAACAGGCCCCGGAGGCCGTCACCGGCAAGGGGCTGCCCAAGCGCACCCCGCGCGCCGTGGCCGCCGGACGCACCGCCCGCACCGAAGCCGTACGGCCCGACCCGCCGCGGCGCGTCGACGCGGAGGAGCTGCGCCGCCGGCTCGGCGGCTTCTACCAGGGGACGCGGGACGGACGGCGCGTCGCGGCCGCCGAACTCGCACAGGACACCGACCAGGGGGACACCGCACAGGAGGCACGCACATGACCGCGCCCAGTACGTACGGACTGAGCACCCAGGCCCGCAACCTGCAGTGGCTGCTGACCGACCTGGTCGAGGAGGTGCCCGGCGTCAACTCCGTCGCCGTCGTGTCCTCGGACGGGCTCCTGCTGCTGTCCTCCGACCCCGGAGGGGCCGCCGGCGCAACCCCCGCGCCCACCAAGGGCCCGCGCGGCGCATCCGCCGACCTGGCCACCATCGTCTCCGGCCTCGGCAGCCTCACCACCGGCGCCGCCGAGCTCATGGACGGCGGCGCGGTCAAGCAGACGATGGTGGCGATGGAGTTCGGCTCCGTCTTCGTCATGGCCATCAGCGACGGCTCGCTGCTCGGCGTGCACGCCACCCCTGACTGCGACATGAGCGTGGTGGCGTACCACATGGCCCTGTTCGTCGGCCGCGCCGGCCACGTCCTGACCCCCGAAGTCCGCAGCGAGCTGCGCCAGTCGATGGAGAAGACCCCGTGAGGAGTACGGCCTCGGCGTCCGAGCGGCTGCCGATACGCGGAGCCGACCGCCGGCCCGCCCGCGTCCGCCCGTACTCCCTCACGGGCGGCCGCACCCGCTTCACGCAGGTCCTGCACGTGGAGACGTTCGTCGCCGCCCTCGACACCCGGGCGTCGCAGCCGCAGGACCCCGCGGGAAGCACGGACCGCATGCCCGAGATGCCGGCGATCGTCGAGGTCTGCCGCCGCATGCGCACCATCGCCGAGATATCCGCGCTGCTGAAGCTGCCGCTCGGGGTGGTCCGCGTCCTGGTCAGCGACCTCGCCGACCAGGGACGGATCCGCGTCTACGGGACGGGGCACGGCCCCGGGCGCCCCGAACGCGCACTGCTGGAAAGGGTGCTCAGTGGTCTTCGCCGTCTCTGACCCGCCCCTCGGCCCGCCCGCCGGCCCGGACGTCCTGGACGACGAGGCCGTCCAGCCCTGGCAGTACGACCGCTCCCGCGCCCCCGTCGCCGTCAAGGTGCTGGTCGCGGGCGGCTTCGGCGTCGGCAAGACCACCTTCGTGTCGTCCGTCTCCGAGATCACCCCGCTGCGCACCGAGGCGGTGATGACCCAGGCCAGCCTGCCGACGGACGACCTGTCCGCGACGCCGGACAAGAGCACCACCACCGTCGCGATGGACTTCGGCCGCATCACCCTCGACGACGACCTCGTGCTGTACGTGTACGGGACCCCGGGCCAGGAGCGGTTCTGGTTCATGTGGGACGACCTGGTGCGCGGCGCCATCGGCGGCATCGTCCTGGCCGACACCCGCAGGCTGCGCGACTGCTTCCCGGCCCTCGACTACTTCGAGAGCTGCGGGCTCCCGTACTCCGTCGCCGTCAACCACTTCGAGGGCTCGGACGCCTACGAGCCGGAGGACGTGCGCGAGGCGCTGACCATCCCGCCGCACGTGCCGGTGATGATCATGGACGCGCGGCAGCGGGACACGGTCGTCGCCTCCCTGCTGACGCTGGTGGGCCACGCGCTGGACGCGACCCCCGAATAGGTCCCCGGAACCGTGGAAGCCGCAGAACCGTGGAAGCCGCAGAACCGTGGAACCCGCAGAACCGTGGAACCCGCAGAACCGCCGACGCCGAACGCCGAACTGCACACCGAATCGAGAACGTGAGATGCGCAAGATACTCGTCGTGGGGGCCGGCCAGTCCGGTCTCCAGCTCGCCCTCGGCCTCCAGGCGAAGGGGTACGAGATCACCCTCATGTCCAACCGGACCGCGGACGAGATCCGCACCGGGCGGATCATGTCCACGCAGGTCATGTTCAATACGGCGCTCCAGCACGAGCGCGACCTCGGGCTGAACTTCTGGGAGCGGCAGGCCCCGCGGATCGAGGGCATCGGCGTCTCCGTGGCCGCCCCGGACGCTTCCCGCCCCATCGACTGGCTCGGCCGCCTCAAGGGGTACGCGCAGTCCGTCGACCAGCGCGTGAAGATGGCCGGCTGGCTCGACACCTTCGTGCAGCGCGGCGGACAGCTGGTGATCCACGGCGCGTCCGTCGCCGACCTGGACTACTTCTCCCGTACGTACGACCTGGTGCTGGTCGCCGCGGGGAAGGGCGAGCTGGTGTCGATGTTCGGGCGGGACGCGGCGCGCTCCCCGTACGACACGCCGCAGCGCGCGCTGGCCGTCTCGTACGTGCACGGGCTCGAGCCGCGCGCCGAGCACCCGGAGACGGAGGCGGTGCGCTGCAACCTGGTCCCGGGGGTGGGCGAGCTGTTCGTGATGCCCGCGCTGACCACGTCGGGGCGGGCGGACATCCTGTTCTGGGAGGGCCTCCCGGGCGGTCCGCTGGACGTGTTCCGCGGAGTGAACGACCCGGCGGAACACCTCGCGCTCACGCTGGAGCTGATGGAGAAGTTCACGCCCTGGGAGCACGCGCGGGCGAAGAAGGCGGAACTGACGGACGCCGGCGGCACGCTGGCCGGCCGGTACGCGCCGATCGTCCGCAACCCGATCGGCCGGCTGCCCGGCGGCGGGCTGGTGCTGGGCGTCGCGGACGTGGTCGTCGCGAACGACCCGATCACGGGCCAGGGCTCGAACTCCGCGTCGAAGTGCGCGGCCTCGTACCTGTCGTCGATCCTGATGCACGGGGACAAGCCGTTCGACGAGGCGTGGATGAAGGCGACCTTCGACACGTTCTGGTTCACGACGGGCAAGCCGGTGACCCAGTGGACGAACGCGATGCTGGGCGTCCCGCCGGAGCACGTGCTGAACCTGATCGGCGCGGCCGGGCAGCTGCAGCCGGTGGCGGACCGTTTCGCCAACGGCTTCGACCACCCGGCCGACTTCGACGCGTACTTCTACGACCCGCAGGACGCGGCGGACTACCTGGCGGAGGTCGCGTCGTCGGCCGGCGCCTCCTCCGCGGAGTAGCCGGCGTCGTCGCCCTCCGCGGCCTGGGGCATCGGCGGTGCGGTGTACTCGGCGAGCGGGGCCCCGTCGGGGTCGGGCCGCACGGCTCCCAGAAGCGGATTGGCCGCAAGGGGGGAGACCTTGACCTTCGCCCCGGGCCGTGGCGCATGGATCACCTTGCCGTCGCCTACGTACAGGGCCACATGGGTGGCGGTGGGGAAGTAGACCACCAGATCGCCGGGGCGCAGCTGGTCCAGCGGCACCTTGGGGAGCTGCGCCCACTGCTCCTGGCTGGTCCGGGGGATGGACCGGCCGGCGTGCGCCCAGGCCTGTGAGGTGAGCCCGGAGCAGTCGAAGGACCCCGGCCCTTCGGCACCCCAGACGTACGGTTTGCCGATCTGCTCGGTGGCGTAGGTCAGGGCGGCGCCGCCGGCGGCCGTGGGCGTACGGGGGGTGGTGGCGAGCCGGCCGGAGTTCAGAAGCTCCCGTTGCGCGGTGGCGGTGTCCGCGGCCTCGCGGGTGCCGAGCCGGGCGAGCTGATCGGCGCTGAGCGAGGCGAGCATCCGCTCGACCTGCTTGAGCTTGAGGTCGGCCTGCTGCTTGTGGAGCCCCCGCTGCGCGGTCAGGGACTGCCGGGCGTCGAGGGACTTGCGGGCGGCGGCGGCGAGGTCGCCGGCCCGGTGCTCGCCGCGGGTGAGGCGGGCCAGCACCCCGGCCCGCCGGGCGCCCTCGCGGGCGATGAGCCGGCGCTCGTCCTGGGCGGCCTGGGGGTCGCCGGTGAGCAGCATCCGGACGTACGGGAAGAAGCTGCGGGCCCCCTGGTACTGCTCCCGGGCCAGCCGCCCGGCGGCGGCCTTCTCCGCACTGAGGGCGGTACGGGTCTTCCCGAGCTCGGCACCGAGCCGCCGCTCCTCGTCCTGGCCGGCCTTGAGCGCGACTTCGGTGGCGTTGTAGGCCTCGGCGGCCTCTTCGGCTTGACGGTAGAGCCCTTGCAACTGCGCGAGCAGCGCCCCGACACCCAGCCCCTGCGGAGCGCCGGCATTCACCGGGCCGAGCCCCTGCGCGGCGGCGCCTGCGCGACCGGCGGCCTGTGTGCCGGGGTTCTGCGGGGTGGTGGCGCCTGCGGTGCCGGCGGCCTGCGGGGTGCCGGCGGCCGAGCGGGGGTTCTGTTGGCTGGTGGCGTCTGCGGTGGCCGCGGCCTGCGGGGCGGTGGCGTCCGCCGTGCCGGGGGTCTGCCGGGTGGTGGCGCCTGCGGTGCCGGCGGCCTGCGGGGTGCCGGCGGCCGAGCGGGGGTTCTGCCGGGCGGCGCCGTCTGCGGCGTCGGGGGTCCGGGAGGCGGCGGCCGCCGTGCCGGGGTTCTGCGGGGCGGTGCCGTCCGCCGAGCCGGGAGTCCGGGGGGCGGCGGCCGTCGTGCCACGGCTCTGCGCTCGGGAGTTGGCCCCGCCGGTGGCCTGCCGCGGGGTGGTTTCCGTCGAGCCTGGGGTCCGGCGGGTGGTGGCTCCTGCCGTGCCACGGGTCCGTGGGGTGGTGGATTCGGCCCCGCCGGGGGCTGGGCTGCGGGTGGAGCCGGTGGCGCCCGGAGCGCCGGGGGTGTGCCGGGTGGCGGCGGGGTCCCTGCCCGACGAGGCGTCGGGCAGGGAACCGGCGTGGGTGGCGGGGAGCGGCCCGGCCGTGACGAACACGGCGGCGATGCAGGCGGCGCGGAGCAGGCGGCGTGACAATGTGATCACCTCCAGGGCGGCCGATGCTGCCACGCCCGGTATGACAAATCCCCCACCCAAGACGGCCAGTTCCCCACACTCACCTGTCCGGCCCAGCACCCGCCCCGCCGCGCCATGGCCGGGCGGGAGTCAGACCGGAGGCCGTTCCCTGCGGGGCGACTCCCTGCGCGGCTGGGCTTCGGGGGCCGTGCCGGGGGGCGCGGTGGGGTGTCGTCCGGGGGCGGGGCATGAACTACGGCGCCTGTTCCGCGGTGCAACAGGGGTCCGGGATCCGCGCCACACATCAGGCTTTGCGCCCCGGCCGACACCCCACCCCACCCCACGCCCGCCCCCGGCAACTCCAGCCCCGCCGGCGTTTGAGGCGCCGGGGTCCCTCCGGCGGAGTCCGGGGGAGGGTTCGGGGGCCGGTCCCCGACAGCGGCGGCGCAGCCGAACCGCGGCCGGTGCCGCTCGGTCAGGGGTGGAGGAGGCGGGCCTTGGCCTCCGTGAACTCCTGCGGGGTCAGGAGGCCCTCCCGGGCCAGCTCCGCCAGCTGCGCGAGCTCGGCGGCCAGCCCCACCGGCGGAGCCCCCGGCTCGGCGGCCGGCCCCCCTGGCGGAGCCCCCGGCTCGGCGGCCCGCTCCCCAGGAGAGACCGGCTCGGCGGCTTCGGCAGCCTCGGCCGTCTCCGCAGTCGCCTCCCCGGCAGGGGCGGTGGCGCCCGCCGCCCGGGACAGGAGCCCCCGCAGCAGCGGGCGCCCCGCCGGCCGATTGGCCGCTTGGACCGTCACCCCGATCGGGCGGATGAACATCACGCCACCCCCGCCCCGCCGGATCCCGCCGGCACCCGCTCCGGCGGGATCCGGACCGAGCCCACGATCCGCCCGCCCGCCGCACGTACGGCGATCGCCGCGTCCTCGGCCCACACGTGCTCCACCAGCAGCAGCAGCGCGCAGCTGCCCCGCTCCAGCAGCTCCGCCGCCTCCCGGACGTCCTCCGCCCCGATCAGCTGCGCGGCCTCGCGGTGTCTCAGCAGGCCCTGGAGCTCCATGAACTCGTCGAACTCCGCCGCCAGTACCTCACCCGCCGCCGTCTTCGTGACCACGAGCCCGTCGATGAGCCGTACCACCCCCGCCTTGCGCAGTCCCATCACGGCCTCGACCGCCGGTACGCGCAGCTGCTCCTCCGGGAAGGCGAGGACGATGAATTCCACTGGTCCCATGTGCCGCGGCTCCCACTCGTGACCGTTTCTGACGACTCTTCGGCACTCTATGACATAAGCGGACATACCATCCGTCTGCTTGCTACGTTTCCCATATGACCGCTCTGACGGCAGAGGTGGCGGAGCCCGCCCCGCCCCCACCCCCCGACGGCTCCGCCTCCAAACGCAGGGGCGTCGAGCTGACACTCCTCGCCGGGGCCGTCCTCATCTCCGTCCTCGGCCACCTCTACGTCGGCCTCGCCACCACCGGCCACACCCCCCTGCCCGCGGGCCGCTACGCCGCCGGCCTCGCCGGCACCGCCCTGCTCGCGCACCTCGCCGTCCGCTTCCGGGCCCCGTACGCCGACCCGCTCGTCCTGCCCATCGCCGTCCTCCTCAACGGCCTCGGCCTCGTCCTCGTCCAGCGCCTCGACGCGACCACCCCCGCCCACCTCACCGCCGGGGACCAACTGCGCTGGTCCGCCCTGGGCGTGGCCCTCTTCGTCCTCGTCGTCGCCCTGCTGCGCGACCACCGCGTGCTGCAGAAGTACGCCTACCTCTCCGTGGCCGCCGCCCTCGCGCTGATGCTCGTCCCCGTGTTCTTCCCGGCCGTCAACGGCGCCCACATCTGGATCCGGTTCGCCGGACTCTCCTTCCAGCCCGCGGAGTTCGCCAAGATCCTGCTCGCCGTCTTCTTCGCCGCGTACCTCGCCGCGAACCGCACCGCGCTCGCCCTCACCGGCCGCCGGCTCTTGTGGAAGCTGCGGCTCCTGCCCGGCCGGGTCCTCGGCCCGATCCTCGCCATCTGGCTGCTCAGTGTCGGCGTGCTCGTCCTGGAGCGGGACCTCGGGACCTCACTGCTCTTCTTCGGGCTCTTCGTGGTCATGCTGTTCACCGCCACCGGCCGGATCGGCTGGATCGCGATCGGGCTGCTGCTGGCCGCCCTGGGCGCGTATGCCGTCGGCGCCCTGGAGCCGCATGTGCACAGCCGCGTCGAGGACTGGCTGAATCCCTTCGCCTCCATCGAGCGCGGCGAGGGGCCCGGCCAGCTCGCCCAGTCCCTCTTCGCCTTCGGGGCCGGCGGACTCCTCGGCTCCGGACTCGGCCACGGCCAGTCCTTCCTCATCGGCTTCGCCGCCAAGTCCGACTTCGTCCTCGCCACCGCCGGAGAGGAGCTCGGCCTCGTCGGACTCACCGCGATCCTGCTCCTCTACGGGCTCCTCGTGGACCGCGGATTCCGCGCCGGGCTCGCCCTGCGCGACCCCTTCGGGCGCCTCCTCGCCACCGGGCTGGCCTCGATCGTCGCGCTCCAGGTGTTCGTCATCGCCGGGGGAGTCACCGGGCTGATCCCGCTCACCGGCATGGCCATGCCGTTCCTCGCCCAGGGCGGCTCCTCCGTCGTCACCAACTGGATCATCGTCGCGCTGCTCGTCCGGCTCGGCGACAGCGCCCGCCGGCCCCGCCCGGCCGGAGCGGAGGCCGCAGCGTGATCCGGTACATCCGCTGGTGCGCGTACTTCTGCGCCCTGCTGCTCCTCGCCCTGCTCGTCAACGTGGCCCGGGTGCAGGTCTGGGAGGCCGCCGCGTACGGGGCGAACCCGGCCAACAAGCGCCCCGCCATCGAGCGCTACGGCCAGCCCCGCGGGAACATCCTGGTCGACGGGCGGCCCGTCACCGGATCCCGGGACAGCCACCAGCTGCTGCGCTACGAGCGGACGTACGCGAACGGGCCGCTGTACGCGCCGGTCACCGGGTTCTCCTCGCAGACGTACGGGACCAGCCTCCTCGAGCGCGCCGAGGACGCGATCCTCTCGGGCACCGATCCGGGGCTCTCGGCCTTCCCGCTCTGGTACGACCTCGCCCGCGGCCGACCGGCCGGCGGGAACGCGGCGACCACCGTCCGGGCCGGCATGCAGCTGGCCGCGTACACCGGGCTGGCGGGCAGACGCGGCGCGGTGGCCGCGCTCGACCCCGCCACCGGGAAGATCCTCGCGCTGGTCAGCAGCCCCTCGTACGACCCGGCCGTGCTCTCCGGTACCGGCCCGGGCGTCAAGGCGGCCTGGGAGCGGCTGAACGCGGATCCCGCCAGGCCGATGCTGAACCGGGCGCTGCGCGAGACGTACCCGCCCGGCTCCACCTTCAAGATCGTGACGGCGGCCGCGGCCCTGGACGCGGGCGTGGTCGCCGACGTGGACGCGCCCACGCAGACCCCCGACCCCTACCCGCTGCCGGGCACCAGCACCCTGCTGCCGAACGCGGGCACCGGCTGTCAGGACGCCTCGATGGCGGAGGCGGTGCAGTGGTCCTGCAACACGGTGATGGCGAAGATCGGGGTCCAGGTCGGGCTGCGCGGGATGGTGGACGCGGCCCGCCGGTTCGGGTTCGACGACGCGCGGCTGCGGGTGCCGGCCTGGGTGTCGCGGTCGAACTTCGACACCGACATGAGCCCGGACCAGCTGGCGCTGTCCTCGATCGGGCAGTTCAACACGACGGCGACGCCCCTGCAGATGGCGATGGTGGCGGCGGCGGTCGCGAACGGCGGCGAGCTCAAATCCCCCTACCTCGTGGACCGGACCACCCGGGCCGACGGGGGCCAGGTCCGGCGCGGGCAGCAGCGCAGCCTGGGCCGGGCGATGAACCCGGCGACGGCGCTGCGGCTACAGGAGCTGATGGTGAAGGTGGTGGAGAACGGCACCGGGCGGAACGCCGCGATCCAGGGTGCGGTGGTCGGCGGCAAGACCGGCACCGCCCAGCACGGCGTCGGGAACGCGGGAACCCCGTACGCCTGGTTCATCGGCTGGGCCAAGGCCGAGGACGCGCCGCTGCCGGGGGTCGCGGTGGCGGTGGTGGTCGAGGACGCGGAGGCACACCGCGGGGACATCAGCGGGAACGGCGCGGCGGCGCCGATCGCCCGCGCGGTGATGGAGGCCGCGCTGCACGGGGCGCCGCCGCCCCCGTCCACCCAGTGAAACGCCTTGCGGGGGAACGGGCGGGGCTGATGCGTTCCGGCGGGGGAGCGGCCCACGGTGGCGGACGCCGAGAAGCGACTGCTCCACCTGCGTGAGCACGGCCCGACCCCGTACGCGTTCACCCTGCGCACGTCGTTCCCGCCGGAGCCGTCGGCGTAGCGCCGGGCCCTACGGGGCTTAGTTAGGGGGTGTCCGGCGGATCAGGGCCGGGCCCGGGCCGCCTGGCACCCCCTAGTCCCCGACAGCGCCAGGGGCACCGGTGGCGCCATCGGCATCGGCGCCCTCGGTGATGGCCGCCTGCACCTCCGCCACCCGGTCCGCCTCCTCGGCCGCGAACCGCTCGCGGTCGAGGGCCTCGGCGATCTCCTCGTCCTGCGTCATCAGCAGGTCCAGGTTGGAGTCGCCCATCTCGAAGACGCCCATGTCCAGGTACGCCTTCTGCAGCCGCTCGCCCCACAGTCCGATGTCCTTCACGCACGGCACGATCCGGCTGAACAGCAGCCTGCGGAACAGGTGCAGGAACTCCGACTGCTCGCTGAGCTGCTCGGCCTCCTTCCGCGGGATGCCGAAGTTCTCCAGCACCTCCACCCCGCGCAGCCGGTCCCGCATCAGGTAGCAGCCCTCGATCACGAACTCCTCGCGCTCGCGCAGCTCGGCGTCCGTCAACTGCTTGTAGTGGTCGCGCAGCGCCATCCGCCCGAACGCCACGTGCCGGGCCTCGTCCTGCATGACGTACGCCAGGATCTGCTTCGGCAGCGGCTTGCCGGTCGTGTCGCGGATCATCCCGAAGGCGGCCAGCGCCAGCCCCTCGATGAGCACCTGCATGCCCAGGTACGGCATGTCCCAGCGGGAGTCGCGCAGGGTGTCGCCGAGCAGCCCCTGGAGGCTGTCGTTGATCGGGTAGAGCATCCCGACCTTCTCGTGCAGGAAGCGGCCGAAGATCTCGGCGTGCCGGGCCTCGTCCATGGTCTGGGTCGCGGAGTAGAACTTCGCGTCCAGGTCCGGCACCGACTCCACGATGCGTGCCGCGCAGACCATCGCGCCCTGCTCGCCGTGCAGGAACTGGCTGAAGTTCCAGGCGGTGTAGTGCCGGCGCAGCTCGCCCTTGTCCTTCTCGGTGAGTCTGGACCAGTGGCGGGTGCCGTAGAGGGTCAGCGCCTCGTCCGGGGTGCCGAGCGGGTTGTACGGGTCCACCTCCAGGTCCCAGTCGATGCGCTTGGCACCGTCCCACTGCTTGTCCTTGCCCTTCTGGTACAGCGCGAGGAGCCGCTCCCGGCCTCCGGCGTACTCCCAGCTGAAGCGGGCCGCGCCGGACGCCGGAACCTGCCAGACGTCCTCGCCCGGGTCCTTGGTGTAGAGCTCGTGCGTCGACACTGACGCCCCCTCGGCTCGTGTACTTCCGTACAGGACTGGATGGTTGGCAGCGTCACACGTTGGTAGACGCGGGGTCAACAAGTCGCGCGCAGGGGATTGACGCCCTTGCTGACAAGCAGTCTTATAACTGGTGACTGCAGCAGTGCCCCCTACTCACCCCGGAACTGGGCGAGGTACCCCCGCCATGACGACCACGACCGACCGAGCCGACCGCGCCGAGCAAGCCGACCGCGCCGACCGCGTCCTCGAGGACGCGCTCGGCGTCCTGAAGGACCGCGAGCAGATCGCCGCCCGGCTGCTCGAATCCTCGGCCAAGCACTCCTTCGACCCCGACAAGGAACTCGACTGGGACGCCCCGACGGTCGACGGCAAGTACTTCTGGCCGCCCGAGCTGCTGTCCCTCTACGACACCCCGCTGTGGAAGAAGATGGGCGAGGAGCAGCGCATCGACCTCTCCCGCCACGAGGCGGCGGCGCTCGGCTCGCTCGGCATCTGGTTCGAGATCATCCTGATGCAGCTCATGGTCCGGCACATCTACGACAAGTCCCTGACCAGCAATCACGTCCGCTACGCGCTCACCGAGATAGCCGACGAGTGCCGCCACTCGATGATGTTCGCCCGCATGATCCAGAAGGCCGGCGCTCCCGCCTACCCGGTCTCCCGCGTCAACCACAACCTCGCCCGCATCCTCAAGACGGTCTCCACGACCCCGGGTTCCTTCGCCTGCACCCTGCTCGGCGAGGAGGTCCTCGACTGGATGCAGCGCCTCACCTTCCCGGACGAGCGCGTCCAGCCCCTGGTGCGGGGGGTGACCCGCATCCACGTCATCGAGGAGGCCCGGCACGTCCGGTACGCCCGCGAGGAACTGCGCCGCCAGATGCTGACCGCCCCGCGCTGGGAGCAGGAGCTCACGCGCGTCAGCTGCGGCCAGGCCGCCCGCGTCTTCGCCGTGGCCTTCGTCAACCCCCAGGTATACGAGAACATCGGCCTCGACCGGCGCGAAGCCGTCGCCCAGGTCAAGGCGAGCGGCCACCGCCGCGAGGTCATGCAGACGGGCGCCGAGCGGCTCACCGACTTCCTCGACGACATCGGAGTGCTGCGCGGGGTCGGCCGCAAGCTCTGGAAGAGCTCCGGACTCCTCCCCTGAACCGGCTGTTTCGGGGCTACCCTGCGGGCATGACGACCGTACGCGCGTACCGCAGGCTGAGCGTCGAGGAGCGGCGGGCCCAGCTCCTCGACGCCGCCTTGTCGCTGTTCGCGCACCGGGCCCCGGAGGAGGTCTCGCTCGACGACGTCGCCGAGGCGGCGGGCGTCTCGCGGCCCCTGGTCTACCGCTACTTCCCGGGCGGCAAGCAGCAACTGTACGAGGCGGCCCTGCGCTCGGCGGCGGACCTCCTCCAGCAGTGCTTCGCCGAACCGCAGGCCGGCCCCCTGACCCAGCGCCTCTCCCGGGCCCTGGACCGCTACCTGGCCTTCGTGGACGAGCACGACGCGGGCTTCTCGGCCCTCCTCCAGGGCGGCAGCGTCGTCGAGACCTCCCGGACGACGGCGACGGTGGACGGCATCCGCCGGGCGGCGGCGCAGCAGATCCTCTACCACCTGGCCGTCCCGTCCCCCGGCCCGCGGCTGCGGATGATGGTCCGCACCTGGATCACGGCGGTCGAGGCGGCCTCCCTGATCTGGATCGACGAGGGCAAGCAGCCGGACGTCTCGGCCCTGCGCGACTGGCTGGTCGACCAGTTCATAGCCCTGCTGACGGCGACGGCCGCCACCGACCCGGAGACCGCCGCCGCGGCGCGGGCCGCGCTGGCCCTGGAATCGGCGGACGGTCCGGTCGGGGTACTGGCCCGACGCGTGATCCCGGTGGTCTCCGAGGCCGCCCACCTGCTGTGACACTGGTGGGGTGAGAAGCGAACCCACCCCCTTCGAGGGCGGCCCGATGGACGGCCGGGTCCTCCCGATCCTCGTCGGCCCGACCGGCCACCCCCCGAAGTGGTACGAGATCCCGGTCCCGTCCGCCGACGGCGGCCCTGCGACGGTCCTGCTCTACGAGCGGGTCCCGGCGGGCTATTCGAAGCGGCTGCACCTCCAGAAGGGCTGGAAGTACACGTACGCCCCGTCGGCCCAGAAACCCAAGCTCCGCTGGCCCTGGACCAAGCCGACCCCGCCGCCGGCCTGACCCGGAAGACGGTCCCCAAGGCGCCGGGCGCGGGGACCCGGGCGGCAGCGGGGGCGGGTTCGGCGTCGGCGTCGGGGCGGCTTCGGGCCCGGGTCCCGATCCGGGTCCGGGTGCCGATCCGGGCCCGGGGGCTACGGCATCGGCGGGGGCTCCGGGAGGGTCAGGACGGCCAGCGCCCCGCCGCCCTCCGCGCCCCGGAACACCAGCCGCGCGCCGATGACCTCCGCCTGCCCCACCGCGATCGTCAGCCCGAGCCCGTGCCCCTTGTCCGACCCCACGCCCCCGGTCCGGAACCGCTGCGGGCCGTGCGCCATCAGGTACTCCGGAAAACCGTCACCGTGGTCGCGTACCGTCACCACCGGCCCGTCCACCGTGAGGACCACCGGCGGCCGCCCGTGCTTGTGCGCGTTGGCCACCAGGTTCCCCAGCACCCGCTCGAGCCTGCGCCGGTCCGTCTCCACGTGCGCGTCCCGGACGATCACCACCTCCGTCTGCGACCCGGACGCCCGCACCACCCGCCGCACGAGCCGCCCCAGCTGGTGCAGATCCGTCTCCACCACCTCGCGCCCCGAGTCCAGCCGCGAGATCTCCAGCAGGTCCTCCGTCAGCCCCCGCATCGTCCGTACCCGCTCCTGCACCAGCTGCGTCGCCCGCCCCTCCGGCAGCAGCTCCGACGCCGCCTGCAACCCCGTCAGCGGCGTGCGCAGCTCGTGCGCGACGTCCGCCGTGAACCGCTGCTCGCTCAGCAGCTTCGCCTGCAAGGTCCCGGCCATCGTGTCGAGCGCCCCCGCCACGGTCGCCACCTCGTCCTGGTGCCGCGCGGGGTCCTTCGTCCGGGGGTCGTCCACGCGCGCGTCCAGATCACCCTGCGTGATCCGCCGGGCCACGGTCGCCGTCTGGTGCAGCCGCCGTGTCACCCGGGTCACCGCGAAGGCTCCCACCAGCAGCGTTCCGCCGATCGCCAGCACGGACGACCCGATGATCGCGTGGTCGAGGCCGCTGATCGTCCGCGCGCTCTGCGCGTAGTCGATGGCCGTGGCCAGGGCCTTCCCGTCCGCCGGGGCCGCCGCCCACATCGTCGGCCGGCCCTCGTACTCGGCCACCATCGTCCCGCGGTGCCCCGACATCGCCAGCGCCCGCAGCGCCGGCGGCAGCCCCGCCGGGTCGAGCCCCGAGTCGGGCGGGAGGGCCTCGCCGTCCTCGTACTCCCGTGCGACGTCGCGCAGTTTGTCGAGGGCCTTCCCCCGCGCCGTCGCGACGGTCTGCCGGGTCACCTCCACGTGCACCAGCGCACCCAGCACGGCCGCCAGCGAACAGCACATCACGACGATGAAGCACCCCGACTTCCACGTCAGCGTGGCCGTCCACGCGGGCAGCCGCCCCTTCACGGCGTCCCCTCCGCGGAGGGCCTCAGCGGCTGCGGCGAGGCCGGCACCGGCGTCTGACCCGTCCCCGGCAGCCGTACGATCTGCTCGCGCGCCGGCAGCATCGTCCGCTGCTTCTCGTCCCAGGACCACGCGGTGATCAGCTCGTAGCCCGGATTGCCGCTCGGCACCCGCAGGATCACGTCCTGCCCCGCCAGCTCGACGCCGACCACGGTCTGCGTCGTCGCCATGATCCGGTTGAGGCGCCCGTCCGGGTCCGCCGTGTACGCCCGTACGGACATCATCCGGTCCGGCATCTCGATGCCGACGACGAGCTCGTCCAGGCCGTTGCCCGTCAGGTCCCGGTAGTACGGCGCCAGCACCGGGCACTTCCCCGGCCGCTGCTCCTCCTGCCCGCACGCCTTGATCGCGGCGACGGTCTCCGGGGGCATCCCGTCGGGGCCGACCGTCGTGTTCGGGCGGGCGCGCAGCTCCGCCTGGACGAGGGCCACCGGGTCGACCCCGTGCACGTTCTGGTCCCGGACGGGCGGCAGCCCCTGCACGTACTCCGGCGGTGCGCCGCCCGGTTCGGCGGGGGGTACGGAAGCCCCCTTGCGGTCCGGCCACAGGTGTACGGGGCCGCTCGCGGTGGGGGTCGCACCGGCGCCCACCGGGCCGCCGGTGTCGCCGCAGCCCGCGAGCAGGGTCACGAGCAGGAGCAACAGCGGCAGGGCGGGCAGGGCGGGCAGGGCCGGCAGCGCGGGCAGGGCGGCGCGGGCGCGGAAGGCGGCGGCCGGGAAGGGAAACGCACGCACAGTCGACCGGGTCTCCTCTCCACTCCACGGGCGCGACGCCTGGTGGCGCACCCCAACCTTATGCGGAGATATGCCCGTTTTTCCAAGGGGTCTTGGCGGATCAGCCCCCGGTACGCCCGCGGCGCAGCATGGCGAAGCCGAGCCCGGCGGCGCCCACGGCCGCGATGCCGCCGCCCGCGGCGAGCAGCAGCACCCCGTCGCCCGGCCCCTCGGCCAGCGCGTCCAGGGTCCCGGCGGCGATCGTGCGGGCGTGCGGAGCCGAGGCCCGGACGACGCGGCCGTCCCGGGTCCCGGTCTTGTACCCGTCGCCGACCGGCGTACCGGCGTGGCCGCCGGTGTCGCCCGAGGTGCCGGTCCAGGAGGAGAGCCGGCCGTCGGGCTGGAGCGCCGCGTGCAGCGGGCCGGAGCCGCCGAAGCCGGCGGCGCCGTCACGGCTGGTCAGGGTGGCCGCCTTGGTGCCGTCCGCGGCCAGGATGTCGGCCTGGTAGCCGCCCTTGGCGAGGCGGTAGACGTTCGCCTCGGACACGCCGTCCGCGAGGGCGAGGCGCTTGACCAGGGTCCGGACCGAGCCCGCGGAGTGCGCGGCCGATGCGGCGGGCACCCCTTCGGCGAGGGCGGCCGCGGCGGGCAGCGCAAGGAGGGATCCGGCGCAGACGGTCACTGCGGCGGCTCGCACGAGAGTGCGGCGGCTGACGGTGCTCACGGGAAATCCTTCGGTCCGGTCCAGGTGCGACAAACCTAGGAGCCCGCCGTTGCAGTAGTGCGATGCCCTTGTAACAGGAACCCGGCAGAGTTCCATAGAAGCCGTTACATGACCGAGAACTCCACCGGGGGATTGCCGCAAGGCGCCCGGGCTGCTCCCATGTACGGCGGGGGGTGAGGTCCATGCGGGGACTCAAGGTGCTGCCGAGCGGCCGCCCCGGCCGCGGCCGGCTCTACGTCAACCTGCCCGACGGCCGGGCGGTGGCCTGGTACGACCGGCAGACCAACCGGATCAGCGTGCTCGCCGACCGGCACCGCGAGGCGGTCCTGGCGGCGTTGCGCCCGTACCTGACCGGCACGTACACGGTCGGCCCGCCGCCGGTGCCCACGCCCGCGGACCTGCGCAGACTCACCCTCCCACCGGACGAGGACCTGGCCCCGAACCGCCCCGGCGAAGCCCTGCTCGGCGAACTGGAACACGGCTCGGCCGGCACCCGGGCCCGGCACCGCCTCCGCCAGGACCTGACCGCCCAGCAGCGCATGGGCGACCTCCTCGACTCCCTCGAGCCGGACGACTGGCGGGTCCTGCACTGCGTCCCGCTCCCGGGTCTGGGCCGCATCGACCACCTGCTCATCGGCCCGGCGGGGATCTTCTGCGTCCGTACGCTCCCGGGACGCCGGCAGCGCGCGGCCGTCGGCGACCTGCTGCTCACGGTGGGCCGCGCCGAGCCGCGCCCGGACCCGCGCTGGATCCGCCGTGCCGCCGCGGCGGCCACCCGGGCCCTGGCGGCCCCGGTGCTCCCGGCCCTGGCCCTGGTCGACGCCTCGCGCATCGAGGTGGCCCCGACGGTCCGCGACATCCGCGTCCTGGAACCGGCGACGACCCCGACGCAGCTCGCCTCGGTCCCCACCACCCTCAAACCCCCGGACATCGAAGCCCTCTTCACCCAGGCCCGCAACACCCGCACCTGGCTCCCCCCACGGCCCCCTCGAGCCAGACCGCGCGCGTCCGCGCCGAGGAAGACCGCAAACGGCACGTAGACCCCGACCCGCATCGGCTGCGCCGCCCCGGCTCCCCCTACCCCACCCGGCGCTTGCGGCCCGGGGCCGGGGCGGATCCCCGGGAACGGCGAACAGGCCGCGCGCCCCGAGCCTTGGCCGGCAGCCCCCCGCAAACGACGCGACCGCCCCGCCGCGCCGGGGCCTGAGCCGCAGCCCTTGCGCCTTCCAGCCCGCCCGGTGCTTGCGGCCCGGGGGCCGGGGCGGGGAGCGGCGCCGCAGGCTCCACCCTCCACCCCCCCAGCCCTCAGGCCGAAGTCCGCTTCCGCGGAGCCGCCTTCTTCGTCGAAGCCCCCGTCCCGGTCGTCTTCTTCGCCGACGCCGTCTTCGAAGTGGACTTGGCCGCAGCCGACTTGCCCGACGCCGACGCGGACGTCGTCTTCTTCGTGCCCGACGCCGTCTTCTTCGCCGCAGTCGACTTCTTCCCGCCCACCGCCTTCGGTGCGGCCGCGGCCGACCCGGTCTTCCGCCCTCCACCGCCCCGCCGAATCGGCGTCACTTCCGCCTCCGCCTCGGCGGCCCCGGCCGCCCCCGCCCCCGCCTCCCCCCGAGAAGCCTTCGCCGCCCGCACGCTCTTCTCCAGCGCCGCCATCAGGTCGATCACCTTCCCGCCGGCCGGCTCCACCCCCACCTCCGCCGGAGGCTCGAACGCCCCCTCCGACTTCGCCGCGATCATCGCCTCCACGGCCTCCCGGTACTCGTCCGTCAGCGAGGCCATCTCCACCTCCCCCAACGTCGCCATCAGCGCGTCCGCCAGGTCCAGCTCGGCCTCCCGTACCGATACCTTCCCCTCCGGAGCCACCCCCTCCGGCACCCGGATCTCGTCCGGCCACAGCAGCCCGTGCATCGCGATCACGTCGTCGACGACCCGCAGCATGCCCAGCCGCTCCCGCCCCCGCAGCGCGTACTTGGCGATGGCTACCCGCCGGCTCCGCTTCAGCGCCTCCCGCAGCAGCGTGTACGGCTTCGCCGCCGTCGCCCCGTTCGCCGCGAGGTAGTACGCCGTGTCCATCTGCAGCGGGTCGATCTCATCCGCCGGTACGAAGGACACGATCTCGATCGTCTTCGCCGTGGCGATCGGCAGCTGCGCCAGGTCCTCGTCCGTGATCGGGATGACCGACCCGTCCGCCTCCTCGTACCCCTTGGCGATCTCGGCGCCCGGCACCTCCTCGCCGTCCAGCTCGCACACCTTGCGGTAGCGGATCCGGCCGCCGTCGCTCAGGTGGATCTGGCGAAAAGAGATCGAGTGGCTCTCGGTGGCGTTCACGAGCTTGATCGGAATGCTGACCAAGCCGAAGGAGATTGCCCCGTTCCAGATGGATCGCACGGTTCCTCCCGTTTCATGGCAGTCTCATCGTATGACGCCGATCACCATGGTGGAGGGGCGTCGCATCCCGCTCAGCCATCTCGACAAGGTCCTGTACCCCGACACCGGCTTCACCAAGGGCGAGGTGCTGCACTACTACGCCACCGTCGCGGGTTCGCTGCTGGCCCACATCCACAACCGGCCGGTGTCGTTCCTGCGCTATCCCGACGGCCCGGACGGCCAGCGCTTCTTCACGAAGAATCCGCCGCCCGGCACACCCGCCTGGGTGAAGACCACCCCGGTGCCCCGCTCCGAGGACCTCTCCGCCGAACAGGTGGTCGTCGCGGACCTGCCCTCCCTCATGTGGGCCGCCAACCTCGTCGTCGAGTTCCACACCCCCCAGTGGCCGGCCGGCAGCCCGGCCGCCGCCGACCGGCTGATCCTCGACCTCGACCCCGGCCCGCCCGCCACCGTCGTCGAATGCTGCGCCGTCGCGCTGTGGCTGCGCGAGCGCCTCGCCGCCGACGGCCTGTACGCGTACGCCAAGACCTCCGGCTCCAAGGGCATGCACCTGGCCGTGCCCCTGGAGCCGACCCCGTCCGACCGCGTGTCCGCGTACGCGAAGGGCCTCGCCCAGGAGGCCGAGCGCGAGCTCCCCGACCTCGTCCTGCACCGCATGGCCAAGGCCCTGCGCCCCGGCAAGGTCTTCGTCGACCACAGTCAGAACGCCGCCGCCAAGACCACCGCCGCCCCCTACACGCTGCGGGCGCGAGCCCGGCCGACGGTCTCCGCCCCCGTCTCGTGGGAGGAGGTCGCCGCCTGCCGCACCCCCTCCGACCTGGTCTTCCTCGCCGACGACATCCCGCCCCGGCTTGCCCGCGACGGGGACCTCTTCGGCCCGCTGACCGACCTCGACCAGGCCCACCGGCTGCCGAGGAAGGCCCCGCCGTGATCCGCGTCGCCCTCGCCGCCCCCGTCCGCACCCTCCCGCGCGCGGCGGGACTGGCGTACGAGCCGAAGTTCGACGGCCACCGCCTCGTGATGGTGCGCACGGCCGAGGACGTCGTGCTGCAGGCCCGCTCCGGCCGCATCGTGACCGGCGCGTTCCCCGATCTGGCGGCCGCGGCCCGGCAGTTGCCCGCCGAGACCGTCCTCGACGGCGAGGTGGTGGTCTGGCACGGCGGCCGTACGGACTTCGCCCTCGTCCAGCGGCGGGCGGCGGCCACGGCCGCGCGGGCCGCCGTACTCGCCCAGAACCTGCCGGCCTCGTACGCGGCGTTCGACGTGCTGGAACTGGCCGGGCTGGACCTGCGCGGGCGGCCGTACGAGCGCCGCAGGGCGCTCCTGGTCGACCTGCTGCTCCCGCTGGGCCCGCCGCTGCAGCCGGTCCCGATGACGACCGATCCGGAACTGGCCGCCACCTGGTACGAGACCCTGCCCGCCAGCGGGATCGAGGGCCTGGTCGTCAAGCGGCTGGACCAGGCGTACCCGGAGGGCCGGCGCGGCTGGCAGAAGCTCCGGCACACGGAGGTGCGGGACGCGGCGGTGGTCGGCTACACCGGGACCCCGCGCCGCCCCCTCGCGCTGGTCCTGGTGCTGCCCGTCGGGGACGAGACCCCGATGGTGTCGAGCCCGCTGACGGCCGCGCTGCGGGCGGACGTGGCGGCGGCGGTGGCCTCGCGCGCCCCGCCCGCCGGGGCCCCGGCGGGCGGGGCCACGGTCACCGCGATCGGAGTCGGCGAGGTCCCGTTCCACCCGCTCGACCCGCCGCTGACGGCGGAGGTCCGGCACGCGTCGGCCCGGCACCCGCCGCCGGAGGTGCTCAGGCTGCGGACGGACCTCTGACCTGCGCCGCGGGGTGAAGCAGGCCAGAGGGGGCCGGGCGGGGCCGGGCCAGGACAGGCGGGGCGGGCGGGGAGGGCCAGGCCGGGTCACGCGTTCCCGGTCGGCTTGTAGCGCGGCGGCTCCCCCTTCGGAGGCTGCTGCGGCCCGGGGTACTGCGGCGGGTTCCGGTACCCGGACTCCCGCTCCTCCCTGACGTCGTCGGGATGGCTGGAGGTGGTGGAGCCGAAGTTCCCGTAGCCCTGCATCTCGTGCGGGCGCAGCCCGCCCTCGGGGATCTCCACGGAGTCGCGCTCCTCGCGGACCTCGTAGACCGCGCCGCCGTTCGGCAGGTGGGGCTGGCTCTCGGCGGTCGGCGGCGGGGGCTCCTTCGCCCGGACCCGCTGGCCCAGCTTGAAGGCGCCGAGCAGGAAGCCGACCACGGCAATCCCGACGACCAGGAACCACGCGGTGTGGGTCAGCGTCTGGTCCAGACTCAGGGTCATGTCCATACGTACTATTTTCCCGCAATGTGGAACGTTTCACCCGAAAGCGAGGGAGATCCTCTGATCTGAGCACGGTGCGACTGCCGCACCGAATCCGGGGCAGACGCAGGGCCGACCGCCCCGAGAGGAGCCCGAAAATGCCCCGCGGATCTTCACCCAAACGAGAACGCCAGTACGAGCACATCAAGGAGAGCGCCGAGCAGCGCGGTGAGTCCGAGGAGCGGGCCAAGGAGATCGCCGCCCGGACCGTCAACAAGGAACGGGCCCGGGCCGGCGAGTCCGAGACCGCGAGCAGGCAGTCGCTGGAGGACATGTCCTCCGCCCGGCGCGGCGGCCTGCACTCCCACTCGGGCGCGCAGGGGCCGACGTACGAACAGCTCTACGCGGAGGCCAGGCGCCGCAACATCCGAGGCCGCTCCGACATGAACAAAACGCAGCTCAAGCGCGCACTCGGCACCTGAGACCAGCCGTGTCGCGGGCGGCGCGCCTCGGCGCAGCGGCCCTCAGCGCAGCGGCCCGTCGCAATCCCGCAGCGCCCGTACCTCGTGGCCCCCGAGCACGGCCAGGATCTCCGCGCAGATGGCCAGCGCCGTCTCCGCGGGTGTCCGGGCCCCCAGATCCAGCCCGATCGGCCCGTGCACCCGTGCCAGGTCCGCCTCGGACACCCCGGCGGCGAGCAGCCCCTCGCGCCGCCGGGCCGTGGTCTTGCGGGATCCGAGGGTGCCGACGTACGGAATCCCCAGCGCGAGCGCGCTGCGCACGGTCGGCACGTCGAACTCCGGATCGTGGCTCAGCATCACCAGGCAGGCTGCGTCCCGGCGCGCGGCCAGCAGCTTCTCGGCCTCGGCGACGGAGCCGACGAGCCCGGCCCCCCACCCCAGCAGCAGGGCCTGCGCCTCGATGATCTCGGCGAGCTCCCCGCCCCCGCCGATGACGACGTACGGCGCGGACGGGTACGCCTCCACGAACACCAGCCCGTGCTCCCCGTACAGCGCGTCCCGCCCCGGCCGGCGCGTGGCCAGCAGCTCGCCGGCCCGCCGTTCGGCATCGTTGGCGGGCACGTCGACGGCCCGTACCACCTCGCTCACGGCGTGCTCCGCCTGCTCGTCGAGCCGGGTCACGAGGGCCACGCCCGCGCCCTCCCCGAGCAGGTCCCACCACTCGGCGGGCACGGCCGTCAGCGGCTGCAGCAGAATCTCGGCCCGCCCACCGCAGGTCAGCTTCGCACCGACGGCCTCATCGGCCCCCACCGAAACGTCGCAGACCCGCGCGGTGGTCCCGGCGGCCATGGCTGCGGCCTCCGCCGCCAACTCGGTGTCGAAGACCCCCCGGTACAGGGCCCCGACACATTCCCCGCGCGCATCGACGAGCAGGGCCCCGGAGGGATCCCGCGGCCCGAACCCCTGCTCGGCCACCGGCCGGGCCAGGAACCCGGCCCGCCCCTCGGCCACCCACCGCCGCGCCGTCTCCACCAGCTCACGCATCGCGCTGCCCCATCCTCGTCGTCAGAGCCCGCCCCAAAGCACCTGGTCAGCAGCGCAACGCGGCCTCACGGCCAACCTACGCACGCTTCTCACCCCTACCCATCCCCCAAAACCCACAGACCCGGACCCACCTCCCTCGTACAGACCACCGGACCCCGACTTGCACGCAGGCGCCGGAAGGAGTTGTTTCGAAGTACGTTTCGAAGTACGGCAGAGAACGTTGGGGATGACCCGGAATGCTCTTCACAGACCGCGACGAAGCGGGACGACGGCTTGCCGAGGTACTCCGGAAGTACGCCGCGGACGGCCCCGTCGTCCTGGGGTTGCCCCGGGGCGGGGTCCCGGTGGCCTTCCACGTGGCACACGCCCTCGGCGCGCCGCTCGACGTCATCGTCGTCCGCAAGCTCGGGGTCCCGTACCAGCCCGAGCTGGCGTTCGGCGCCATCGGCGAAGGCGGCGTACGCGTGATCAGCGACGACATCGTCCGGCGCGGCCGGCTCAGCCCGCAGGACATCGCATCCGTCGAGCGGGCGGAGCAGTCGGAACTCACCCGCCGGGCCGCCCGTTACCGCGCGGGCCGACCGCAGCAGGACCTCCGCGGCCGAACGGTCATCGTGGTGGACGACGGCATCGCGACCGGCGCCACCGCGGCGGCCGCCTGCCAGGTCGTACGGGCGCAGGGCGCGACCCGGGTCGTCATGGCGGCCCCGGTGGCCCCGCCGGACGCGGTGGCCCGGGTGGGCGCGGTGGCCGACGAGGTGGTCTGCCTCTCCACACCGCCGGGCTTCTCCTCGGTCGGCCAGTGGTACCGGGACTTCTCCCAGACCCCGGACGAGGAGGTCGTCTCCCTCCTCGCCCAGGCCGTCCGGCAGCCACCACCCGCCACGGCGGAGGAAGTCGCGGTCTCCGCGGCAGGCCTCCACCTCCCGGGCGACCTCACCCTCCCCCCGGCCGCGCAGGCAGTGGTCGTGTTCGCGCACGGCTCGGGCAGCAGCCGCCACAGCCCCCGCAACCGCCAGGTGGCCACGACCCTGAACCGGGCCGGCCTGGGCACCCTGCTGTTCGACCTGCTCACCCCGGCCGAGGAGGCGAACCGCGCCAACGTCTTCGACATCGAGACCCTGGCCGGCCGCCTCGCCGAGGCCACCGCCTGGCTCGGAACCCGCACGTCCGTCCCGATCGCCTACTTCGGCGCGAGCACGGGCGCGGCAGCCGCCCTCGCCGCGGCGGCGTCCCCGGATTCACCCGTCTACGCGGTGGTCTCCCGCGGCGGCCGCCCGGACCTGGCAGGCCCTCACCTCGCCTCGGTCCGTGCCCCCACCCTTCTCGTGGTCGGCTCGGAGGACTCCCTGGTCCTCACCCTCAACCGCGAGGCCCAGAGCCGCCTCCGCTGCGAAAACCGCCTGGAAATCGTCGAGGGCGCGACCCACCTCTTCGAGGAACCGGGAGCCCTCCAAGAGGTGTCGGCCCTCGCGGAACACTGGTTCACCACCCACCGGCCGTAGCCCCCCCACACGCTGAGGAGCGGCTCGCCGTATTGCCTGCAGCCGAGCGGAATTCACCGGACGGGCAGCCGTCTCTTTCCCGCCGGGGCGATTGATCGAAATGCCGCCTCCGTGAATGCAATGCAATGAGGCCGCTCGGGTGATCCTCGCCAAGACATGCCCCGTCACGTGATCAATCGATGACCGAGCGTCAACAATGGCTTCGTTCGTAGCCAGAGGCGAGGTGCCGCGCATTCAAATGAGGCGCACGGAGTGCGCGCGCTTGCGGCGTGACCCCTCCAAGTCCGTGAGGAAGATTCTCTTGAGTCATCGAACGACCCGAAACACGCGCCTGAGGTCGGCCACACTGGTTTCGGCCGGTGTGCTCGCCGTGGCGCTCAACGTCGTCCCGGCAACGACGGCCATCGCCGATGCCATCCACAGGTCCGGCGTCGACACCGCTGTGGCGATGCCCGGCCCGGCCGGCGTCGTCAGCGGTGGCGACCACGACGGGAGGGGCCACAGTCAGCAAGGCCCCCAGGGCAAGCCGGGCAAGCAGGGCAAGCCAGGTCACCCGGGCCGGCCGGGCCCCCAGGGCCCGCAGGGCTACCAGGGAACCCAGGGTTTCCAGGGCACTCAGGGCTTCCAGGGTGCGACGGGCGTGGTCACCACCTACGTCAACAGCGCCACCGATGACGACGGCAGCGTGATCGCCACGTGCAACACGGGCGACCGTGCCACCGGCGGCGGATTCCAGGTCGCCACCGGCACCATTCGCACCAGCCGCCCCGTCGGCACTCCTCCCAACGGGTGGCAGGCCGAAACCACGTCCGAGCAGGACATCACCGCCTACGTGGTGTGCGTCGACGTGACGCCGTAAGGTCCCTCACCGAACGACGGTGCCCCGAGGCTTCGGCCCCGGGGCACCGTCGTTCGTGGTGCATGCCTAGACCTGCCTAGACCAGCAGCGGCCCGCCGCACCGCGCGGCGCCTTCCTTCATCGCGATGAGGTTGGCGACCACGTACGAGATGTCGTTCTTCGAGTGCCAGTCGGTCGGGAAGTACGTGACCAGCCGCGACGACTGGAACCGGGCTTCGATCGAGGGCACGAAGGCGCGGTACTGCTCGTCCGTGTAGTACCAGAACGAGTTCTCGTTGTAGTACGCGACGTGGGTCGGGTCCTGGTAGGCGCCGCGGCCGTCTGAGCTGGGGGTCATGGTGAGGAGCATGCCGCCGGGCGCCAGCAGCCGGTACAGCTCGTTGATCAGCGGCACCTTCGAGGGCACGTGCTCGAGGAAGTCCACCGCCCGCATCAGGCCGACCGAACCGTCGGGCAGATCCAGCTTCCCGGGCAGGGTCGCGACGATGTCGACGCCCTCCCCCGGGTACTGGTCGACGCCGAGGTAGCCGGGCGGCTTGCGGTGGGCCGCGCCGAGGTCCAGCGCGAGCAGCCCGCGTCGCTGGGTCCAGGCGAGGGCGTTGGCCTCGACGTACTTGTCGTACAGGGTGACCGTCTCACGCTGGATGTGTGCGTTGATCTCCGGGTCGCTCTGGGTGTTCGCGGGGTGCACCCGCTGGAGGTACAGGCAGCGGTTGATGTGGTGGAAGTCGCCGATGTGGAAGAGGCGGCACATCAGGTCCTGGTCGTCCAGGACGGTACGGGCGGCGTCGTACCCGCCGGCCTGCTCATAGCTCTCCTTGCGGAAGGCCCGCACGTGGTTGGGCGCGTACCAGATGTAGGAGACGTTGTGCGGTGTCGGCGCCATGGAGACGATCTGCTGCAGTTTGCGGCCGTCGACGTCCACCTCCTCGTACTGCCAGCCGCACGCCGCGTCCCACCGCGTGTCGTCCCGGCTCCCGTCCTCGGTGATCTGCGCGGTGTTGCTGTAGACGAAGACGGCCTCGGGGTGCTCGTCGAACGCCGTGCCGACCTCGGCCAGGCACGCCTTCGCCAGCAGGTCGTCGTGGTCGAGTTCCACGAGGATCTCGCCGCGGGCCAGTTCGCAGGCCCTGCGCTTCGCCGCTCCGACGCCTCGGACGTCGTCCGCGATTTCCACACGGACCCTCTCGTCGGGCTGCTCCGGCCGCCACCGGGCGCCGTTGTTGAGCAGGACGATCCACTCCCAGTCCGGGCAGGTCTGCGCCTGCAGCGTCGCCAGGCACTCGTCGAGGAAACGAGGCCGGTGACTGGGGGTGAAAACGGAGAACCTCGGGGTCGCGGTCGACGTCATCTGGTGCTCCCTGCGGGGGTTGATGTCGGTGAAGGGCTTGCGAAGTCGCGGAACTCGTCCGGGACTTGGGAGCGGAGCGAGGGATCGGCGACAACGGCACGACGGAACTCGCCGCCGGCCTCGTCGGTACGGCCCTTGCCCGCCAGGATGTGTCCGAGTTGCAAATGGGCCGTGGCCGCCTGCGGATCGGCGGCGATGGCGCGCTTCAGGAGTCCGACGGCCCGGTCGGGCTCGGTCGGCTTCAGCAGGATCGCCTCGTTGAAGAGAGCCGACGTGAACGAAGGATCGATCTTCAGGGCCTTGTCGTAGGACGCGAGGGCGTCGGCCGTCTCGCCGTCCTGCTGCGCGATGACCCCCAGGTTGTACCAGGCGAGCTTGTTGCGGGGGTCCAGTTCCACGACGCGCCGGTAGGTACGAGCCGCCCCTTTGGGGTCGTGCTGGTTCTCCTGCACAAGGGCGCCCTGGAGCAGCGCATTTGCCTCCTGGGTCTTCAGGGTCGCCGACGAGTTCTCGGATTCCGGGGCGGCTCCCGAATGGAACTGAATCGCCCAGACGGCCACTCCGGCGGAAGCCGCAGCCACGCCGGCGACCCCGGCCCACCATCGCCTTCGTTTCACTGTTTCACATCTCGGGGAATCGGGAGGGGCGGAGATGCGGGCAACGGTCCCGGCCGCGCCGGAGGCCGAAACCCCATCATTTCCGCCGACGTTACGAGCCCGCTCGGATGATGCCGCCGTATGGCAGGCAATGGGGACCCAAGACCACTCGAATGTACGCATGAAAGAACTGGTTCACCGAAAAAGGGATTTCGCGAATTTCCTTCTGGGATAAGGCGGTTGGACGCACTGCTCAACGCCCGCTGCGCCGCCCAAGAGTCCTCGCGGCGCCCCTCACGCCCAGAAGTCTCCGGCGACCTCGCACCGGTTGCCGAGCCCACCGACCCCCGGAGCCCACCGACCCCCGGAGCCCACCGGCGCCCGCAGGGCACCGGCACCCACAGGGCCCTCGGCGTGAGCCGCCCTCCGGGCCGAGGCCCGCCCGGACGCGCACAACGGCCCTCCGGCTGTTCCGATGCGTGATGTCTTGAGCCGGTGCGCTTGGTTCACCCTCGCGGGGCGACGGGCCGGCGCTACGCTGCCCGGGTGAACTCGCGCACCGCCCTCGTGAAATGGCTCGGCACCCTCGACACGGACCGGCTCACCGCCCTGCTGGAGGTCCGCGATCTGCCGCTCGCCGCACAGTTCCGGCGGATCACCACCCTGCGGGAGCTCGCCGACCACCTGCTCACCGACGAGTCGGTGGGCCACGGCGTGATGGCGGGCACGGCCGGGGAGCTGGAGCTCCTGGCCTCCATCGCCGCCCTCGCCCTGGAGCGGCACGGCCCCGCCCCGGGCGCCGAGGCCGAGGACGGCCCCCGGTACCCCTGGCAGCAGCACCGGCCCGTGGCGGCGGTGGAGCCGGCGGACCGGCTGGTGGCCGAGAAGGACGTACTGGCCTGGTTCGAGCCGGGGGAGGACCGGCAGCGGGCCGAGCGCACACTCGCGCGGCTGCGGGAGCGCGCTCTGCTCCTTCCCGCACCCCGGGGCCGGCTGGCACTGCCACCGCTGCTGCACGTCCGGGCCGCCGGGTTCGACGGCTACGGCCGCACCGCGGACCGGCTGCTGACCACGGCCTACAACGCCCCCGAGGTCAAGCGGATCGCCGCAACCCTCTTCGGCGAGGGCGCGGCCCGGACCCGCGACCGGGCCCAAGAGCTGATCACCGGGATCCTGGCCGATCCCGACCACGTACGGGCGCTCGTCGCCGACGCCCCCGCTCGCGCCCGGGAACTGCTGGACCACCTGGTGCCCGGCCCACCCCAGCTGCGCACCCGCTGCTTCGTCAGCCGGGACGGGGAGCAGTACGTGCGCCCGGACTCCAAGTACCTGTTCCGGGAGGGCGGCAGCGGTGACGAGGGCACCGACTGGCTGGCCGCACGCGGGCTGCTGATCCCCGTCGGGCTCGACCTGGTGGAGCTGCCCTACGAGGTCGCCCGCGCGCTCCGTGACGCGGGAGCAGCACCCGGCCCCCGCCTTGAGGCAGAGCCGTTCACCGCCATCGCGCCACTGCCTCCTGACTGGCAGGGGCAGGGAGGCACAGCCGCCGCGGCCGCCGCCTGGCGCGCCGAACTGGTCCTGCGGGCGCTGGCCGCCCAGCCGGTCGCGATCCGCAAAGCGGGCGGGATCGCCGTACGGGACACCCGGCGGCTGGCCAGGGCGGCCGGGGCGGGCGAGCCGGACACCCGGCTGTGGCTCGACCTCGCCGTGAACGCCGGGCTCGCCGCCCCCCAGGCCGAGGAGCCGGCTCCCACCGCCCGCGGCCGCCGACGGAACTCCAAGGCCCCCAAGCCCTCCGCCCGACTGCTCCCGAGCGACCGCTACGACGCCTGGGCCGCCGCCCCGGCGGCGGGCAAGCTGCTGCCCCTGCTGGCCGCCTGGGCCGTGGTGCCCGAAGTCCTCAGCCACTGGCCGGACGCCGACGAGCCCCCCGTCGCCCTCATCAGCCCGCAGGACGAGGGCGCCGTAACCCTGCGCACCGGCGTGCTGCGCGCCCTCGCCACCCTCCCCGAGGGGCACGGTCTGGCTGGGGACGCGCTGGGATACGCCGAACTCCTCGACCGGGCCGCTTGGTTCCGGCCCGAGCTGCGCGCCCTCCTGGCCGCAGACGCGACCGGAGCGCTGACCGGCGGAGACGAACTCCTCGACCGCCTGGCGGCCACCCTGGGGGAGGCAGCCCTGCTCGGCGTGGTCGCCCACGGCGCCCTCACCCCCCTCGGACGCGCCCTGTGCCGTCTGCTGGAGGCGGGCGCCGCCCACCACTACCCCGCCGTACCCGGCGCGGGCGCCGACCCCGCCGCCACCGGAACCGACGGCCTGGGCTCGGACCTGACCGCACGCCCCGCCCTGGCCCGGGCGGTGACCGCGCTGCGCGAGGCCCTGTACGCCACCCTGCCCGAGCCCAGCACGACGGCCCGCTTCCAGAGCGACCTGACCGCCACCGTCACCGGCGCCCCCGCACCCGCCCTCGCCGACCTGCTCTCCGCCGTGGGCGACATCGAGTCCGAGGGCCACGCGGTGGTCTGGCGCATCACCGCGACCTCGGTACGCCGGGCCCTGGACGCCGGCTGGAGCGCCGGCGAACTCCTCGACCGCCTGACCGGGGCGAGCGAGCGCGGAACCCCGCTGCCCCAGCCGCTCGCCTACACGATCAAGGACACCGCCCGCACCCACGGCCGGCTCAAGGTCGTGCGCTCGGCCTGCTGCATCCGCTCGGACGACACCGGCCTGATCGCCGAGGTGGCCCAGGCCCGCGGCCTGGCCAAGCTCCGCCTGCGCCGGATCGCCCCCACCGTCCTGATCTCCACGGCGCCTCCCGAGGAGACCCTCACCGCCCTGCGCGCGGCCGGCTACGCCCCCACCCAGGAGGCCGAAACCGGCACCACCCTCCTCGACCGCGCCCCCACCGACCGCACCCCGAGCCTCCTCCCCACCCTGGACGAGGCCCACCCCGTATACGGAGCCCCCGCCCGCGGCGTCCCGGCGAGCGCCCGCGCCCTGGCCACCACCCTCACCGCGGCCGGGTAGAAGGGCATGAGCTCATCCACGCAACGCCGGTCGGCTGTCGGTGTGGCAGCGGGTGGCTTGGAACCAGGGGGTGGCATCGAAGAGCCGTGTGGGCAGCGAGTCCACCAACGAGCAGTGGAGCGCCCGCCGTTAGCTCACGCGCCACTCACGCGTGGACAGTGAGAGACAACGAGAAAGCCCCGGACTCAGTGAGACTGAGTTCGGGGCTTCTTCTTTGGCACTTGCGCTGGTCAGCGGATGTTCTCGCTGGTCCCTGCGAAGTGCCCCGGCAGGATTCGAACCTGCGCACACGGCTCCGGAGGCCGTTGGATTCCCGCGCGTTTGTGCAGGTCAGCAGTATGCCTGACATGCCGTCAGGCCTGCCGTCCCGCAAATGGCTCGCGAAGACGTGGCGCCCTGTTCGGGTGCCCTGTTCTTGTTGTCCATTGTGACGGTCGGCTCAATGGCGTGTGATGCGGATCACGGTCTTCCTTCAGGGTGACGGGGAGGGGGGGCCGCTCGATCGAAAACGGTGCGGCGATCTCGCGGGCCGGATGTGACTCGGCGGGGCCTGCCAGATGGCGTGGGCCGGCGAGCTAAGTGCCGTGGTAAAGGCGGTCGATGTCGATGAGTTGGACGGTCGGGTCCTTGTCGGCGAGGCGGTGCAGATCGTCGGTGAAGCCCGCGCCGCTGAAGCACTGCAGCCGGGTGTGGTCAGTCGAGGTGCCGCCTTTGGCGAGGAGGTCGCGGATGTGCCGGAGGCGTTCCAGGTGGCCGGTCCCCATAACGTCGTTCCATTTGGCTTCGCCGATGGCGAGCAGGGTTTCGCGGCCGTCGCCCGTATCCCCGTAGACGGCGGCGTCGACCTCGTGGGTGGTTCTGGCCGTGGGGTCATTGACGGTGCCGCCGGCGACGCGGGAGACCTGGCCTCCGTGGGTCTTGGGGGCCGCATGCCAGCGGGACCATTCCCGGCAGACCTGTTCGAAGTGGGGGCCGATGACCTTGCTGCGGAAGGTGGACTGGGCGCGTGTCCATACGGCGGCGGCGCGCCCTGGGCGCTCCAGGTCGCCCCAGACGGGACGCATGACCGCGTGGTAGAAGGTCACGAGCGGTTCGGCGATGCGGTACGCGGAGCGGTTGCGGCGGAACGCGTCGGTCTCGTGCGTGATCATGCCGACGTCCTGGAGGACGCTGAGCGGGTGGGCCAGGTCGGTGGATTTGCGGCCGAGGTAGTCGGCGATGCCGCCGCGGGAGGCGTTGCCGGCGGCGATCGCCGCGAGTACGGAGTGGTAGAGCGCGACGTCGTGGAGTTCGGGTTCCTCCGCCAGGAGATAGCGGGCTTCGCGGAAGAGGGGGCGGGCCGGGTTGAGGACGGCGCGGACGACCCAGTCGTCGAAGTCGTCCGGTCCCCGCGGTGTGTCCCCTTGGGTGAATTCCCGGCGGTAGGCGGGGGTTCCGCCCACGATGGCGTTGGTCATCAGGGCGGTGCGCGGGTCGGAGATCTCCCAGAACTCGGCGGCGAGCCGGAAGTCCAGTGTGGGGACGACGAGTTCGAGTCCGGCGCGACCGCGCAGCGGGGCGTTGCCGGACAGCAGTTTGCCCATGAACGACAGGGCCGATCCGCAAAGCAGGAGCCGTACGGGGGTGTTGGTGTGCTGGGCGGCCGGGTCGAGGGCGCGCTGGATGATCGAGGGGAGGGCAGGTGACGCCTTGGCGAGGAAGGGAAACTCGTCGATGACCGCGGTGGTCGGGCCGCGGTCGGCGAGCCGCAGGAGTTCGGTGACGGCCTCGTCCCAGTGCGCGAAGCGGAACGGCGTGGCCTGGCCACGATAGCGGGCCAAGGCCTCGCCGAACTGGCGCAGCGCGTCCGCCTCGGTCGTCTCGGTCGCGGTGAACATGAAGCCCCCGCCGGCGCGGGTGACCGCGTCGAGCAGGAACGTCTTGCCCTGGCGTCGGCGCCCCGAGACCACCCCGAGCATGGCCTGCGGTCCCGGCAGGGTTGCGAACCTGGTCAGCTCGGCCCACTCGAAGGTGCGGTCGAACATCTCGGCGGGCTTGTCCACGAACCCTCCCTTTGGATAGTTGTAGCTATTATAACTCGGGTTATTCACTCTGACTGGTCACGGCAGTGGGAATCACCCGGTCGCGTGAACCATGCTGACCGTCGGGGGACGGGCGCGTCACCACGGCGGTCTACGGCTGGCGTACATGGCCGAGCTCGCCGCCGAGCAACAGGGGGGATTGTCCGCACCCGCGAGTGCCCAGGCGCCCATGACGGACCCGGCGTCCCCGTGCACGACCTCGATCGCGGACCGGACCAGGGCTCGCCGGGCGGGCAGTGGGGCCGTGGGGTCGTGGTGCTTCAGGGGTTGGGCAGGCCGACGGCGTCGAAGCGGCGCATCAGAGACGGCTTGCCTCGGTGGGTTGCGCGCAGTGCGCCGACCCGGTCCTCGAAGTCGCCGCTGGTTCCCGCCCGGGCGTGGATCTCGCGCAGGTCGGTGAGCAGGGTGACCGCGATGTCGTACGGGCCGGCCTTCTTCTCCCCGATCAGCTGGTCGACGTCCCGCCATGCCCGCTCACTGCCCTGCGCGAGCTGGTCCAGGCGCGTCTCCCGCGCCCGGCTGACCTCCAGGGCCCGCGCCCGTACGGCAGCGGCCTTCTCCTCCGTCAGCCGCCGCGTACGTTCGGTGCGGCGCAGGTGGGCGGCATCCAGGAGCTGGGCGGCGGTGCGGCGTTCGATGGTGGTGTGCGGGCCGGGCCGGCGAGTGGCGTGGTAGCGGCCGAGGAGCTCCGGGCCGGGCCGGGGAGCGATGCCGAGTACGGCCTCCAGCAGCAGGGTGTCCTTCTCCGCGGTCGGCAGCGACGCGATGTATGCGGACAGGGCCGTGCGGTCCACGGTGGCGGCCCGGGGTGCGGGCGCGCTGGCCTGGGCGGCGACGGCCAGGAGGTCGGGGTCCACGTCCAGGAAGCCGGCCAGCGCCCGCTGCGGTCCGGTGAGGGTGGCCAGCCCGGCGGGTACGGGGGGCTCGGCCTCGCCGGCATACTCCTCCTCGTCGTCCTCGGCCTGCTCCCACACGCTCAGTCCGGCGAGCCAGGCGACGTACAGCGCCCGCAGGTCACCGGCCGAGAGTTCGGCGCGCAGTCCCACGAGTACGGACAGCGAGAAGTCGGACTCGAAGTCCCACTCGGCGCCGTCCTCCGAAGAGAGGGAGAAGTCGAGGAGGGTGTGCCCGGAGCGGGTCCACACACTCAGTGACTCCTCCAGGGCGTAGGGGGCGGCGGCCTCGGCACCGAGGAGCCCGGCGGGCAGCCGCAGGACCAGGCGGCGGCTGCCCCAGTTCGCGTAGTAGAGGTGGGCATCGTAGAGCTGCTCGACGAGCTGGGTCGTGTCGCCGCGGAAGTCGCCCCAGTGGTATTCGTTGGTGAAACTCGTGTGCGTGATGTGGGCCCTGGTGGACAGCGCCCGCACCTGCTCCAACTCGCGCTCGTCCAGCGGCCGGTCGATGGCCAGGAACTCGTAGTACTGGTACTCGCTCACGACCGGACACCCTACTGCGGGGAGGAGAGGCTCTGACGGGGCCGCCGGAGCCGCTGGGGGCACTGCGAGAGTGGCGCCACCCACGGAACCCCGGGCGGGCGGGATGACCTGGGCGGGCCTATCGGCGGCGTGCGTGCCCCGGCTTTCCTCCGCGCGCGGGCCTGGCTGTCGTGCCCGGTCGCCGTCCGGCGCGTGCCGCGGGTGTGCGTGGCAGCCGGGCCGCGACTTCGCGCAGATCCCGGATCGCGGCGTGGTCGGGGTGCGGGGCGGTCAGAGCCACGTCGAGGGCCTCGCGGAAGTCGGCCCCCTGTGCGCGGATGGCGTCGCCGAAGCCGTCCGGGCCGGTGACCTCCAGGAACTGGAGCATGCCTTCCGCGACCATGACCAGACTCTCGACCTCGGTGAGGTCCTCGGGGGCGAGCAGGCCCCGGCTGACGAGCACACCGATGGCGAACGGCGCCAGCTGCGGGTCGTAGCGGAGGGGCAGGGTGAACCGGTTGCCCTCACCCTCGGGCAGCGCGGCGGTAAGCGTTTCGAGCATGGCCTGTCCGCGGGTGCGGTAGGGCATGGTGCGGATAGCGTCCAGGAGGAGGGGGAAGGCGTGCTCGGGGCCGCCGTGGCACTGGACCCACCGGTCCAGTTCGAGGCGGGCCGATTCGGTGTCGTAGTGCTCGGCGAGGATACCCAGGAGGCCGGCGGCGGGCGCGTGGGCGAGTTCCCCGACGAGAGGCGCGTCGCGGCCCGCGTCGAGCAGGCGGGCGCGTACCGCCCAGGCACCCAGGGCGGTCAAGCGGATCAGCTCCACGGGGCCGTCGGACGGTTCGTCGGTGTCCGGTACGGGGACAGGGGCCTGGCCCGCCCTGAGTTCGGCGATCCCGGCGGGCCTGCCAGGCGCCGGGGCCACGGTACCCGTGGGGAGCGGGAGCGACCGGTAGACGGGGTCCGCCAGGCCCACCGGCCTTTCGACGGCGCCGAGTTCCTCCAGCAGGTCCAGCACCACGCGCAGGTCGCGGTGCGCGTCGTCGAACCACATCCGGTGCGCGGCGCCGTCGAGCTGGAACCGGACCCGGTAGGCGTGGTCGACGGAGTCGCGCAGCCGGGGCCAGGGCATGGGGTGGGGCAGGCTGTAGAGGGTGTTGAGGACGTCGGGGAGGACGTCCTCGTACGCGTCGAAGAGCATCGACTCGGCATGCCAGCCGCTCTTCGCCCCGAGCAGCGGCCGCCGCATGCCGAACACGGCGCTGAACGCGCGCCGCCACAGGGCGAGCGGGTCCTTCAGGTCCCCGGCGGCCTTCCCGACCGCGTACAGGCGGCCCTTGGCGACGCGTACCAGGCGGGCCGCCTTGGCCAGTTCGAAGACCAGGCTCAGGCGTGGCAGGTCGTCGACGGAGCGCACGGCGGCGGGTGGGCTGTCCCCGGTGCCGAGCCGCTCGGCGAGCTCGCGCGCGTCCGAGGTCTTCAGCCGGCCGGTCGCGGTGACCGGCCGGCCTTCCCTGCCCGCCCACTCGGCGAGCCCCTGGAGCATTCCGAGCAGTGTCACCCGCCCCGCCTCGGCCCTCAGCGTCTCCGGCGACGGGAGAATGACGGGCAACTGCGGCTCGGCGCGCAGGGCGCCGGGCGGTCCCTCGGTCATGTGCCGTGCGGCGATGGCCTGCAGTACGTCCTCGTCGTACGGGACCTCGCCACGCCGGGCGCGTTCGCTGAACCGGGCCAGTGCCGACGGGCTGCCCAGGTCGACGCCTTGTTCGGCCGCGAGAGTGGTCCAGAACTTCGCGAGCCCCCAGCGGGTCCGGTCGGCCATCGCCCGCGGATAGCCGGCCGCCGCGTCGTCGACGGCGCCCAGCAAGGTCTCCAGGGCTGTCCCGCGCGGGTCCGCCAGCCCGGTGGCGTCCAGGTAGCGCAGCAGCAGCCGCAGCGCCTCCGGCGCCTCGGGCAACTCCTCGCCGGGCAGGACCGTCACCGAACGCGGCGCCCAGTCGAGCAGGAACGCCTCGACATGCCGCGGCTCCCACAGGCCCAGCCGCCCGTCGACGGTGGCACCGTGCCGGTAATCGAGCGCGGCGGCCACGGCGAAGGCGTCCACTGCGGCCGAGCCCTGGACCTGTCCGGCCCACCGCTCCAGCCGCCCGACGAGCACGTCACGGGCTGCCTCGAAATCGTCGTCATCGGGCTCGTAGTGCATGCGCATGGCGGACTGCCTGTTCCGTTCCGGGGCCACCTGTCGGCTCCCGGAGTACGCTACCGGCCCCGCTCCCGCCGCGTGGGCGCTCTGCGGCGACCGGCGGCGGTCCGCGCTCCGTGGGCGGGCCCACCCGTCACGCGGGTTCATGCGCGGTACGGGGGTACGGGCGTCACGGACGCGGCTCAGGCGCTGGTGTCCAGGGACGGCTGTACGTGTCCTGGGCGGGCGCGCCCAGCCCATTCCTGCTCCCGGCCGGGATGTGACCGTGCAGGAGGTGAGGATGCCGCCCGGTCTGGTCAAACGTCAGACTTCGAGGCATCCTCGCCCTTCTTGCCAAGGCGCGGTACCCGCCAAGGAAGGCTGCCGCTGCCCCCGCAGGAGAACCATCAGAAGTGGGGGACGGGACCGCTACCGCCTCACGGTGCGCTCGGGTTCCGCCCCCAGTAAGTGCAACGGCCTGCGGCTCCGTGTGCCATCACCTGAGGTTTGCCCGATATGCCCGCGTTTAGGGTCTGTCAGTCACTGCGGAAAGCGCTTCGCATAGCGACTCCGTCCCGCGTATGTCCCGCGTGCGCCAGTATTGCGGGATCGGGCATATCGGATCTCGTGTGCCTGGCGCTGCAAAGAGCCAGGTCAAGGCAGTGGTCCGGGTGGAAGTCGCGGCAGCGTGGGCCGTGTGCGTTTTTACCGTGTACAAGAAAGGCGCCAACCGGCATTTCTGCTGGTCGGCGCCTTAATCCGGAGTGCCCCCGGCAGGATTCGAACCTGCGCACACGGCTCCGGAGGCCGTTGCTCTATCCCCTGAGCTACGGGGGCGTGTCGTTCGCGTTGCGGCGACGGGTTGAACACTACCAGCTTCCGCGGGGTGATCAGAAACGGTTTCCGGGGTAGAGGGGGGTGGGTCGCCCGGAGGGGGTGGAAGTGGCGAAAACCCGGACGCGGGAGCTTAGGCGGACCTACTCTCGAGTTGTGTCAGGCGCCTCGGGCCGGGTGCTTGTTGTCGACGACAACAAGGTCATCCGGCAGCTGATCAAGGTCAATCTCGAGCTGGAGGGCTTCGAGGTAGTGACCGCGAACGATGGTGCCGAGTGTCTGGACGTCGTGCATCGCGTCTGCCCCGACGTGATCACCCTTGATGTGGTCATGCCCCGGCTGGACGGGTTCGGGACGGCCGCGCAGCTGCGTGCCGACCCGCGGACGCGGCACGTGCCCGTCGCCATCGTGAGCGCCTGTACGCAGCACGAGGTGGAGGCCGGGATCGAGGCCGGGGTGGATGCGTTCCTCGCCAAGCCCTTCGAGCCCGCCGAGCTCGTGCGGGTCGTACGCCGGCTCATCGAGCGCAAGGACCGGCGGGAGCGGAAGGGTGCCCCCGCAGGGCGGGGGAGAGGGTAGCGGCCGTCACCTGTTCACATGGCGAAACCGTTCGCGGGATGGGTGGGCTTCTCCCCTAGGCTGGTCCCGTGACCCCCGCCGACCTCTCCCGTACCGTCGTACGCGCCGTGCGCTGCGCCGTCGAGGAGGGGGAACTGCCCGCCGAGGCGGGCGTGCCCGAGCGGGTCGTCGTCGAGCGGACCCGGCCCGGTGGGGTGGGGGACTACGCCACCCCCGTGGCCTTTCAGGTCGCCAAAGCGGCCAAGACCTCTCCTCGCGAGGTCGCCGATGTGCTGGCCCGGCGGCTGGGTCGTGTTCCCGGGATCGAGCGTGTCGAGATCACCGGTCCCGGGTTCCTCAATTTCGTGATGGACCGGCTGCCCGCCGATGTACTCGTGCGCGACGTACAGGCGCGCGGGCTCCGGTACGGGTTCACCACCGCCCTCGAGCTGCGCGCGCGGGTCGTGGCGGAGGCCGTGCTGAGGATCGAGCTCAGCCAGGGCCGGAGCAGCGCCGCCCCCGTGCGGGCCGCCCCCGTGGCCAGGCGGGACGGTGATGTCGTCGCCGTGTACGGGGGCGACGCCGCCGCCTGGGCCATGCTCGCCGTCGCGCCGCACGAGACGCCCGCCTTCGACGAGCGGCTGCTCGTGCAGGACGAGTCCAACGAGTTCTTCCGGGTGCGGTACGCCTACGCGCGGAGCCGGGCTCTGGTGCGCAATGCCGCTCAGCTCGGGTTCCGGAGTGAGCCCGGTGAGGTGGACGACGACGGCGGCCCGCTGGTGCGCGCCCTCGCCGACTACCCCCTCGTACTCGAAGCCGCCGCGCATCGGCGGGCGCCGGAGCAGGTCGTCCGGTTCCTCGTCCGCGCCGCCGGCGAACTGCTCGATTTTCAGCACTGCGTCCTGCCCAAGGGGGACGAGAAACCCTCGGCCGCCCACCGCGCCCGGCTGGCTCTTGCCGAAGCCGCCGGGACGGTGCTGGCCGGTGGCCTGGCCCTCCTCGGCATAGACGCACCTGACTGCCTGTGATCTGCGAAGAGAGATACCGATGAGCCGTTCCGCGCACCCCGCCGGGCCCCGCCACGCCGACGTCCTGCCCGAGGGGCACTACTCCCCGCCGCCCGCCGACCTCAACGCGCTCGACGAGAAGGTCTGGGCGCGGACCGTGCGGCGGAACCACGACGGTGTCGTGACCCTCGGCGGCGTCCCCGTCACCACGCTCGCCGAGGAGTTCGGGACGCCCGCCTACTTCCTCGACGAGGAGGACTTCCGGGCCCGGTGCCGGGCCTGGGCGCACGCCTTCGGGCCCGATGCCGATGTGTTCTACGCCGGGAAGGCGTTCCTCTCCAAGGCCGTCGTGAAGTGGCTCAAGGAGGAAGGACTGAACCTCGACGTGTGTTCCGGCGGGGAGCTGGCCACCGCCCTCGCCGCCGGGATGCCCGCCGAGCGGATCGCCTTCCACGGGAACAACAAGTCCGTCGCGGAGATCACCCGGGCCGTCGAGGCGGGAGTGGGTCGAATCGTGCTCGACTCCTTCCAGGAGATCGCTCGAGTCGCGCACATCGCCCGTGAGCTGGGCGTCCGCCAGCCCGTCCAGATCCGAGTGACGGTCGGCGTCGAGGCGCACACGCACGAGTTCATCGCGACCGCGCACGAGGACCAGAAGTTCGGCATCGCCGTCGCCGACGGATCCGCGGCGGAGGCGGTCCGGCGTGCGCTGGGGCACGACAGCCTCGAACTGCTCGGCGTCCACTCCCACATCGGGTCGCAGATCTTCGACATGGCCGGCTTCGAGGTGTCCGCCAAGCGGGTGGTCCGCCTGCTGGCCGCCGTGCGCGACGAGCACGGGGTCGAGCTGCCCGAGATCGA
This sequence comes from Streptomyces sp. NPDC050448, assembly GCF_040655295.1. Lineage (NCBI taxonomy): Bacteria > Bacillati > Actinomycetota > Actinomycetes > Kitasatosporales > Streptomycetaceae > Streptomyces > Streptomyces sp. NPDC050448. Next base: position 55,209 of record NZ_JBFAJR010000002.1, on the reverse strand, counting down.
CCTCGGCGGCGGCCTCGGCATCGCGTACACGTCCTCCGACGACCCGCGCGAGCCCCACGAGATCGCCAAGGCCCTGCACGAGATCGTCGCCCGCGAATGCGAGTCCGCAGGGCTGCGCGCGCCCCGGATCTCCGTCGAGCCCGGCCGGGCCATCGTCGGGCCCACCGCCTTCACGCTGTACGAGGTCGGGACGATCAAGCCGCTCGAGGGGCTGCGTACGTACGTCTCCGTCGACGGCGGCATGTCCGACAACATCCGCACCGCCCTCTACGACGCCGAATACGCGGTCACCCTCGTCTCCCGCGTCTCCGACGCCGAGCCCATGCTCGTCCGCGTCGTCGGCAAGCACTGCGAGAGCGGTGACATCGTGGTGAAGGACGCCTTCCTGCCGGCCGACCTGGCCCCGGGAGACCTCCTCGCCGTACCCGCCACCGGGGCGTACTGCCGCTCCATGGCCAGCAACTACAACCACGCGCTCCGGCCGCCCGTCGTCGCCGTGCGCGACGGACAGGCCCGAGTGATCGTCCGGCGCGAGACGGAGGAAGATCTCCTGCGCCTCGACCTCGGATGATCTCCATGTTTCTGGGGGAAGGCCCCAGGCCCCCAAAATAGGTGTCTCACTCACTGGACCGGGGATGGAAAGTGCTGTCCATTGAGTGAGACTGGTTGAGACCCGGTGCGCAACCCGCGCGCCGGGTGGTGATGGAAGATCGAAAGGCGTAGGTCGAATGATGCGTACGCGTCCGCTGAAGGTGGCGCTGCTGGGCTGTGGAGTGGTCGGCTCAGAGGTGGCGCGCATCATGACGACGCACGCCGACGATCTGACGGCCAGGATCGGCGCGCCCGTCGAGCTCGCCGGCGTGGCCGTGCGCCGTCCCTCCAAGGTGCGCGAGGGCATCGACCCCGAGCTGGTCACCACCGATGCGACCGCCCTCCTCAAACGGGGCGACATCGACGTCGCCATCGAGGTCATCGGCGGCATCGAGCCCGCCCGCACCCTCATCACCACCGCATTCGAGCACGGCATCTCCGTCGTCTCGGCGAACAAGGCGCTGCTCGCCCAGGACGGCGCCGCGCTGCACGCCGCAGCCGACCAGCACGGGCTGGACCTGTACTACGAGGCCGCCGTCGCCGGCGCCATCCCGCTGGTCCGCCCGATGCGCGAGTCCCTCGCCGGCGACAAGATCAACCGGGTGATGGGCATCGTCAACGGCACGACGAACTTCATCCTCGACAAGATGGACTCGACCGGCGCCGGCTACCAGGAGGCGCTCGACGAGGCCACCGCCCTCGGGTACGCCGAGGCCGACCCGACCGCCGACGTCGAGGGCTACGACGCCGCCGCCAAGGCCGCGATCCTGGCCGGCATCGCCTTCCACACCCGGGTCCGCCTCGACGACGTCTACCGCGAGGGCATGACCGAGGTCAGCGCCGCGGACTTCGCCTCCGCCAAGCGCATGGGCTGCACCATCAAGCTCCTCGCGATCCTGGAGCGCGCCGCGGACGGGGAGTCCGTCACCGCCCGCGTGCACCCGGCGATGATCCCGCTCAGCCACCCCCTCGCCTCTGTGCGCGAGGCGTACAACGCCGTCTTCGTCGAGGCGGAGGCCGCCGGGCGGCTCATGTTCTACGGGCCCGGCGCGGGCGGTTCGCCGACCGCCTCGGCGGTCCTGGGCGACCTCGTCGCCGTATGCCGCAACAAGCTCGCCGAGGCAACGGGGCCCGGCGATTCGGCGTACACCCAGCTGCCGGTCAGCCCCATGGGCGACGTCGTCACGCGGTACCACATCAGCCTCGATGTGGCCGACAAGCCGGGCGTCCTCGCCCAGGTGGCGACGACGTTCGCGGAGCACGGTGTCTCGATCGATACCGTACGACAGCAAGGACGTCCGGACGGGGTCGGCAATGAGGCCTCCCTCGTCGTCGTCACCCACCGCGCACCCGACGCCTCCCTCTCCGGGACCGTCGAGGCGCTGCGGAAGCTGGACACCGTGCGCGGTGTCGCCAGCATCATGCGTGTTGAAGGGGAGTAAGGACCCATGAGCAGCAATCGCACCCACCAGTGGCGCGGCATCATCGAGGAGTACCGGGACCGCCTGCCGGTGACGGACGCGACTCCCGTGGTCACGCTCCGCGAGGGCGGCACTCCCCTCGTCCCCGCCCAGGTGCTCTCCGAGCGCACCGGCTGCGAGGTACACCTCAAGGTCGAGGGCGCGAACCCCACCGGGTCCTTCAAGGACCGCGGCATGACCATGGCGATCAGCAAGGCGAAGGAGGACGGCGCCAAGGCCGTCATCTGCGCCTCCACGGGCAACACCTCGGCCTCCGCCGCCGCGTACGCGGTGCGTGCCGGGATGGTGTCGGCCGTCCTCGTGCCCCGCGGCAAGATCGCGCTCGGCAAGATGGGCCAGGCCCTCGTGCACGGCGCCAAGATCCTCCAGGTGGACGGCAACTTCGACGACTGCCTGGACCTGGCCCGCGCGCTGTCCGACAACTACCCTGTCGCGCTGGTCAATTCCGTCAACCCGGTGCGCATCGAGGGCCAGAAGACGGCCGCGTTCGAGATCGTCGACGCGCTCGGCGACGCCCCCGACATCCACGTGCTGCCCGTCGGCAACGCCGGCAACATCACCGCGTACTGGAAGGGCTTCAAGGAGTACAAGGCCGACGGCCTGGCCTCCCGTACGCCCCGCGTGTGGGGTTTCCAGGCCTCCGGGTCCGCGCCCATCGTGCGCGGCGAGGTCGTCAAGGAGCCGCACACCATCGCCACCGCGATCCGCATCGGCAACCCGGCCTCGTGGGACTACGCGCTCGCCGCGCGTGACGAGTCGGGCGGCTTCATCGACGAGGTGACGGACCGCCAGATCCTGGCCGCCTACCGCCTGTTGGCCGCGCAGGAGGGCGTCTTCGTCGAGCCCGCCTCGGCCGCGTCCGTCGCCGGCCTGCTCAAGGCCGCCGAGCTGGGCCTGGTCGACCCCGGCCAGAAGATCGTATGCACCGTCACCGGAAACGGCCTCAAGGACCCCGACTGGGCGGTCGCCGGCGCTCCGCAGCCGGTCACCGTCCCGGTGGACGCGGAGGTCGCGGCCGTCCGCCTCGGCCTGGTCTGACCCGGGCCCGGCCAGGGTCCGCCCCTGTGGCACCACCCCGAGTCGCCGGTTCCGGAAGGCTTCCGGAATCCGGCAACTCGGGCCGTACGACACAAAAGTCATCGACTGTCAGCCGAATCCACCGGAAGGCACCGACTCGCATCGTGCGCCTCCTGTGCGCCCTATGTCGCGAGAGAACCTTCCTTCGATAGGCTGTACTTACATCCGCCACCGCGCATATGACCGTGGTGCTGCCCAGAGGGCCTTCGGGTGTCGTACGTTCTCCAGTACATTCGCAGCGAGCCAGCGAAGACCTCGTCTCGCACAGTCACAAGGAGTGTCATCGGACGATGGCCGGTCCAGCGTTCCGCGCCGCCGCCGTACGGGTGCGCGTCCCCGCCAGCAGTGCCAACCTCGGCCCGGGCTTCGACGCCCTGGGCCTGGCCCTGGGGCTCTACGACGACGTGGTCGTCCGGGTGGCCGACTCCGGCCTGAACATCGACATCGCGGGTGAGGGTGCCGACACCCTCCCGCGGGACGAGAGCCACCTGCTCGTACGCTCGATGCGCACTGCCTTCGACCTGCTGGGCGGGCAGCCGCGCGGCCTCGAGGTCGTCTGCGCCAACCGCATCCCGCACGGCCGCGGCCTCGGGTCCTCCTCGGCCGCCATCTGCGCCGGGATCGTCGCCGCCCGCGCCGTGACCATAGGCGCAGAGGCCAAGCTCGACGACGCGGCCCTGCTCGAACTGGCCACCGAGATCGAGGGCCACCCCGACAACGTCGCCGCCTGTCTCCTCGGCGGCTTCACCCTCGCCTGGATGGACGGCGGCAGCGCCAAGGCGATCCGCATGGAGCCCGCCGACTCCATCGTCCCGGTGGTGTTCGTCCCCTCCAAGCCGGTCCTGACGGAGACCGCGCGCGGCCTGCTGCCGCGCAACGTCCCGCACGTGGACGCGGCCGTCAACGCAGGTCGCGCGGCCCTGCTCGTCGAAGCCCTGACCAGGCGTCCCGAGTTGCTGCTGCCGGCCACCGAAGACCGGCTCCACCAGGAGTACCGGTCCCCGGCGATGCCCGAGAGCGTGGCACTCGTCAACCGGCTGCGGGCGGACGGTATCCCCGCGGTCATCTCCGGCGCGGGCCCCACGGTCCTCGCGCTGGTCGACAACGGCGCGGCCGACAAGGTCGCGCAGCTCGCGGGCGGGGGATGGGCGGCGAACCGGCTCGCCCTCGACGCCGCGGGCGCGAGCGTGCTTCCGCTGGGCACCCAGGGCGGCTAGGCCGTACGGGCATACCGGCCAGGGGCGGGCGGTCAGGGCAGGCCGCCCGCGCGGAAGGCGCGATTGCCGGTGATTGAGAGGGGGAATATCTGTTGGATCCGGTAGTGTTACTCTCAAGTGTGCAGCCGAAGCCGCCATGGCTTGTTGCTCAGTGTCCCTTTCCGGGACCACCTTTCTTCCGGGAGCCTCCCCGACTGCTTTGATCGCTGCCAGCAGTTTCGAGCACGCTCCGGAATCGGCGTGACATTCCCACGCTTCCAGCTCGGGGGCTTCTCGCCGGAACCACTCATGCACGTTTCTCTCCGCCGTATCTCTACCGGCGGACCACCGCCCCGGCCGCGGTCCACGACCCATCAAGTCATGGTCCGTTGTCGGACAGCACAACCGGTCGCCGAGCCAGACAGGCCGACGTCCGCTCCAGGGAAGGACCCTTCGTGAGCGACACCACCGATCTGATGGGCGCTGCCGACACCAATGTCGACACCAGTGCCCCCGCCGCGGGCGCCGCGGCGACCACTGCCGGACGTCGGCGCCGCTCCGGCACCGGCCTCGAGGGCATGGTCCTGGCCGAGCTGCAGCAGGTCGCGTCGGGCCTCGGTATCAGGGGCACCGCGCGGATGCGCAAGAGCCAGCTGATCGAGGTCATCAAGGAGACGCAGGCCGGGGGCGGCAGTGCCCCCAAGGCCGCGGCTCCCGCCGCCGAGGCCGCCGAGGCCAAGCCGAAGCGCCGCGCCACCAGCAAGGCCCGTACGGGCGAGGCCGCCGCCGAGGCGCCCGCCGAGAAGCCTGCCGCGCAGGCGCAGATCGAGATCCCGGGCCAGCCGGCTGGGGGCCCCTCCCGCGCGAGCGAAGCCGAGCGTGCGGGAGACGACGCCCCGGTCGGCGAGCGCCGCCGCCGTCGGGCCACGGCCCCCTCCGGCAGCCCGGAGGCCACGGCCCCCGCCGCCGTGCAGGTCGAGGCGAAGACCGAGACCACCGCCACCGCGCCGACCGAGGCCAAGGCCGAGGCCGCGACCGCCGTCTCCGCGCCCGCCCAGGAGGGCGAGGGCCGCGGCCGGCGCGACCGCCGCGACCGCGGTGACCGTGCCGAGCGCGGCGACCGCCAGCGCGACCGCCGCGACCGCGGCGCCAAGGCCGACGAGCAGGGCCAGGGCGCCCAGGGCGCGGGTCAGGGCGCAGGCCAGGGCGCGGGCCAGGGCGCGGGCCAGGGCGGCGGCCGTCAGGACCGCCAGCAGCAGGGCGGCCGCCAGGACCGTCAGCAGCAGGGCCAGCAGGGTCGCCAGGACCGCCAGGACAACGGCCCGCAGGACGACTTCGACGACGAGGGCGGCCGGCGCGGCCGGCGCGGCCGCTACCGCGACCGCCGTGGCCGTCGTGGCCGCGACGAGTTCGCGCCGAACGAGCCGCAGGTCGCCGACGACGACGTCCTGATCCCCGTCGCGGGCATCCTGGACATCCTCGACAACTACGCGTTCATCCGGACCTCGGGCTACCTGCCCGGCCCCAACGACGTGTACGTCTCCCTCGCCCAGGTCCGCAAGGCCGGCCTGCGCAAGGGTGACCACACCACCGGTGCCGTGCGCCAGCCCAAGGACGGCGAGCGCCGCGAGAAGTTCAACGCCCTCGTGCGTCTGGACTCGGTGAACGGCATGGCGCCCGAATCCGGCCGCGGCCGACCGGAGTTCCAGAAGCTGACCCCGCTGTACCCCCAGGACCGGCTCCGTCTGGAGACCGACCCGGGCGTGCTGACGACCCGCATCATCGACCTCGTGTCGCCGATCGGCAAGGGCCAGCGAGGCCTGATCGTGGCCCCGCCGAAGACCGGCAAGACCATGATCATGCAGGCGATCGCCAACGCGATCACCACCAACAACCCCGAGTGCCACCTGATGGTCGTCCTGGTCGACGAGCGTCCGGAAGAGGTCACCGACATGCAGCGGTCGGTCAAGGGCGAGGTCATCTCCTCGACCTTCGACCGCCCGGCCGAGGACCACACCACCGTCGCCGAGCTGGCCATCGAGCGCGCCAAGCGCCTCGTCGAGCTGGGTCACGACGTGGTCGTCCTGCTGGACTCCATCACCCGTCTGGGCCGCGCGTACAACCTCGCGGCGCCCGCCTCCGGCCGCATCCTGTCCGGTGGTGTCGACTCGACCGCGCTGTACCCGCCGAAGCGCTTCTTCGGTGCCGCGCGCAACATCGAGGACGGCGGCTCGCTGACCATCCTGGCCACCGCGCTGGTCGACACCGGCTCGCGCATGGACGAGGTGATCTTCGAGGAGTTCAAGGGCACCGGCAACATGGAGCTCAAGCTCGACCGGAAGCTCGCCGACAAGCGCATCTTCCCGGCCGTCGACGTCGACCCGTCGGGCACCCGCAAGGAGGAGATCCTCCTCAACAGCGAGGAGCTCGCCATCGTCTGGAAGCTGCGCCGGGTGCTGCACGCGCTCGACTCGCAGCAGGCCATCGAGCTGCTGCTCGACAAGATGAAGCAGACGAAGTCGAACGCCGAGTTCCTGATGCAGATCGCCAAGACGACCCCGTCGGGCAAGAACGACGACTGACGTCGCCGCTCCGCATCGCCGAGACCGCCCCCGCCGCACCCGCGGCGGGGGCGGTCCCGCGTTTTCCGGACGTTTGCGCAGGTGCGAGCTTCGCCACACTTGCGGTTCCGGTGAACCCGCCGGCCTTCCCGTGCGTTCCCCTGGGAAACCGCAGGCAGGAGCGGCATCGCGGCGTGCCTCATCCCGCCGCGGTCACCGCAGGGCACCTGCACAGGGTCCGCGTCGGCCGTGGAACCCTGGAGGACATTCGGCCGTCTGTGTCAGAGGGCGGTGCGGGGAGGCCACCGGGCCGGACATCCGGCCGGGAACGTACTCAGGACTGAGGAGAGCATGAGCGAGGACAGCAGGGGCAGCGGCCGGCGTGCCGCGGGCCGGCGCCGACGGAAACCCTCGAGCCGCCGCAAGGCCCTCGTCATCGCCGCGTGGAGCGCTGCCGGCGTCGTCCTCCTGGGCGGGGCGGGTCTCGGCTGGTTCTACTACCACCTGAACGGGAACCTGAAGACGGTCGACATCGACCAGGCGCTCGGCACCGACCGCCCGCAGAACGTGGACAACGGCTCGATGGACATCCTCGTCCTCGGCTCCGACTCCCGCGGCGGCGCGAATTCCGAGTACGGCCAGGACGACGGCGGCTCTGCCCGCTCCGACACGGCGATGATCGTCCACCTGTACGACGGCCACAAGAAGGCGACCGTCGTGTCGATCCCGCGCGACACCATGGTCAACCGGCCGTCGTGCACGCTGAGCAACGGCAAGACCGACCGCGGCAGCTCGCGCTCCCAGTTCAACGAGTCGTTCACCATCGGCGGGGCCGCCTGCGCGGTCAAGACCGTCGAAAAGATGTCGGGGATCCGCATGGACCACTACATCGAGGTCGACTTCACGGGCTTCAAGAAGATCATCGACAACCTCGGCGGCGTCGAGCTCACCACCACCAAGCCGATCAAGGACGGATCGAGCCACCTCGACCTCCCGGCCGGTCAGAACAAGCTCAACGGCGAGCAGGCCCTGGGCCTCGTACGGACCCGCAAGAGCGTCGGCGACGGCTCCGACCTGGGCCGAATACAGCTCCAGCAGGCGTTCATGAAGGCCCTGATCAAGCAGGTCAAGGGCATCGGCATCTTCGACAACCCCAAGCGGCTGCTCGACCTCGCCGACACCGGCACCAAGGCGCTCACCACCGACAAGGCGCTCGGCGACGTGAAGTCCCTGATGGGCTTCGCGCAGAGCCTCCAGGGCATCGACGCCCAGGACATGAAGATGATCACCCTGCCGGTGGGCCCGGACGCCCGCGACGCCGACCGGGTCGCCCCGCTGACCAAGGAATGCAAGATGGTCTGGGACGCCCTCCTGGCCGACCAGCCCGTCCCCGCGGACGCCACCAAGGACTCGATGGGTGACAAGGGCACGGCCGGGTCGATCGTCCGGCAGCCGTAAAAGGCCTGCCGCGAAAGGCCTGCTCAGGGGCATTCTGCAAGGATGCGGAATAGATGCCGTTGCCGCCCCGTTGAGGGAGGCGTCCTCAGAATTTTGACAGGCAGCCCGGTCCTGGCAGACTGGTCTGTCGGCCCCGGTTCACGCAGTGCGCAATTCGGCTCCTGCGACCCGGCGCCCTCCCGAATCTAGGAGACACCTTGAAGCGCGATGTTCACCCCGAGTACGTCGAGACCCAGGTCAGCTGCACCTGTGGCGCGTCGTTCACCACCCGTAGCACCCTGACCGAGGGCACCATCCGTGCCGAGGTCTGCTCCGAGTGCCACCCGTTCTACACGGGCAAGCAGAAGATCCTCGACACCGGTGGCCGTGTCGCCCGCTTCGAGGCCCGCTTCGGCAAGGCTGCCGGCTCGAAGTAGCGAGCCCACGGCGCCGGACCCCGGCTGCACCCTGTCCACACGGGGGCGGCCGGACCGGCGCCTTTGTCGTCCCGCAGCCCTTTTTCGTACTTTTCACCCCAGGAGCCCCCGATGTTCGAGGCGGTCGAGGAACTGGTCGGCGAGCACGCCGACCTTGAGAAGAAGCTCGCCGACCCTTCGGTCCACTCGGATCAGGCCAACGCGCGCAAGCTCAACAAGCGCTACGCGGAGCTGACCCCGATCGTCGCGACCTTCCGAGCCTGGAAGCAGTCCGCCGAGGACATCGAGACGGCGAAGGAGTTCGCGGCCGACGACCCGGACTTCGCGGCCGAGGCGAAGGAACTGAGCGCCCAGCGCGAGGAGCTCACCGAGAAGCTGCGCCTGCTGCTCGTCCCGCGCGACCCCAGCGACGACAAGGACGTGCTCCTGGAGGTCAAGGCGGGCGCGGGCGGCGACGAGTCGGCCCTGTTCGCAGGCGACCTGCTGCGCATGTACCTGCGCTACGCCGAGCGCGTGGGCTGGAAGACCGAGATCATCGACGCCACCGAGTCCGAGCTCGGCGGCTACAAGGACGTCCAGGTCTCCGTCCGCACCAAGGGCGGCAACGGCGCGACCGAGCCCGGCCAGGGCGTCTGGGCCCGTCTGAAGTACGAGGGCGGCGTGCACCGCGTCCAGCGTGTTCCGGCCACCGAGTCCCAGGGCCGCATCCACACCTCCGCCGCGGGCGTGCTCGTCACCCCGGAGGCCGAGGAGGTCGAGGTCGAGGTCAACCCGAACGACCTCCGGATCGACGTGTACCGCTCGTCGGGCCCCGGCGGCCAGTCCGTGAACACCACCGACTCGGCCGTGCGCATCACGCACATCCCGACCGGTGTGGTCGCCTCCTGCCAGAACGAGAAGAGCCAGCTCCAGAACAAGGAGCAGGCGATGCGCATCCTCCGGTCGCGCCTGCTGGCCGCGGCCCAGGAGGCCGCCGAGCAGGAGGCCTCCGACGTGCGCCGCAGCCAGGTGCGCTCGGTGGACCGCTCCGAGAAGATCCGCACGTACAACTTCCCGGAAAACCGGATCTCGGACCACCGGACCGGTTTCAAGGCGTACAACTTGGACCAGGTGCTCGACGGCGACCTCGATCCGATGATCCAGGCCTGCGTCGACGCGGACTCGGCCGCGAAGCTGGCGTCCGCGCACTGATCTCCGCCCGACCCCGCTCGACCCTGTCCGACCCCCGCTCCACCCCCGTACGACAGCAGCCCGGAGGACCAGCGTGAACTTGCTGCTTGCCGAGGTGGCCCAGGCCACCCAGCGGCTGGCCGCCGCCGGCGTGCCCTCACCGCGCTTCGACGCGGAGGAGCTCGCGGCCTTCGTGCACGGCGTCAAGCGGGGGGAACTGCACCACGTCAAGGACGCGGACTTCGACGCCCGCTACTGGGAGGCCGTCGCCCGCCGCGAGGCGCGCGAGCCGCTCCAGCACATCACCGGCCGCGCTTTCTTCCGGTACCTCGAGCTCCAGGTCGGCCCCGGGGTCTTCGTGCCCCGGCCCGAGACCGAGTCGGTCGTGGACTGGGCCATACAGGCCGTCCGGGCGATGGACGTCGTCGAGCCGATGATCGTGGACCTGTGCACCGGGTCCGGCGCCATCGCGCTGGCCATGGCGCAGGAGGTGCCGCGCTCGCGCGTGCACGCGGTCGAGCTGTCCGAGGACGCGCTGCGGTGGACCCGCAAGAACGCCGAGGGCTCCCGGGTCGCCGTCCACCAGGGCGACGCGCTGAGCGCCCTGCCCGAGCTGGACGGCCAGGTCGACCTGGTGATCTCGAACCCGCCGTACATCCCGCTCACCGAGTGGGAGTACGTCGCCCCCGAGGCCCGGGACCACGACCCCGAGATGGCGCTGTTCTCCGGCGAGGACGGCCTCGACACCATCCGCGGCATCGAGCGCACCGCGCACCGGCTGCTGCGGCCCGGCGGCATCGTCGTCATCGAGCACGCCGACACGCAGGGCGGCCAGGTCCCGTGGATCTTCGCCGAGGAGCGGGGCTGGGCCGACGCCGCCGACCACCCCGACCTGAACAACCGCCCGCGCTTCGCCACCGCCCGCAAGGCCCTGCCGTGACGGGCGCGACCAATCCCGCCACCCCCCTGCTGCACGAGGAGTCCCGCTGATGGCCCGGCGATACGACTGCAACGACGCGACGGACCGCAAGACGGGTCTGCGTGAAGCCGCATCCGCCGTGCGCCGCGGCGAGCTTGTCGTGCTGCCCACCGACACCCTCTACGGGATCGGCGCGGACGCCTTCAGCGCGGAGGCCGTCGGCGACCTGCTCGCCGCCAAGGGCCGCGGACGCAACATGCCGACCCCGGTGCTCATCGGCTCCCCGAACACCCTGCACGGCCTCGTCACGGACTTCTCCGAGCAGGCCTGGGAGCTCGTCGACGCCTTCTGGCCGGGCGCGCTGACGCTGGTCGCCAGGCACCAGCCCTCGCTCGCCTGGGACCTGGGCGAGACCCGCGGCACCGTGGCCGTGCGCATGCCGCTGCACCCCGTCGCCATCGAGCTGCTCACCGAGGTCGGCCCGATGGCCGTGTCCTCGGCGAACCTGTCCGGGCACCCGGCGCCGGAGGACTGCGACGCGGCGCGCGAGATGCTGGGCGACTCCGTGTCCGTGTACCTGGACGGCGGTCCGACCCCGGGCATCCAGCCCTCGTCGATCGTCGACGTCACCGGGAAGGTTCCCGTCCTGCTGCGCGAGGGGGCGCTGACCGCCGAGCAGCTGCGGGAGGTCGTACCCGACCTCGAGGTGGCCCCGTGAGCCCTGAGGGGCGTGGCATAGCAAGCGGGCACTCCCCGGCGGCAGCCGGAGGGGACACCTTCCGCATCCTCCACGTCAGCACCGGCAACGTGTGCCGCTCGCCCATCACCGAGCGGCTGACCCGGCATGCGCTGGCGCACCGGCTGGGCGGCATCCCGGCGACCGACCTGATCGTGGAGAGCGCGGGGACCTGGGGCCACGAGGGCGCACCCATGGAGGCGAACGCGGCGGCCGTGCTCGCGGACTTCGGCGCGGACGCGTCCGGGTTCACCGGGCGGGAGCTGCTCGACGAGCACGTCATACGGGCGGACCTGGTGCTGACGGCCACCCGCGACCACCGTGCGCAGGTCATCTCGATGGGGCACTCGGCGGGCCTGCGGACGTTCACGCTGAAGGAGTTCACGCGGCTGGTGCGGGAGATAGACCCGGCCACGCTGCCGCCGCTGGGCGACGGGGTGGCGGAGCGGGCGCGCGCGCTGGTACGGGCCGCGGCGGCGCTGCGCGGCTGGCTGCTGGCCCCCTCGCCCGACGCGGACGAGGTGTACGACCCGTACGGGGCGCCGATCACCTTCTTCCGCTCGATCGGCGACGAGATCAACCAGGCGCTGGACCCCGTGGTCACGGCCCTGACGGGCGTCACCGCCTCCCGCTGAGCGTCCGGCCGGCCGGACGCCGGCGCGGCGGGCACATCCAGCCCCGCCGGCGATTGAGGCGCCGGGGGCCCCGGCGGAGTCCGGGGAGGCCCGGGGGGCACCGCCCCGCAGCGGCGCCGCACACAATCCAGGGGCGGTCCGCAGGGCGGGATCGAGGCCGCGGGCCTAGAGTGGCGAGTACCGGGACAGCCCACTGGAGTCGCGCCATGAGCGTCATCACCCCGCCCACGGACCTGCTGCGGCAGCAGGATCCGCAGATGGCCGACGTGCTCGCAGGGGAGGCGCAGCGCCAGGCCACCACGTTGCAGCTGATCGCCGCCGAGAACTTCACCTCGCCCGCCGTGCTCGCAGCGCTCGGCTCGGCGCTCGCCAACAAGTACGCCGAGGGCTATCCCGGTGCGCGCTACCACGGCGGCTGCGAGTACGCGGACCTCGCCGAGGGCCTGGCCGCCGAGCGGGCCCGGGCGCTGTTCGGGGTCGAGCACGCCAACGTGCAGCCGCATTCCGGTTCCGCCGCCGTGCTGGCGGCGTACGCCGCGCTGCTGCGGCCCGGGGACACCGTGCTGGCGATGGGGCTCCCGTACGGGGGGCACCTCACGCACGGTTCGCCCGCCAACTTCTCGGGACGCTGGTTCGACTTCGTCGGGTACGGGGTGGACGCCGAGACGGGCCTCATCGACTACCGCCAGGTGCAGGACCTGGCGCGGGCGCACCGGCCCAAGGCGATCGTCTGCGGGTCGATCTCCTATCCGAGGCACCTGGAGTACTCGGTGTTCCGGGAGATCGCCGACGAGGTGGGGGCGTACCTCATCGCGGACGCCGCCCATCCGATCGGGCTCGTCGCCGGCGGGGCCGCGCCCAGCCCCGTCCCGTACGCCGACATCGTCTGCGCGACGACCCACAAGGTGCTGCGCGGGCCGCGCGGCGGGATGGTCCTGTGCGGCGCCGAGTTCGCCGAGCGGATCGACCGGGCCGTGTTCCCCTTCACCCAGGGCGGCGCCCAGATGCACACCATCGCCGCCAAGGCCGTGGCCTTCGGCGAGGCCGCGGCGCCGGCGTTCACCACGTACGCGCACCGGGTGGTCGCCAATGCGCGGGTGCTGGCCGATGCGCTGGCGGCCAACGGGTTCGCGGTGACGACGGGCGGGACCGACACCCACCTGATCACCGCCGACCCGGCGCCGCTCGGCGTCGACGGTCCGACCGCGCGCGGCCGGCTCGCCGCCGCCGGGATCGTGCTGGACACCTGCGCCCTCCCGTACGGGGACCAGCGCGGGATCCGGCTCGGCACGGCCGCCGTCACCACCCAGGGCATGCGGGAGCCGGAGATGGCCCGGATCGCCGCCCTGTTCACCGCCGCACTGCACGGGGAAGGGGCGGGTACCCGCGCGGAAGTGGCCGAGCTGACGCGCGGATTTCCCCCGTACGGGGCGTAAAAGGGGCAAACGGGGCGTACCGCAACCGTGATACCGCCCCCTCGCGTCCTCGGTGAGGGGTACATCGCAGCTAATGTGTGGGGCTGAGATGGCCGGCGATACATCTGGGGCAGCCCGTGCGTGAATATCTGCTGACGCTTTGCGTCACGGTCGCGGTGACCTACCTGCTCACCGGGCCCGTGCGGAAGTTCGCGATCGCGGCCGGTGCGATGCCGGAGATCCGCGCCCGCGACGTGCACCGCGAGCCGACTCCGCGGCTCGGCGGCATCGCCATGTTCGGCGGACTGTGCGCGGGCCTGCTGGTCGCCGACCACCTGCGCAACCTCAACGGCGTCTTCGAGCTGTCGAACGAACCGCGGGCGCTGCTCTCCGGAGCCGCCCTGATCTGGCTGATCGGCGTGCTCGACGACAAGTTCGAGATCGACGCACTGATCAAGCTCGGCGCGCAGATGATCGCCGCAGGTGTGATGGTCATGCAGGGTCTGACCATGCTGTGGATCCCCGTCCCGGGGATCGGGACGGTCGCGCTGACCCAGTGGCAGGGCAACCTGCTCACCGTGGCCCTCGTCGTGATCACCATCAACGCGGTCAACTTCGTGGACGGCCTCGACGGCCTGGCCGCCGGCATGGTCTGCATCGCCTCCGCGGCGTTCTTCCTCTACTCGTACCGGATCTGGTTCGGCTACGGGATCGAGGCGGCCGCGCCCGCAACCCTCTTCGCGGCGATCCTGATGGGCATGTGCCTCGGCTTCCTGCCGCACAACATGCACCCGGCCCGGATCTTCATGGGCGACTCCGGATCGATGCTCATCGGCCTGGTGCTCGCCGCCGCGGCGATCTCCATCACCGGGCAGGTGGACCCGGACACCATGGCCCTGTTCGCCGGCGGTGAGCGCAACGCGACGCACGCGATGCTCCCGGTCTTCATTCCGCTTCTGCTCCCGCTGACGATCATCGCGATCCCGATGGCGGACCTGATCCTGGCCATCGTGCGGCGTACGTGGAAGGGCCAGTCGCCGTTCGCGGCCGACCGCGGGCACCTGCACCACCGACTGCTGGAACTCGGGCATTCGCACAGTCGCGCGGTGCTGATCATGTACTTCTGGTCAGGGCTGATCGCCTTCGGCGCGGTGGCCTATTCGGTGTCTTCCGCCTCGATGTGGATCGTGCTCGCCATCGTCGCGCTCAGTGCGGTGGGCCTGGTCCTGCTGCTCCTGCCGCGCTTCACCCCGCGCGCCCCGCGGTGGGCCGAGGGTCTGGTCCCGCCGCGCTACCGGCACGCGGAGCGCGCCGCGGAGGCAGCCGCACTGGACGCCTCGGGCCGGGAGCCGGAGCCCGCCAGGCCGATCGGGGCCGGCGTCTCGGGCGTCAACGGAGCGACCGCCGTAGGCCCCCGTTCGCGCTTCCCCGACCGGCGTAAGGCGGAGTCGTCGCGCTGACGCCCGCGGTACATGTCGGATATGGAATGCCTTTACCACACACAATGACGGCTTGTCGCGCACACACGGGCGGGTTAGCTCTCATGTGTGACAGTCAGCACACTTCGCAGGTAAAGCTCTCATCAAATAGTTTGTGATACCGTTCACTAAACCCGGCGACAGAGCCGAAGGACCGTAGTGCGACGGTCCATTGGCCCGAGGCTCGATCTCGGACCGGGCTTACGCTCGTCCCGTACGAGTCCGTACGAGTCCGTGCCCCCACCACCACGCGGAGCAACCCGCCATGCGGTCAGATGACGTCCGATCCCTCCTGCACGCCGCCGTACCCACAGCTGCCGCCGGCGCTCTTGCCGCCGTCATCAGCGCCGTGGTGGCAGGTGGCAAGGGGGCCCTTGGCGCCGTCATTGCCACGCTGGTCGTGATGCTGTTCATGGGCATCGGATTCGTCGTTCTGCAACGCACCGCGAAATCGCTGCCGCACTTGTTCCAAGCCATGGGGCTGATGCTCTACACGGCTCAGATCTTGCTGCTCTTCGTCTTTCTCGCCGTGTTCAAGAACACGACGTTGTTCAACCCCAGGGCCTTCGCGATCACGCTCGTCGCCACCACCCTCGTGTGGATCGGCGCACAGACGCGTGCTCACATGAAGGCCAAGATCCTCTATGTCGAACCGGACTCGACCAAGGGCGACAAGCCCGAAAATTCGGGGCCGAAGTCGTGAGGGGTAGGGCCGGGATAAGTGAGCGTTCGAGATGCTGCTATCGTCCGGTTCCAACTGCGGCATTGCGGGCGCGGGCATCTGAGCTGACGCCTGTTCCATCGCGAGGCTCGATGCCTGATCGCCGCCCCCACACCCGTAACACCAGTCCAGTGCCGAACAGCGGCTGTGCGCCGCGCCGACACAACGAGGTTGCCGTACCTATGCGCCACGCTGAAGGAGCCCGCGGTGAGTGCTGACCTGACGCAGGTGCTCGCTTTCGAGACCGACTGTCACATCTTCGACGGATGTGGCTTCCCCGGTCCGGGCCTGCACTCGTTCCTCTTCGAGCCGCTGTGGGGCGAAGCCGGCACCACCAGTGTGTACTTCAACAAGCCGATGCTGCTGGCCCTGCTGGGCTCGCTGGTCATCGTCGCCTTCTTCTGGGCCGCGTTCCGGAAGCCGAAGGTCGTTCCGGGCAAGCTGCAGATGGTCGCCGAGGCCGGCTACGACTTCGTGCGCCGCGGCATCGTCTACGAGACCCTGGGCAAGAAGGAGGGCGAGAAGTACGTCCCCTTCATGGTGTCGCTGTTCTTCTTCGTCTGGGTCCTGAACGTCTGGTCGATCGTCCCCGTGGCCCAGTTCCCGGTGACCGCGATCATCGCGTACCCGGCGGCGCTCGCGCTGGTCGTCTACCTCATCTGGATGTCGGTGACGTTCAAGCGTCACGGCTTCGTCGGCGGACTCAAGAACCTGACGGGCTACGACAAGTCGCTCGGCGCGGTTCTCCCGCTCGTCATGGTCATCGAGTTCTTCTCGAACGTCCTGGTGCGCCCGTTCACCCACGCGGTCCGACTGTTCGCGAACATGTTCGCCGGTCACACCCTGCTGCTGCTGTTCACCATCGCCAGCTGGTACCTGCTGAACGGGATCGGGATCGCCTACGCCGGCGTCTCGTTCGTCATGGTCATCGTGATGACGGCCTTCGAGCTCTTCATCCAGGCTGTCCAGGCCTACGTCTTCGTCCTCCTGGCCTGCAGCTTCATCCAGGGCGCGCTCGCCGAGCACCACTGAGTCAGGCCCTCCCCCAAACCCCCTGTCGTCCGGTGGCCAACCCCCACCGGTCCGTGAAAGAGAAGGAAGAACTGGCATGTCCCAGATCCTCGCTGCCGCCGAAGGCGTCACCGGTTCCCTCAGCTCCGTTGGTTACGGTCTCGCGGCCATCGGCCCGGGTGTCGGCGTCGGCATCATCTTCGGTAACGGCACGCAGGCTCTCGCCCGTCAGCCCGAGGCTGCCGGTCTGATCCGCGCCAACCAGATCCTCGGCTTCGCCTTCTGTGAGGCGCTCGCCCTCATCGGTCTGGTCATGCCGTTCGTCTACTAAGACGAGCCACGACCACTAGTCCGATTAGACGAAAGGCACTGATGTGAACCTCCTGGTTCTCGCGGCCGAGACGGAAAACCCTCTCGTTCCGCCGATCCCCGAGCTCGTCATCGGTCTGATCGCCTTCGTCATCGTCTTCGGTTTCCTCGCGAAGAAGCTCCTCCCGAACATCAACAAGGTTCTGGACGAGCGCCGCGAGCAGATCGAGGGCGGTATCGAGAAGGCTGAGGCCGCTCAGACCGAGGCCCAGAGCGTGCTGGAGCAGTACAAGGCCCAGCTCGCCGAAGCCCGGCACGAGGCCGCGCGCCTGCGCCAGGAAGCGCTGGAGCAGGGCACTGCGCTCAAGGAAGAACTGCGCGCAGAGGGCCAGCGGCAGCGTGAGGAGATCATCGCTGCCGGCCACGCCCAGATCGAGGCCGACCGCAAGGCCGCCTCTCAGGCGCTGCGCCAGGACGTGGGCAAGCTCGCCACCGACCTGGCCGGCAAGCTCGTCGGCGAGTCCCTCGAGGACGCCGCCCGGCAGAGCCGCACGATCGACCGCTTCCTCAGCGAGCTCGAGGAGAAGGCCGAGGCGGCCCGATGAACGGAGCGAGCCGCGAGGCGCTGGCCTCCGCGCGCGAGCGTCTCGACGCGCTGACGGACAACACGTCCGTCGACGCGGCGAAGCTCGCCGGTGAGCTGGCAGCCGTCACCGCGCTGCTCGACCGTGAGGTCTCGCTGCGTCGGGTCATCACGGACCCGGCGCAGGCCGGCGAGGCCAAGGCCGAGCTGGTGCGTCGACTGCTGGGCGCCCAGGTCAGCGGGGAAACCCTCGACCTGGTGTCGGGCATGGCCCGGTCCCGCTGGTCGCAGTCCCGCGACCTGGTGGACTCGCTCGAGGAGCTGGCGGCCACCGCCGACCTCACGGCGGCCCAGCAGAGCGGCGCGCTCGACAACGTCGAGGACGAGCTGTTCCGCTTCGGCCGGATCGTCGCCTCGAACACCGGGCTGCGCGCCGCGCTGACCGACCGGGCGGCCACCGCCTCCGCGAAGAGCACGCTGCTGAACAGCCTGCTCGGCGGCAAGGCGGAAGCCGTCACCGAGCGTCTGGTCACGCGTCTCGTCACGCACCCGCGTGGACGTAGCCTGGAAGCGGGACTCGAGTCCCTTTCCAAGCTCGCCGCCGAGCGCCGTGACCGCATGGTCGCCACCGTGACCAGCGCGGTTCCGCTCAGCGACGTGCAGCGGCAGCGTCTCGGCGCGGTGCTGGCCAAGCTGTACGGCCGCCAGATGCACCTGAACCTGGACGTGGACCCCGCGGTCCTCGGCGGGATCTCGGTGCGGGTCGGTGACGAGGTCATCGACGGCACCATCGCGGACCGTCTCGCCGAGGCGTCCCGCCGCATGGCCGGCTGACCAGCCACCAATAGAACAAAGCATGTCCAGCGGCCCGGTTGGGCCGTGCAGAACTTGCAGAAGATTCCTGGGGGTCGCCCCCAGACCCCTAAGAAGCTTCAGGCCCAACAAGGAGAGCAGGGAACCCAGATGGCGGAGCTCACGATCCGGCCGGAGGAGATCCGGGACGCACTGGAGAACTTTGTCCAGTCGTACCAGCCGGACGCGGCCTCGCGCGAGGAGGTCGGAACGGTCAGCGTTGCCGGCGACGGCATCGCGAAGGTGGAGGGCCTGCCCTCCGCCATGGCGAACGAGCTGCTGAAGTTCGAGGACGGCACCCTCGGTCTCGCCCTCAACCTCGAGGAGCGCGAGATCGGTGCGGTCGTCCTCGGCGAGTTCAGCGGTATCGAGGAGGGCCAGCCGGTGCAGCGCACCGGTGAGGTTCTCTCCGTCGGCGTCGGCGAGGGCTACCTCGGCCGCGTTGTCGACCCGCTCGGCAACCCGATCGACGGTCTCGGCGAGATCGCGACCGAGGGCCGCCGCGCCCTCGAGCTGCAGGCCCCCGGCGTCATGGTCCGCAAGTCGGTCCACGAGCCCATGCAGACCGGCTACAAGGCCATCGACGCGATGGTGCCCGTCGGCCGTGGCCAGCGTCAGCTGATCATTGGCGACCGTCAGACCGGCAAGACCGCTCTGGCCGTCGACACGATCATCAACCAGCGCGACAACTGGCGCTCGGGCGACGTGAACAAGCAGGTGCGCTGCATCTACGTCGCCATCGGCCAGAAGGGCTCGACCATCGCGTCCGTTCGCGGCGCCCTGGAAGACGCCGGTGCGCTCGAGTACACGACGATCGTCGCCGCCCCGGCGTCCGACCCGGCCGGCTTCAAGTACCTGGCGCCGTACACCGGTTCCGCCATCGGCCAGCACTGGATGTACGCCGGCAAGCACGTCCTGATCATCTTCGACGACCTGTCGAAGCAGGCCGACGCCTACCGCGCCGTGTCGCTGCTGCTGCGCCGCCCGCCGGGCCGTGAGGCCTACCCGGGCGACGTCTTCTACCTGCACTCCCGTCTGCTGGAGCGCTGCGCGAAGCTCTCCGACGACATGGGTGCCGGTTCGATGACCGGTCTGCCGATCGTCGAGACCAAGGCGAACGACGTGTCGGCGTTCATCCCGACCAACGTCATCTCCATCACCGACGGTCAGTGCTTCCTGGAGTCCGACCTGTTCAACGCGGGCCAGCGCCCGGCGCTGAACGTCGGTATCTCGGTCTCCCGCGTCGGTGGCTCCGCCCAGCACAAGGCCATGAAGCAGGTTTCCGGCCGTCTGCGCCTCGACCTCGCCCAGTACCGCGAGCTGGAGGCGTTCGCCGCCTTCGGTTCCGACCTGGACGCCGCGTCGAAGGCCTCGCTGGAGCGCGGCAAGCGTCTGGTCGAGCTGCTCAAGCAGGGCCAGTACCAGCCGATGCCCGTCGAGGAGCAGGTCGTCTCCGTCTGGGCCGGCACCACCGGCAAGATGGACGACGTCCCGGTCAACGACATCCGTCGCTTCGAGTCGGAGCTGCTGGAGCACCTGCGCCGCGAGCGCAAGGACCTCCTCACCTCCATCGCCGACGGCGGCAAGATGTCGGACGACACCCTGTCCTCCATCGCGGACGCCATCGCCGGCTTCAAGCAGCAGTTCGAGACCTCGGACGGCAAGCTCCTGGGCGAGGACGCGCCGGCCGTCAACGTCTCCAAGTGACGACGGAAGGGACCTGACTCATGGGAGCGCAGCTCCGGGTCTACAAGCGTCGCATCCGTGCCGTCACGGCGACCAAGAAGATCACCAAGGCGATGGAGATGATCGCCGCCTCGCGCATCGTCAAGGCGCAGCGCAAGGTGGCGGCATCGATGCCGTACGCGACCGAGCTCACCCGAGCGGTGACCGCGGTGGCGACCGGTTCGAACACCAAGCACGCCCTGACCACCGAGGTCGAGGCGCCGGTGCGCGCCGCGGTCCTGCTCATCACGAGCGACCGCGGTCTGGCCGGCGGCTACTCCTCCAACGCCATCAAGCAGGCGGAGCGGCTCACCGAGCGGCTGCGCGGCGAGGGCAAGGAGGTCGACACGTACATCGTCGGCCGTAAGGGTCTGGCCTACTTCGGCTTCCGCGAGCGCAAGGTCGCGGATTCGTGGACCGGCTTCACCGACAGCCCGGCCTACGCCGACGCCAAGCGCGTCGCGGGGCCGCTGATCGAGGCCGTCCAGACCGAGACGGCCGAGGGCGGCGTCGACGAGCTGCACATCGTCTACACGGAATTCGTGTCGATGATGACGCAGAACGCGGTGGACGGCCGGATGCTGCCGCTCAGCCTCGACAAGGTCGAAGAAGAGTCCGGCGCGAAGGGCGAGATCCTTCCGCTGTTCGACTTCGAGCCGTCGGCGGAGGACGTCCTCGACGCCCTGCTGCCGCGCTACGTCGAGAGCCGTATCTACAACGCACTGCTGCAGTCGGCTGCTTCCGAGCACGCCGCCCGCCGCCGCGCGATGAAGTCGGCGACCGACAACGCCGGAGATCTCATCAAGAGCCTCTCCCGGCTTGCCAACGCGGCCCGCCAGGCCGAAATCACCCAGGAAATCAGCGAGATCGTCGGTGGCGCGAGCGCCATGGCTGACGCGACCGCGGGGAGTGACAAGTAATGACGACCACTGTTGAGACGGCCGCCGCCACGGGCCGCGTCGCCCGGGTCATCGGCCCGGTCGTCGACGTGGAGTTCCCCGTCGACGCCATGCCCGAGATCTACAACGCCCTCAAGGTCCAGGTCGCCGACCCGGCCGAGGACGGCAAGCTCAAGACCCTGACCCTCGAGGTCGCGCAGCACCTGGGTGACGGCCTCGTCCGTACCATCTCGATGCAGCCGACCGACGGTCTGGTCCGCCAGGCCTCGGTGACCGACACGGGCGCGGGCATCACCGTCCCCGTCGGTGACTTCACCAAGGGCAAGGTGTTCAACACGCTGGGTGAGGTGCTGAACTACCCCGAGGCGAACGCCGAGGTCACCGAGCGCTGGCCGATCCACCGCAAGGCGCCGAACTTCGACGAGCTCGAGTCGAAGACCGAGATGTTCGAGACCGGCGTCAAGGTCATCGACCTTCTCACCCCGTACGTCAAGGGTGGAAAGATCGGTCTGTTCGGTGGTGCCGGTGTCGGCAAGACCGTTCTGATCCAGGAAATGATCTACCGCGTCGCCAACAACCACGACGGTGTGTCGGTCTTCGCGGGCGTCGGTGAGCGTACCCGTGAGGGCAACGACCTCATCGAGGAAATGGCCGACTCGGGCGTCATCGACAAGACGGCGCTTGTCTTCGGCCAGATGGACGAGCCCCCGGGCACCCGTCTGCGCGTCGCGCTTGCCGGTCTGACCATGGCGGAGTACTTCCGCGATGTGCAGAAGCAGGACGTGCTGTTCTTCATCGACAACATCTTCCGGTACACCCAGGCGGGTTCCGAGGTGTCGACCCTGCTCGGCCGTATGCCCTCCGCGGTGGGTTACCAGCCGAACCTGGCCGACGAGATGGGTCTCCTCCAGGAGCGCATCACCTCGACCCGTGGTCACTCGATCACCTCGATGCAGGCGATCTACGTCCCCGCGGACGACCTGACCGACCCGGCGCCGGCGACCACCTTCGCCCACCTCGACGCGACGACGGTTCTTTCCCGTCCGATCTCCGAGAAGGGCATCTACCCGGCCGTGGACCCGCTGGACTCGACGTCCCGCATCCTCGACCCGCGGTACATCGCGGCGGACCACTACGCCACGGCGATGCGCGTCAAGGGGATCCTGCAGAAGTACAAGGACCTCCAGGACATCATCGCGATCCTCGGTATCGACGAGCTGGGCGAGGAGGACAAGCTCGTTGTCCACCGTGCCCGTCGCGTCGAGCGCTTCCTGTCGCAGAACACCCACGTGGCGAAGCAGTTCACCGGCGTGGACGGTTCGGACGTTCCGCTCGACGAGTCGATCACCGCGTTCAACGCGATCTGCGACGGTGACTACGACCACTTCCCCGAGCAGGCGTTCTTCCTGTGCGGTGGCATTGAGGACCTCAAGGCCAACGCCAAGGAGCTGGGCGTCTCCTGAAGCCCCGCTCCTCGTGAGCAGAGCTGACTGACGGAGAGGGACGGGGTGTGTCCCGTCCCTCTCCCCACGCCCATTAGAATTTGACCCAACACCCGGCTGACCCGCCGGGTGGTGACCCGAGGAGCCACCTTGGCTGCTGAGCTGCACGTCGAGCTGGTCGCGGCGGACCGCAATGTCTGGTCCGGCGAGGCCACCCTTGTTGTCGCCCGCACCACGTCCGGCGACATCGGCGTCATGCCCGGTCACCAGCCGCTTCTCGGTGTGCTGGAATCGGGCCCGGTGACCATCCGTACCAGCGAGGGCAACACTGTCGTCGCCGCGGTACACGGCGGATTCATCTCGTTCGCGGACAACAAGCTGTCCCTGCTGGCCGAGATCGCCGAGCTCGCTGACGAGATTGACGTCCAGCGGGCGGAGCGGGCACTGGAGCGCGCGAAGTCGGAGGCCGATGCGGCCGCCGAGCGTCGCGCCGATGTCCGGCTGCGCGCGGTAACGGGGCACTGAGCCCCGTTCCGAAGAGTGTGCGACCTCAGCCGCGGTCCGTTCTGGAATTTTCCAGACCGGGTCGCGGCTGAGGCGATGTACGTCCGTTTTTCGTTGGTGCGGGATTCGATGAGCGAGGAGGTCGGTGAAGATGCTCCTCGCTCTGCTTGTGAGCGGCCTGGTCGTAGCCCTGGTGGTGATCGGGCTGTTTGTCTTCGGGCTGCGCCGCAGACTCATCCAGCGTTCCGGCGGCACCTTCGACTGCAGCCTGCGCTGGGGCGTGTCCGAGGAACCCGACATCTCCGGCAAGGGCTGGGTGTACGGGGTCGCCCGCTACAGCGGCGACCGCATCGAGTGGTTCCGCGTCTTCTCGTACTCCCCGCGGCCGCGCCGGCTGCTGGAACGCTCCTCCATCGAGGTGGTCGCCCGCCGCGCCCCCGAGGGTGAGGAGGAGCTGGCACTGCTGTCCGACGCGGTCGTGCTCGGCTGTCTCCACCGCGGGACCCGCCTGGAGCTGGCGATGAGCGAGGACGCGCTGACCGGTTTCCTGGCCTGGCTGGAGGCGGCGCCTCCGGGGCAGAGGGTGAACGTGGCCTGAGGGCCGGTGCGTTCGTCCCCGCGGACGGCGTCTCCCCCAGCTACCGCCGGGAGGTGCCCCCAGCGCAGCGGCGCGAAGCCGGGGAGGCCCCCAGGGGCCGAGCCGTGCGAGTGGCGCGTAGAGAAGGAGAAGCCGG
The DNA here is from genome assembly GCF_040655295.1 of Streptomyces sp. NPDC050448. NCBI lineage: Bacteria > Bacillati > Actinomycetota > Actinomycetes > Kitasatosporales > Streptomycetaceae > Streptomyces > Streptomyces sp. NPDC050448. The sequence continues at coordinate 31,296 of NZ_JBFAJR010000002.1, read as the reverse complement.
GGAGACGGGGGGCGGACCCCGTCTCCCCGGCTTCGTCGTTCACCGGTTCAGTACGTGGGGGCTACTGAAGGCCGGTGTGGATCGCGGCGGCCAGCTCGCCGTTCGCGGTGTCGCCGCTGAACTCCCAGAAGAAGGCGCCCCTGAGGCCCTGCTGCTTGGTCCAGCTCATCTTCCCGGCGATGGTGGCCGGGGTGTCGTAGCTCCACCAGTTGCCGCCGCAGTTGGCGTAGGCCGTGCCGGCGGCGGTGCCGGTGGCCGGGCAGCTTCCCTTCAGCACCTTGTAGTCCTCGATGCCCTGCTCGTACGTGCCCGGGGCGGGCCCGGTGGCGGTGCCGCCGGGGGCGTCCTGGGTGACGCCGGTCCAGCCGCGGCCGTAGAAGCCGATGCCGAGGTTGAGCTTGGAGCCGGCGATGCCCTTGCCCTTGAGCTTGGTGATCGCGGCCTCGGAGTTGAAGCCGGCGATCGGGATGCCGGCGTAGGAGGTGAGCGGGGAGTGCGGGGCGGTCGGGCCCTTGGCGTCCCACGCGCCGAAGAAGTCGTACGTCATGACGTTGTAGAAGTCGACGTACTGGGAGGCGCCCGCGTAGTCGGCGAGGTCGAGCTTGCCGCCGCCCGAGCCGTCGGCGGAGATCGCGGCGGTCACCAGGTTGCTGCTGCCGAACCTGCTGCGCAGCGCGGACAGGACGTTCTTCAGGGAGGCGGCGCCGCTGGTGTCGCAGGACAGGCCGCAGGCGTTCGGGTACTCCCAGTCGATGTCGATGCCGTCGAAGACGTCCGCCCAGCGCGGGTCCTCGACCAGGCTGTAGCAGGAGTCGGCGAAGGCGGCCGGGTTCGCCGCGGCCTGGCCGAAGCCGCCGGACCAGGTCCAGCCGCCGAAGGACCACACCACCTTGATGTTCGGGTACTTCGCCTTGAGCTTGCGCAGCTGGTTGAAGCTGCCGCGCAGCGGCTGGTCCCAGGTGTCGGCGACGCCGTCGACGCTCTGGTCGGCGGTGTAGGCCTTGTCGTAGTCGGCGTAGGCGTCACCGATGGTGCACTTGCCGCCCTGGACGTTGCCGAACGCGTAGTTGATGTGGGTGATCTTCGCGGCGGAGCCGGAGGTGACCAGGTTCTTCACGTGGTAATTGCGCTGGTAGACGCCCCAGTCGGTGAAGTAGCCGAGTTTGACCTTTCCGCCCGGGTCCGGGGGAGTGGTGCCGCCGCCGGTCGTGGTCACCGAGACGGAGCCGGAGGCCGGCCCCGTCTGGTCGACGGTGTCGCGCGCGACGACGCCGTACGTGTACGTCGTGCCCTTGGTCAGGCCGGAGTCGGTGTAGCTCGTGCTCGTGACGGTCGCGACCTTGGCGCCGCCGCGGTAGACGTCGTAGTTCTTGACGCCCTTGTCGTCGGTGGCGGCGGCCCAGCCGATGGTGAGCGAGGTGTCGGTGACCCCGCTCGCGGTGGGGGTGCCGGGGGCCGACGGCGGGCTGTCGGTGGGGGTCGTGCCGCCGTCGCAGGAGCCGCCGTTGACCTTGCAGCCGCCGGGGGCGCCGGGGCCGGCGCCGTTGAAGCCGAAGCTGATCGTGGCGCCGGGGGCCAGGGTGCCGTTCCAGCCGACGTTCTTGCCGGTCCAGTGGGTGCCGGAGCTGGTGACGGTGGCGTCCCAGGCGGAGGTGACCGTCGTGCCCGAGGGGTAGTCCCACTCCACGGTCCAGCTGGTGAGGGTGGTGGTGCCGGTGTTCTTCACCGTCCACTTGCCCTCGAAGCCGGTGCCCCAGTCGGAGACCTTCGTGTACGTGGCCGTCGCGGAGGCGGCGGCCTGGGCGGGGCCGGCCAGGGCCATGAGTCCGGCGACGGGCAGGGCGAAGGCGGCCACGGTCGCGGCGAGCCTTCTGAACAGACGGATGCGGGGTGGGGGTGCTGTGCTCAAGGGTGCTCCTCCGTAGGTCCGTCGTGGCCGTGGGGCCGATCACGACATGGGGGTGGGACCTGCGCCGCCCGTGAGCACGCTTGTCATGGCACGCTCACCACAGTTGCCGTGAGCGTAGAAAGGTCTGGACCAACCGTCAAGAGGTCCAGACCTTCACTCCGGTGCGCCGCTAGAGGCCCAACTCCTGGGCCAGCACCGCCGCTTGGAGACGGCTGCGCAGCTCCAGCTTCCCCAGCAGCTTGCTGACATGGGTCTTCACCGTCGTCTCCGCCATCTCCAGCCGCACCGCGACCTCCGCGTTCGACAACCCCTCGCCCAGACAGCCGAGCACCTCCCGCTCCCGCCGCGTCAGCGAGGCCACCGCCGCGGCTGTTTCCGGCGCCACGGGGGCCTTCACGGGCCGCGGAGCCGCGAACTCGGCGATCAGCCGCCGGGTCACCGCCGGGGCGATCAGACCCTCCCCGCGCGCGACGGTCCGTACCGCCTCGATCAGCTCCGCCGCGTCCGCGTTCTTCAGCAGGAAGCCCGCCGCCCCCGCGCGCAGGGCGCCGAACACGTACTCGTCCAGGTCGAACGTGGTCAGCACCAGCACATCGGCCAGCCCCTCCGCGACGACCTGGCGGGTCGCCGACACCCCGTCGAGCCGCGGCATCTGCACATCCATGAGCACGAGATCCGGCCGCAGCTCCCTGGCCAGGCGCACCGCCTCCTCACCGTCCGCCGCCTCGCCCGCGACCTCGATGTCGCCCGCGCTGCGCAGGATCAGCACCAGCCCGGCCCTCACCGCGCTCTGGTCCTCGGCCACCACGACCCGGATGCTCATCCGGCCACCGCCTTCTCGTCCGCGGGCAGGTCCGCCCGCACCAGCCACACCGGTCCCGACCGGCCCGCCGTGAACTCCCCGCCCAGCAGTTCCGTCCGCTCCCGCATGCCGATCAGGCCGGCCCCCGAGCCGGGGGCGCGGGGGCCCGGGCGGTCCCCGTACGGGGAGTCCACCCGGACGGTCAGCGTCCCCCCTTCCGCGCCGCCGCGGCCCACGCGGACCCGGACCGTGCCCGGGACGGCGTGCTTGAGGGCGTTCGTCAGCGACTCCTGGACGATCCGGTACGCCGCCAGCTCCACGGGGGCCGGCAATGGCTCCGCGGGCGGCCGGTCGTCGAGGAGTACGAAGTCCAGCCCGCTCGCGGCGCCGTTGACACGGGCCTGCCCCAGCAGGGCGTCGAGCCCGCCGAGGGAGGGCGTGGCGACCGCCTCCTGCCCCGCGCCCGCGTCCCGCAGCAGCCCGATCAGCCGGCGCATCTCGGCCAGCCCCTGCACGCTGTTCTCCCGGATCACCCCGAGGGCCTCCCGGCTCGTCGCGGGGGAGTCGATGGAGAGCGCGGCGGTGGAGTGGATGGCGATGGCGGACAGGTGGTTGGCCACCATGTCGTGCAGCTCGCGGGCCATCCGGGCGCGCTCGGCGACGACGGCCTGGCTGCGGTCCATCTCGGCCAGCAGCGCGGTCTGCTCGGCGCGCAGCCGGGCGGCCTCCGCGGCCTCGCGGTGGTTGCGCAGGGTGGCGCCGGTCAGGGCCGGGCCGAAGCTCACGATGCCGGTGATCACGCCGATCATCAGGGACTGGGGGGTGCGCAGCCAGGCCACCGAGGCGACGGTGACGGCGATGGTGACCAGGCCGGTGGAGACCGGGAGCCGCCGGGCCATGGCGGGTTTGCCGTAGACGACGGCCGCGTACATCAGGTCCGTGAAGATCAGGACGGTGCCGAGGTTGCCCACGGTGAACTGGTCGGCGACCACCCCGAGGGTGCCGACGGCCAGGGTGACGCGGGGCGCACTGCGGCGCAGCAGCTCCATCGGGCCGAGCGCGAGGAGCGGGACCAGGGCCGCCCAGGCGGGGAAGAAGTGCCGGTTGCCGGTGCTGTAGATGCCGAGCGACCAGAGCAGCAGGCCCGCGAGCACGCTGGACACGGCGAGCAGGACGTCGTCGCGGTGGAGGCGGAAGATCACGGCGCGCGCAGTCGCCGGGGCCGGGGTTGGGGCCGGGGTCGGGGTCGGGGTCACGGTCCTATCCAACAGGGTGGGCGAGGGCCGGGCCTCGCCGCCGGGGCGGAGACCGGGCGCCGTGGCACTACACCGAAGGATGCAGTCACGGTTCGTCACCGGTGATGACGAAGGGGCGCGGAGCGGGCGGGAGCCTGGATGCAGTGGTCGCCGTGGAAGTGCCGGCCGGAGCGGAATGGAGATCCCCGTGCTCGTCGCCCTGATCATCGCCTGCGAGATCGGCTTCTGGGTGCTGCTGGCCGGAGGACTGGCGCTGCGCTACCTCGCGAAGATGCCCCGGCTCGGGGCGGCGGTCCTGCTGTGCGAGCCGCTGCTGGAGCTGGTCCTGCTGGCGGTCACCACCCTGGACCTGAAGAACGGGGGCGAGCCGAGCTGGACGCACGGCCTGGCCGCGCTGTACATCGGCTACACCGCCGGCTACGGCCACTACACGGTGAAGTGGCTCGACCGGCACGCGGCGTACCGCTTCGGCGGGGGCCCGAAGCCGCCCGGCCCGAAGTACGGCAAGGCCAGGGCGGTCCACGAGTGGAAGCTGTGGACCCGCACCCTCGTCGGCGCCGTCGTCGCGCTCGGGCTGCTCCAGGGTGCGATCTGGTACGTCGGCGACGCGGCCGACACCGGCGGCCTGCAGACCTGGCAGTTCGCCGCTCTGCGGGTGCTCGGCATCCAGGCCGTCGTCGCCGCCACGTACACCATCTGGCCGCGCAAGCCCCCGGTGGCGGACGCGCAGAAGGAGCCCGCCGTGGCCGAGCGCCGCCGCTAGGGGGTGTCCGGCGGATCCTGGCCGGGCCCGGGCCGCCGGACACCCCCTAGCGCTCGCCGCCCGGTACCCAGAGGACGTCGCCGAGCTCCTTGTTGGCCGTACGGGCCAAAATGCTGTGCCGGCCCGGGGGCGACCCCC
>NZ_JBFAJR010000002.1:0-26331 GCF_040655295.1 Streptomyces sp. NPDC050448 | reverse complement strand
CCCGGACCCCCGGTGGGGGTGTGGTGGTGCTCAGCGCTCGCCGCCCGGTACCCAGAGGACGTCGCCGAGCTCCTTGTTGGCCGTACGGGCCAAAATGCTGTGCCGGCCCGGGGGCGACCCCCGGACCCCCGGTGGGGGTGTGGTGGTGCTCAGCGCTCGCCGCCCGGTACCCAGAGGACGTCGCCGAGCTCCTTGTTGGCCGTACGGGCCAAAATGAACAGGAGGTCGGAGAGGCGGTTCAGGTAGGTCGCGGTCAGCGGGTTCATCACCTCGCCGTGCACCTCCAGCGCCGCCCAGGTGGAGCGCTCGGCGCGCCGGACCACCGTGCAGGCCTGGTGCAGCAGGGCCGCTCCGGGAGTGCCGCCGGGGAGGATGAAGCTGCGCAGCTTCTCCAGCTGCTCGTTGAAGTGGTCGCAGTCCGCCTCGAGCTTGTCCACGTAGAACTGCTCGACGCGCAGCGGCGGGTACTCGGGGTTCTCGACGACCGGGGTGCACAGGTCGGCGCCGACGTCGAACAGGTCGTTCTGCACGCGTACCAGGATCTTCACGACATCCGCCGGCAGGCCGCCGAGGGCGATCGCCGTGCCGATGGCCGCGTTGGCCTCGTTGGCGTCGGCGTAGGCGGAGATCCGCAGATCGGTCTTGGCCGTGCGGCTCATGTCGCCGAGGGCGGTCGTGCCCTTGTCGCCGGTGCGGGTGTAGATGCGCGTGAGGTTCACCATGCGGCCAGCGTAGACGGGCCCGCCGGGGAAATTCCGGGCGAGGCCGCCCGGGCCCCGGGTAGCGTCCTCGCCGGACCGGGCCGGGCCGGAGAGCGGGGTAGGGCAGTGACCGACATGTACGACATCTGGCGGCGGGCCGAAGCGGCCTGGGAGGTCGATGCCCTGGCGGGCCACCTCGCAGCGCGGCACTCCGATCCGCAGGTGCGCCGCGAACTGGCCGAGGCCGCCGCGGCGGGGCGCGCGGCGGTGGCCGCCGGGGACCTGGGAGCAGCCCGGCGCCAGCGCTCCTTCCTGCGCGGCCGGGCCGAGCCCGGGGCCGGGGAGCCGCCCTGCCCGTGGGAGCCGCGGCCCGCCGAACGGGACGCCCTGGTCTGGGACTATGCGAAGGACCTGCTGCGGGCGGAACTCCCGCCGGGGGAGCTGAACCTGCACGACGTGGGCTGGGTCCGGTTCCGCCTGGAGGGGATCTCCAGGCGGTTCGGTGCTCGCCTGGAGGCCGGCACGGGAGCCCGGGAGGACCTCCACTACCTCGCGGGCCGGGCCGCCATGGCGCTGGAACTCGGGGACCTCGCGGCCGCCGAGCGGGAAATGGCCCGTATCCGGGAGCTGGAGCAGGCGTACGCCGATGCGGAAGACGGGTGAACTGGACGGCTGGGCCAAGGGGCTGGGCCGTACCGGTGTGATGTCCGTCAGTTGAGACGTGACGCGTGTTACTTCGCGGTCACACGACCCCTCGCGAGCGCTAGTCTCCGCCGGAGAGGCTACGAAAACTAGGGGTGTGCAGTGGCTGGGAAGCTCGCCGTCATCGGTGCCGGACTGATGGGTTCCGGAATCGCTCAGGTCTCCGCTCAGGCGGGGTGGGACGTCGTACTGCGTGATGTCACCGAGGCCGCGCTGACCCGTGGTACCGACGGGATCAAGGCCTCGTACGACAAGTTCGTCTCCAAGGGCAAGATGACGGCCGAGGACGCCGAGGCCGCGCTCGCCCGCATCAAGACGACCACCGACCTCGACGCGGTCGCCGACGTCGACATCGTCGTCGAGGCCGTCTTCGAGAAGCTCGAGGTCAAGCACGAGATCTTCCGCACGCTCGACAAGCTCGTACGGGACGACGCGATCCTCGCGTCCAACACCTCCGCCATCCCGATCACCAAGATCGCTGCCGTGACGGAGCGTCCGGAGCGGGTCGTCGGCGCGCACTTCTTCTCGCCCGTCCCGATGATGCAGCTCTGCGAGCTCGTCCGCGGCTACAAGACGAGCGACGAGACCCTCGCGGCCACCCGGGCGTTCGCCGAGTCCGTCGGCAAGACCTGCATCGTCGTCAACCGCGACGTCGCCGGCTTCGTGACGACCCGTCTGATCTCCGCCCTGGTCGTCGAAGCCGCGAAGCTGTACGAATCGGGCGTGGCCTCCGCCGAGGACATCGACATCGCCTGCAAGCTGGGCTTCGGCCACGCCATGGGGCCGCTGGCCACCGCCGACCTCACCGGCGTCGACATCCTGCTGCACGCCACCAGCAACATCTACACCGAGTCCCAGGACGAGAAGTTCGCGCCGCCGGAGCTCATGCGCCGCATGGTGGACGCCGGTGACATCGGCCGCAAGAGCGGGCAGGGCTTCTACAAGCACTGAGCCGCCGGACCGCCCGGGCGCAGAAGTACTGGGCGCCAGTTCGAATATCTGCACCCGCACGGGTGAATTAGGTATCGGTTCGCTCACGGTCGGCAACTTCCCTGCCCGCACGGCAGTCAGTTGCAGTGAGAGTTGCCGACCACGGACCAGTCGGATCCCTACGTACCCAGGACTGCCGGGAGCGCATATGCACATCAGGGGCGACCACGCCGAACTCGCTGTCGGGGGCCGCCTCGACGTGCGCAGCGCGGCGGACGCCCGTACGGCCCTCCACGCCGCCCTCGACGACGGCCACGGCGATCTCGTACTGGACCTCACCGGGCTCGACTCCTGGGACGCGACCGGGCTCGGCGTGATCATGGGCGCCCACCGGCGGGCCGGCCGGACCGGCCGCCGCCTCGTCCTGCGCGGAGTGCCGCCGCAGATGCAGCGGCTCCTCGTCGCCACCCGGCTGCACCGCATCCTCGCCATCGAGGGCGGCCTGGAAGCGGAATCCCTCCCGCGGGTGTGACGCGGTCCGCCGTTTACGTTTCCTGCGGAAACGTAACGGTCCGGTGGTGATGACACCCCTGCGGTTTCCCGCACGACCGGGCACCGTCTAGGGTTCGGGCGGAAACCGGACCCGTAGCGACAGCGGAATGTGCGAAGGCCGGACGGTACGACGGCGACGGCGCAGGGCGCGATCGGGGGACATGGTCATGGACCGCACGCAGGGGCAGCCCGAACCGGTGGAGCAGCCCGCGACGGCACCCGTGCCTCCCGCGACGGCGTCCGCGGCACCGGCACCGGCGCCCGCATCGGCCGCCCCCGCCCCCGTCGCGCGGATCGTCACGCTCACCGCGGGGGACTTCACCCTGACCGTGAACCCCGTCGACGGCAGCGAGATCGAGCCGCGCCGGCCCGGCACCGGCGGCAGCGCCCCCGCCAAGCGCGACGCGGCCGCCCGCAGCGCCCGGGAGGCCGCCGCCCGGCCGCCCGTCCTGCCCGGCCCCGCCGCCCCGGCCCCGCCGCTGCTCGCGCGGGCGGAGGAGCGGGAGCGGCTCGTACGGCTGCTGGGCCGCGGCCGGTCCATACGACTGACCGGACCTGCCGGGTCCGGCCGCAGCGCCCTGCTCGACGCGGTCGGCGCCGACTGCACGGGCCTGGCGCCCGACGGCGTCGTACGGCTCAGCGGGTACGGGCACCAGCAGCCGGGCGAGCTCCTGCACGCGCTGTACGCCGCCGTGTACGAGGCCTCGCAGGAGCGCCCCGAACGGACCCAACTCCTCGCCCGCGTACGGGACATCGGCGCCATCGTGCTCCTCGACGACCTGGAGATGGGCGGCACCGCCCTCGACGAACTGCTGCACGCCACCCCCGAGTGCGCCTATCTGCTGGCCGCCACCCCCGACACCCGTGCCCCCTCCGACGACTCGCACCTGGAGGAGGTCTTCCTCGGAGGCCTCGGCCGGGCCGACTGCATGGAGCTGCTGGAGGCGGGTATCGGACGGCCGTTGACCGAGGAGGAGACCGCCTGGGCGGGAGACCTGCGGTTCGCGTCCGAGGGGCTGCCGCTGCGCTTCGTCCAGGCCGCCGCACTGCTGCGCCAGCGCGACGAGCGCAACCTGTCCTCCGCCGAGGACGACGAGGAGCCCGGGGTCTTCGAGGAGCGGCCGCGCGACCCCGCGTTCGTGGCGCTGCCGACGCTGGCCGAGGGCGCGGCCCCCGCCGAGCTGCTGGCCTCCCGCGTCAGCGAGTCGGCGCGGGCGGCTCTGCGGATCGCGTGCGCGCTGGGCGGGGAGATGCCGCACCACGCCCACCTGCCGGCGCTCGTGGGGGACACCCACGCCGACGCGGCGGTCGCGGAACTGCTGGGCTGCGGCCTGCTCACCCCGGTCGGCACGCGCTACCGGCTGGCCGCCGGGGTTGCGCGGCAGCTGGAGGAGGCCGGGTTCGGGGACACCGCGGCGGAGGAGGCCCGTACGGCCGCCCGCCACTACGCCTGGTGGACCGGACACGCCTCGGTGACCCCGGAGCGGGTCGCGGCGGAGGCGGACGCGGTGCTGGCGGCACTGGGAGGCGCCGACGTGGTGGCCGCCGTACTGCTGGCCCGGACCGCGGCGCCGGCGTTCGCGGCCTCGCGGCACTGGGAGGCGTGGGAGCGGGTGCTGCGCTCCGGGGCCGAGGCCGCGCGGAAGGCGGGAGAGGTCGCGGAGCAGGCGTACTTCCACCACGAGCTCGGCGTGCTCGCGCTGTGCGAGGGGCGGTTGGACCGGGCGCGGGCCGAGCTGGAGGCGTCGATCGGCCTGAGGGGCGCGCTCGCCGACAAGCGGGGCACCGTGGCCGGGCGGCGGGCGCTCGCGCTGGTCACGGACCGCGAGAAGGCAGGGGTGGAGGTGTCGCCGCCGCTGCGGCTGGAGCCGCCGGTGGCTGCGCCGGCGTCCGAAGCGGTGACGGCGGCGGTGCCGATGGTGGCGAAGACGGTGCCGGTGCCTTCGATGGCCCCGGTGGCACCCGTCGTGCCGGTGATCGGGCGGACGGAGGCGCCGACCACGCTGTCGGAGGTGTTCGAGGAGGCCTTCCCCCTCAGCCCGAAGCCGGCGGTGGCCGCGCCGGTCGTGCCCGCGCCCGTGCCGGCCGCGCAGCCGCGCCGGAAGCCGGTGCTGCTGGCGGCGGCGGGAGCGCTGACGGTGGTGGTGCTGGGCACGGTGGTGGGCCTGACGATGACGGGCTCGGACCCCGAGACCCCGGCGGGCGGGAGCGGCCCGGCGGTGTCGTCGACGCCGACGCAGGGGGCGGCGGGCGTGCCGGGGACGGGCGGGAACGATCCTGCACCGGCTCCGGGGACGTCTGCCCCGGATGCCTCCGGGCCGGCCTCCCCGGAACCGGGCCTCAGCCCGGACCCGAACCGGTCGCCCCGCACCCCGTCGCGCAAGCCGGCGACGTCCCCGACGCCGCCGCCGCGGACGCCGTCATCGACGGGGCCGACGCCCCCGTCGAATCCGCCGAGCACGAGCCCGAAGCCGACGCCGTCCACGGACCCCACGCCCTCGGCATCCACGACCACGCCGACCACCCCGGCGGGCCCGGTCGGCAGCCCGTCGAGCACGTAGCCCCAGGCCCACCGCCGAGGCCGCCCGTTGTGGTGACCGTCCGGCCGGTCGTATCCCGGCCCCGGAGCACACCCGGCCCCGCCGGCGATTGCGCCGGGGATCCGGGGGCGGGTGCGTCAGAAGAGGCGGAGTTTGTCGTCCTCGATGCCGCGGAGGGCGTTGTAGTCCAGGATCACGCAGTCCATGCCGCGGTCCGTCGCCAGGACGCGGGCCTGGGGCTTGATCTCCTGGGCGGCGAAGACGCCCCGCACCGGCGCCAGGTGCGGATCCCGGTTCAGGAGTTCCAGGTAGCGGGTCAGCTGCTCGACGCCGTCGATCTCGCCGCGGCGCTTGATCTCCACCGCCACCGTCGCGCCGGAGGCGTCCCGGCACAGGATGTCCACCGGGCCGATCGCCGTCATGTACTCGCGCCGGATCAGCGTGTAGCCCTCGCCCAGCGTTTCGATCCGGTCGGCCAGCAGTTCCTGCAGGTGTGCCTCGACGCCGTCCTTGATCAGACCCGGGTCGATGCCCAGCTCGTGGGAGGAGTCGTGGAGGACTTCCTCCATGGTGATGATGAGCTTCTCGCCCGCCTTGTTGACGACCGTCCAGACGCCGGCGTCATCCCCACTCCCCTCCTTGAGGGTGCAGGGGGGCGACATCCAGTTGAGCGGTTTGTACGCCCGGTCGTCCGCGTGGATCGAGACACTGCCGTCGGCCTTCACGAGGATCAGACGGGGTGCCGAGGGCAGATGGGCGGTGAGCCGGCCCGCGTAGTCGACGGAGCAGCGGGCAATGACGAGACGCATGGTCGGCAACGCTACTCGACCGACGGCCCTCCACGCGATTCGCCCCCGAAAGCCCCCTTCGCGGATGGCGCGTTGTATGCGCATTCTCCTGGTGCGGCACCCATGGGGCGCCTACCGTGGTGAGCGGGAGGTTGCGGAGCGTGCACTCTGCGTCGCGGCCTCCTTCCCTGCCCGTAAGACTCCGGCAACCCAAACGGCCGGGGTCGCGAGAGGAGAACCCATGTCGCTCGACGTCTCACCGGCCCTACTCGAACAGGCCGAGCGAGGCGAGGTCGACGAAGCCGCTTTCGTCGACTGCGTCCGGACCTCCCTGCCCTACGCATGGGAGATGATCAGCTCGCTCGTGGCACAGCTGAAGGTGGACGGCGGAGAGTTCGCCGACAACCAGACGCCGCCGCCCGACGAGCAGGCGCGTGGCCAGCTGCTGCGCGCTCTCGCGAGTGACGCGATACGTGGTGCGCTGCAGCGGCACTTCGGGGTGCGCCTGGCATTCCAGAATTGCCACCGTGTGGCCGCGTTCCCGCTGGACCCTTCCTCGGACGACCGGCTGGCCAAGTTCACTTCGATCCGCGGCCAGCTGCTCAACCAGTCGCCCGAGCTCCGGGACTGCTGACCGTACGACCAGCACGAACCTGCCCGACATGCCCGACCCGCACGACCGTACTTCGCTGCCGCTCCGTATCGCGGGAGGTGCCATTGATACCGGAGCGGCAGCCTCAGCCGAGACGGGGCAGGACCTCGGCGCCGAGGCGCCGTACGTTCTCCTCCGTCGCGGCGAGATCCCCGGACCCCTCCGTCACCAGGGCGAACCGGGTGATCCCCGTCCGCTCGGACGTGGCCGCCAGCCGGTCCGCCGCGAGCCGCGGGGTGCCCACCGGGTGCAGATCGCAGAGCAGCTCGGTGTAGGCGAAGGGGTCCCGCATCGTGCGCGCCCTGCCGTCCACCGTCACGTGGGCGTCCAGCCCCTGCCTCAGCCACCCCGGCATCGACTTCATCAGGCTCTCGCGGGCGTCCACCGTACGGTCCGCCAGCTGGCACACGCCCGCCGACACGTGCGGGGCGTCCGGATGGTGGCCCGCCGCCGCGGCCGTACGCCGGTACAGCGCTACCATGGCCGCCTTGTCCTCGTCCCCGCAGTGCATGCCCAGCAGCATCGGCACCCCCCGCTCCGCGGCCAGCCGTACCGACGCGGGCGAGGTGCAGGCGACGATCACTTCCGGCCCTGATCCGTCTCCGTCCAGCGCCTCCGACGGGCGCGGTACGACGGCCACTTCGCGGAAGCCGTACCGCTCGCCGGCGGCCGCCACCCGCGGCTCGGTGAGCCAGCGCCGCAGCAGGTCCAGGCCCTCCGGGAACTCCTTCTCGTAGGCGTCCAGGCCGCCGCCGAACACCTCCAGGTCCACCCACGGCCCGCCCCGGCCCACCCCCAGGATGAACCGGCCGCCCGAGGTCAGGTGCAGCAGCGCCGCCTGCTCCCCGAGGGCCACCGGGTGCGTGCTCGGCAGCACGCTCACCGCCGTGCCCACCCGCAGCCGCCGGGTCCGCCCCAGCAGCAGCGCCGCCAGGGTCACCGCCGACGGGCAGACCCCGTACGGGACGAAATGGTGCTCGGCGAGCCAGACCGAGTCGAGCCCGGCCTCCTCGGCCACCTCAGCCGTCCGCACCGCCCGGTGCAGAGCCTCCCCCTGCCCCTGGCCCGGGAACTGGGCCGCCAGTACAAACGCTCCTACACGCATCGCCTTTGCCCTCCTCGTGGCTGACGCGGCCTCCCCCAGGTGGACCGGTTCATCTGATGGCAACAACGTCCGACACGTGCCAAAGGCACGGCCTGACACGGAAGTTATTGGGATAGTCAGGCCAATGGGCGGCGCCGTCGGCGTCGGCGACGTCGTCAATCCGCCTCTGTGCAGCCACCCTGCGGGTACCCGGCCTCGCTGCGCGTAGTCTGGGAGAAAGCCACTTCCGTCCGCCCATCCGTGAGGTATACGTGTCACCGCGCCACAACCGCCCCAGGGGCGGCGGGAATCCAGCCGACCGTCCGGAACCCGGCTCGGGGTCCGGTCCGGGGGGCCTGGACCGGTTCGGGCTGGAGCACACCGAGGAGTACCAGGGCGAGGAGTGGAAGGTCCGGCACGTCGCGGGCGCGAGCGCGGCGGGCAAGCGCTACCGCTGCCCGGGCTGCGACCAGGAGATCCCCTCCGGCACCCCGCACCTGGTGGCCTGGCCGGAGTACGGCGGCGTGGACGACCGGCGGCACTGGCACAAGGCCTGCTGGAACGCGAAGGACCGCCGCACCTCGCGGGTGCAGCGGTCCAGGAACGCTCCCAAGTACTAGGGGAGGGGTGTCCGGCGGATCAGGGCCGGGCCCGGGCCGTCTGCCAGGGGCCGCGGCTCAGACGTCGCGGCGGCCGACCACCGCGTACGACCCCGCCACCGCGGCGCCCGTCACCAGCAGGAGCAGCAGCAGCTGCACCGCGTTGCCCGGCACGTTCCCGGTGTCGGCGTCCGGCAGGCCGAACAACTGCATGAGGGCGACCGGGGCGTTGTACCGGAGCACGGCCCGGCCGAGCGGGGCCATCGTGTCCCACATGCCGAGCATCCCCCCTATCACCGGCGGCAGCGTGACCAGCCCCAGCATCACGGCGATCGCCCCGGCGGAGTGCCGCAGCATCGCACCGATCGCCAGGCCGAGGACCCCGAGCAGGGAGACGTACAGGCAGCCGGTCAGCGCGTGGGCCCATTCGCCGCCGCCGTGCCGCCCGGCGCCCGGGCCGCCCCGCAGGATCGCGGAGGCCAGCCCGACCAACGCGACGGAACCGGCGACGGTCAGGAAGGCGACCGCGGCGAAGACGAGGTACTTCGCGGTCAGCACCCGGGCCCGGTCGGGGGCTGCGGTGAGCGTCGTACGGATCATCCCGGTGCCGTACTCGGAGGTGATCGTCAGAACGCCGAGCACCATCACGGAGACCTGGCCCACCAGCAGCCCGAACAGCGCGGGCGCCGTGAGCGGCACGTCCTGGTAGTCGGCGGAGCGGGTCTCGAAGACGGCGAGCAGGCCGATGCCGACGACGAGCAGCACCAGCGAGCCGAGCGTCCACACGGTGGAGCGCACCGAGACCATCTTCGTCCACTCCGAGGCGACGGCGTGCCCGAGGTGCGGCCGGGGCGTCGGCAGTGGCGAGCTGTAGCTCTTCGGCTGGTCCGCGGTGCTCGTGGGGCCGGTCATCGGGTGTCCTTGCGGGTGTCCGTCGGGGTGTTCTGGGCGGTGCCGGCCAGCTCGCCGGGGCTGCTGGGCATCAGGAAGGGCTGCCCGCCCGCCCCGGGCGGCGGGGGAGCGAAGAAGCCGGTCTGCGGCACCTCCGGCGCCGGGAGCTCGTCCTCCCAGGCGGGGACGCTCAGCGGCTCCGGTTCCCACAGCTCGGCGCGCGGGTCGTCGGTGGAGGTGTACTCCACGGAGGGCTGGGTCATCCGCATGTAGGCCTCCTCGAGCGAGGCCCGGTGCGGGGACAGCTCCCACAGCCTTACGCCGGCCTCGTGCGCGACGTCGGAGATGCGGGGCAGCTCCAGGCCGGTCACGCGCAGTGCCCCGTCGGGCTCCTGGAGCACCCGGCCGCCCGCCTTGGTCAGGGCCGCACCCAGTGCATCCCGGCCATCGTGATCGTCCCCCAGACTTCGTCCGGGGGGACCCCCGGCGGCCGCGCGTACCCGCGCGAATCCGGCCGAGTTGTGCGCGATGAACTCCTGGGTGCCCATGTCGGCCAGCAGCCGCCCCCGGCCGATCACGATCAGGTGGTCGGCGGTCAGCGCCATCTCGCTCATCAGGTGTGAGGAGACGAACACGGTGCGGCCCTCGGCGGCGAGCTGGCGCATGAGGGTGCGGACCCAGAGGATGCCCTCGGGGTCGAGCCCGTTGACCGGCTCGTCGAAGAGCAGCACCTGGGGGTCGCCGAGGAGGGCGGCGGCGATGCCGAGCCGCTGGCCCATGCCGAGCGAGAAGCCCTTCGTACGCTGCCCGGCGACGTCCTGGAGGCCGACCACGGCCAGCACCTCGTCCACCCGCTTCTCGGGGATGCCGGAGAGCTGGGCGACGGAGAGCAGGTGCTTGCGGGCCCGGCGGCCGCCGTGCACGGCCTTGGCGTCGAGCAGGGCACCGACGTGCCGCTGGGCGTTCGGCAGCTGCCGGAAGGGCAGGCCGTTGATCGTCACGCGGCCGGCCGTGGGCCGGTCCAGGCCGAGGATCATGCGCATGGTGGTGGACTTCCCGGAGCCGTTCGGCCCCAGGAATCCCGTCACATGACCCGGCCTGACCTGGAAGGACAGCTGGTCGACGGCGGTCTTGGCGCCGTAGCGCTTGGTCAGGCCGACAGCCTCGATCATTGCTCTGCCCCTTGCCAGGCCCGGACGGCTTTCGTCCGCGTAAGGGTTAAGAGGATATCGAGTCGCCTACGGTTCCACCCCCGCCCGGATCCCTGAGCTGCCCCTGAGGCCGACCCGGGGATGACCCGTAGTACGCGGGACGTCCGTCGCAGGACGGACGTCCGCTCGTCCTGTCCGTCAGGCGTCGCGCTTCCTGAGGACCAGGTAGCCCCCGAGCACGGCGGCCAGGACCCACAGCGCCATGATCCCGAAGCCGCCCCACGGCCCGTAGGGGGTCTCGCTGCTGTCCATCGCGCCCGGGACCACCTGCATGATCTTGGAGCCCGCCTGGTCCGGGAAGTACCGGGCGACCTTCCGGGTGGCGCTGACCGCCCCGAGGATCGTCGAGACCAGGAAGAAGAACGGCATCAGGATGCCGAGCGACAGCATCGAGCTGCGCAGGATCGTGGCCACGCCCATCGAGAACAGGGCGATCATGGTCATGTAGAGGCCGGCGCCGATCACGGCGCGCAGGACGTGCGGCTCGTCGATGCCGATGCTGCGGTCGCCCAGGATGGCCTGTCCGAGGAAGAAGGACAGGAAGCTGGTGACGAGGCCCACGATCAGGGCGAGGCCGGTGGCCACGATGAACTTGCCGGCCAGGAAGCTCGCGCGGCGCGGTACGGCGGCCAGCGAGGTGCGGATCATGCCCGAGCTGTACTCGGTGCCGACCACCAGCACACCGAAGACGATCATGGCGAGTTGGCCGAGCGTCATGCCGGCGAAGCTGGCCAGGGTCGGGTCGAAGGTGAGCTGCTGCTCCTGCGGCATGTCCTTGAAGGTGGCGCTGAAGACGGCGCACAGGCCGGCGCTGACGCCGACCGTGACCACCAGCGCTGCGACCAGGGTCCAGGTGGTGGAGGCGACCGTACGGATCTTGGTCCACTCGGACCGGAGAACGGCGGAGAAGGAGGACATGGTCACTGCCCGCCCTTGCGCGTCGCCTCGTAGCCGGCGCCCCACGCGGGGGCGTCGGCCGGCTGGGCCTGATGGCTGAGCGATGCCGCGTCGGCGGCCGGGCCGGGGCCGGGCAGCGTGCCCGGGCCCCCCGGGGCGTGGGCGTGGTACTCGATGGAGTCCGCCGTCATGCGCATGAACGCTTCCTCCAGTGAAGCCCGTTGCGGGCTGAGTTCGTGCAGCACGATCTGGTGCTGGGCGGCCAGCTCGCCGAGCTGCTCCGCGGCGACCCCGTCGATCTCCAGCGTGCCGGTGGCCGGGACGCTGATGGCGTCGATCCCGGCTTCGTGCAGGACGTCCTTGAGCCGCTCCTGCTGCGGCGAGCGCAGCCGGACGTAACTGCGCGAGTTCCGGTGAATGAAATCAGCCATGGACATGTCGGCCAGCAGCTTTCCCTGGCCGATAACGATCAAATGGTCTGCGGTCAGCGCCATTTCGCTCATCAGGTGAGAGGAGACGAAGATCGTCCTCCCCTCTGCCGCCAGACCCTTCATCAGATTGCGGATCCAGAGAATTCCCTCCGGGTCCAGACCATTGACGGGTTCGTCGAACATGAGGATCTCCGGGTCGCCCAGCAGCGCAGAGGCGATTCCCAGCCGCTGGCCCATGCCCAGCGAAAATCCTTTCGACTTCTTCTTCGCCACGGGCGTCAGCCCGACAAGATCCAATACCTCGGCGACCCGGCTCTGCGGGATCCGGTTCGACTGGGCAAGGCAGAGAAGGTTGTTGTATGCGCTGCGGCCGCCGTTCATGGCTTTCGCGTCCAGCAGCGCCCCGATGTGCTTCAGCGGCTCCGGCAGGTCCCGGTAGTGCTTCCCGTCGATCCGGACCGTCCCGCTGGTCGGGTTGTCGAGGTCGAGCATCATGCGCATGGTCGTGGACTTCCCCGCCCCGTTCGGGCCGAGGAAGCCGGTCACCACCCCTGGGCTGACCTGGAAGCTGAGGTGGTCCACGGCGGTCTTCGCGCCGAATCGTTTGGTAAGGCCCTCAAGCTCGATCATGCGGCTTACGCTAGAACGCCCGAGGGCCCCACGCCACCTCAAGAAGGTGACATAGGGCCCTCGGGCAGGACATTTGTCCACCGGCGTGTAGACGGCGGCGGGCCGACGGGTCGACCACCGCTGAACTGCCGGACGTACTAGCGGCTCTGCTGCGCCGGAACGCCGCGGGTGACCGGCTCGTCGTCGATCGGGGAACCGGCGGCGGCGACGGCCGCACCGGTCAGCGTGGCCAGCATCTCGCGGACGTTGGTGAGCTGGGCGTTGATGGAGTCGCGGCGGTTGGTGAGGGCCGCGAGCTCGCGCTCGGACTCGCTGCGGATACGGTCCGCCTTCGCGTTGGCGTCGGCGACGATGTCCTCGGCCTGGCGCTGCGCGGTCTCCACGGTCTGGCGGGCGCGGCGTTCGGCGTCCGTACGCAGCTTCTCGGCCTCCAGGCGCAGCTGCTCGGCGCGGTGCTCGATCTCCGCGAGGCGCTTCTCGGCCTTGGCCTGACGCGAGGCCAGGTCGCGCTCGGACTGCTCGCGGCGCTTGGCCAGGTTCGTCTCGAAGTCCGCGGCGGCCTGTGCGGCCTTCGCGCGGGTCTCCTCGAACAGGGCGTCGGCCTCCTCGCGCTTGGAGGCGGCGTCCTTCTGGGCCTCGGCGCGCAGGGTGGAAGCGTCGCCCTTGGCCTTCTCGACGATGCGGACGCCCTCGTCCTCCGCCTTCGACTTGCGGTCGGCGGCGAACGACTCGGCGTCGTTGCGCACCTGCTGGGCAGCCGACTCGGCGAGCTCACGGTGCTGCTCGGCCGCGCGACGGGCCTCCTCGCGCAGGTCCTTCGCCTCCTCCTCGGCCAGGCGCAGGATCTTCTCGACCCGGGCGCCGAGGCCGGCGTACGACGGCTCGGCGTCGCTCACCTGGGCCTGGGCGTTCTGCGTCTCGAGGTGTAGCTCCTCGATCCGCTTTTCCAGAGAGTTGATACGTCCAAGGGCGCTGTCGCGGTCGGAGACCAGCTTGGTAATGCGGTCGTCCACCTGACCGCGGTCGTAACCACGCCGCACGAGCTCGAAGCCGAAGGGGGAGGAAGTGTCGCTCATGGGGTTCCTGTCGAATGAGACCGATGAGGTGCTACGTGAGGTGTTAGGGGAATCCTAGGCGCCGGAGCGGCGTGTCTTCGAGTCAATCCGCGATTGATCTGGACAATGACACCCCTTTTGAGTGGCAAGGCGGCAGAATGCTTGTCACTCGTTCGGATGAACCTTCATCAGGAACACACATCTCGCGCGCGCTGACTAGCCCTCCGACGTCTTGCCACCCGAACGAGTGGAACCGGCAGCAGCCCCGGCCTTCACGCCCCCCGCGCCCTGGCCGCCGACCACGGGCTTTCCGCCACCCGAAGGCGCCTCGAATGATTCCAACGCCTCAAGAACGTCCTGGACACGGGAGATCTCCGCCTGAATGTCCTCGCGCCTGCGCACCAGGACCTCCAGCTCACGGCGCCCCTCGTCGACCAGTCGCTCCGCCTCCGCCTTCGCCTGCGTGAGGGCCTTCTCGGCCTCCCGGGTCACCTCGGCCTTCTTCTGCTCGGCCTCCTTGAGCAGCGCCTCCGCCTTGCGCACCGCCGCGATGCGGACCTTGCTCGCCTCGCTGCTCGCGTCCGACACCAGCGCCTTGGCCTTCGCCTCGGCCTCGACGCTCTGCTCGGTCGCCGCCCGGACCAGCTTGTCCACGCGCTCGCCGGCCGACTTCATCTGCTCGGCCGACTCCCGGCGGGCCCGCTCGTGCAGCTCCTCGACCTCGCCCTCGACCCGGGAGCGCAGCTCCTCCGCCCGCTCCCTTATGGCAGCGGCGTCCGTACGCGCGCCGACCAGCAGCTCGTTCGCGTCCGTACGGGCCTTCTCCACCAGGGAGTTGCCCTCGACCGTCGCCTCCGAGGAGATCCGCGCGGCCTCCTTGCGCGCCCCGTCGACCATTGCGTCGGCCTGCTCCTCGGCCGCCGTCGTGGCGGCCAGGGCCTGCGCCTTGGCATCGGCGGTGAGCTTGTCCGCCTCCGCCGCCGCCTCGGTGATGAGCCGGTCCACCTGCTCCGCAGCCTCGCTGCGCCGCCTGTTGGCCTCCTCGCGGGCCTCGTCCAGCAGCCGCTCCGACTCCGCACGGGCCTCCGTACGGGTGCGCTCCGCCTCGGTCGCCGTCTCGGCCTTGAAGCGCTCGGCCTCCGACCGGGTACGGGTCGCGTGCTCCTGCGCCGAGGCCAGTGCCTCCGAGGCCTCCGCACGCAGCCGTTCGGCCTCGGCCTGGGCCTCGCCGACCGTGCGCTCGTTGTCCTTGCGGGTCTGCTCGGTGAGCTTGTCCGCCTCCGCCGCGGCCTCGGTGATGAGCCGGTCCGCCTGCTCCGCGGCCTCGCCGCGCAGCCGGCCCGCCTCCGCGCGCGCCTCGTCGAGCGTCTGCTCGGACTCCCGCTCGGCGCTCGCCAGCGTCTCGTTCGCCGCAACCGTGACCCGGTCGGCCTCCGCGGTGGCCTCGCCGATGATCCGGCCGCCCTCCGCACGGGCGTCGTCCAGCGTCCGCGCCGCCTCCGTCCGCAGCCGCTCGGCCTCCGCCGCGGCCTCGCCGACCGTGGCCTCGTTGGCCGCACGCGTCTCGTCGACCAGCCGGTCGCCCTCGTTGCGGGCGTCGACCAGGACCCGTGCCGCGTCCCGCTCGGCCGCGGCCAGCATGTCGGCCGCCTGCCGGGTGAGCCGCTCGGCCTTCGCCGTCGCCTCGCCGACCGCGGCCTCGTTCGCGGCGCGCGTCTCCTCCGTGAGCCGCTCCGTCTCGGACACGGCCTCGGTGACGAGCCGGTCCGCCTGCTCCGCGGCCTCCGTGCGCAGCCGGTTGGCCTCCGCACGGGCCTCGTCCAGCGTGCCCGCCGCCTCCGTGCGGGTGGCGTCGGCGATCTCGTCCGCCTCGGCGGTGATCCGCTCCGCCTCCGCGGTGGCCTCGCCGACCGTCGCCGCGTTCGCCGCCAGTGTCTCCTCGGTGAGCCGTTCGGCCTCAGCCGTCGCCTCGGCGACGATCCGGCTGCCCTCGGCGCGCGAGGACTCCAGGGACTCCGCCGCCTCGCCGCGGATCCGGTTCGCGTCGTCACGGGCATCGGCCCGGGTACGGGCCGCGTCGCGCTCGGCCGCGGCCAGCGCGTCCGTCGCCTCCGTACGCACCCGCTGCGCGTACTCCGCGGTGTCGCCGCGCAGCTGCTCCGCCTCGGCGATCGCATCGCCGACCGTGCGCTCGGCCAGCGCCTTCGCCGCGTCCGTCTCGGAACGCGCCTCGGTGCGGATCCGGTTGGCGTCCTCGGTGGCCCGCTCGCGCTCGGCGTAGGCGTCCGCGCGGACGCGCGAAGCCTCCTCCTCGGCCTCCGTCTTCGTCCGCTGCGCCGCGTGCTCGGCGGCGCTGCGCAGCCCGCTGATCTCCTCCTCGGCCTGCTCGTGCAGACCGGCCACGGAGTCCCGTACCTGCTGGGCGGTGGCCTCCGCCGCCGACACCAGCTCCGCGGCGCGCCGCTCCGCCTCCTCGGTCAGGCGGGCCGCCTCGGCCTGCGCCTCCTCGGAGCGCTTGCGGGCCGCGGCCAGCAGCTCCTCGCTCTGCTCGCGGGCCTGCGCCCGCTCGCTGTCCGCGTCCGTCCGGGCCGACGCCAGCGTCTCCTCGGACTCCCGGCGGCGCCGGGCGGCCTCCTCCTGCGCGGCGGCCAGCGCCTCGGCCGCCTCCGCGGCGACCCGCTCGGCGGCGGCCTTCGCCTCCGCACGCAGCCGGTCCGCGGTCTCCTGCGCCTCGGAGCGCACCCGCTCCGCCTCGGACTCCGCCTCGCTGCGCAGCCGTACGGCGACCTGCTCGGCCTCCGCGCGCACCCGCCCGGCGTCCTGCGCCGCGTCCGTGCGCAGCCGCTCGGCCTCGGCCTCCGACTGTGCCTGGAGGCTGCGGATCCGCTCCGCCGACTCGGCGCGCAGCCGGTCGGCCTCCTCGGTGGTCTCCCGGCGGATGCTCTCCGCCGCCCCGCGGGCGTCGCGCAGCGTCTGCTCGGCCGTGCCCAGCCGGCTCTCGGCCTCCGCGTGCAGGCGTACGAGCTCCCCCTCGGCCTCCGCCCGCTTCGCCGCGAGGGCCTGCTCGGTCTCCTCGCGCCGCGCACGGGCCGCCGCGTCGGCCTCGGCCCGCACGGCCTCCGCCTGCTCATCGGCCTCGCCGCGCAGCCGCTCCGCCTCGTCGCGGGCCCGCTCGAGGGTCTCCTCGGCCTGCCTGCGCAGCGTGGTGGCCCGCTCGACGGCCTCGGCGCGGACCCGCTCGCTCTCGGCCCTTGCCCCGCCGCGCAGCTCGTCCGCGTCCGACTTGGCCTTGCCGAGGAGTTCCTCGGCGGTCCGGGCCGCCTCCTCGATCTGCTGGACCGCCTCGCGGCGGGCCTCTCCGCGGATCCGCTCGCCCTCGGCGACGGCCTCGGCGCGCAGCTGCTCGGCCTCGCCGCGCAGCCGCCGGGCCTCCTCCTGGAGTTCGACGGTCCGGGCCCGGTACTCCTCGGTGTCGTCCTTCGCCGCACCCTTGAGCTCGGCGGCCGTGGTCGCCGCCTGGGCGCGCAGCCGCTCCGCCTCGGACTCGGCCTCGCGGCGGATCCGCTCGGCCTCCTCGGACGCGGCGCGGGTGGTGGCCCGCGCGTCCTCCGAGGCCTTGTTCAGGACGTCCTCCGCCGTGCGGGCGGCCTTCGCCAGCTGGGCGGCCGTGTCCTCGGCCGCCGCCGCGCGGGCCTGCTCCGCGGCCTCCGCGCGCAGCCGCTCGACGCCGGCGCGGGCGTCGGCGAGGGTCTGCTCGGCCTCGGCCTTGAGGACCTCGGCCTCCTTGGTGGCCTCGCCGACCAGCCGCGCCACCTGCTCCTTCGCGGTGCGGGTGCGCTGCTCGTTGACGGACTCCGCCGAGGCGAGCTGCCGGGCGGAGCTCTCCTTGGCCTCCGCGAGGAGCTTCTCGGCCTCGGCGCGCGCGGTGCGCAGGGCGCCGTCGGCCTCCTGGACCCGCTGCTCGGCCAATCGGCCGAGGTCGAGGGTCTGCTGCCGGGTCTGCTCGGCCTCGGCGGTGGTGCTCGTACGCAGCCGCTCGGCGTGCTCGGTGGCCTCCTGGGCCTGCGCGGAGGCGGCGGTCAGCAGCCGCTCGGCCTCCTTGCGCGCCCGCAGCAGGGTCGCCTCGGTCTCCGCACGGGCGGCCTCGGCGTCGGCGGCCAGCCGGCGGCGGGTCTCCTCGGCGACACGGGCGGCCTCGGCGCGCGCGGCGTTCAGGGCCTGCTCGGCCTCGGCGCGGGACTCGTCCATGAGCCGGCGGGCCTGGGACTCCGTACGGGCGCGCAGCTGCTCGGCCCAGGCGACGTTCTCGTTGACGTGCGCCTCGACGGTCTGGCGGCGCTCGTTGAGCTCCTGGTCCAGCCGCTGGCGGCGGTTGACGGCCTCGGCGTGCAGCTCGGCCTGGAGGCGCGCCTGGTGCTCGGCGTGCTCCTGGAGGATGCGCTGGGTCTGCGCCCGGGCGTCACGCAGCTCGCGCTCGGCGTCCGAGCGCATCTGGTCGGCCTGGATCTGGGCATTACGGAGCAGCTGCTCCGCCTGGTAGCCCATGTCCGCACCGTCGTAGGCGGGCCGGGACGCCAGATTGCGGCGTACCTCGTGGAGCTTGGCGCGCAGCACCTCGACCTGGTAACCGAGGTCTTCGGCGTGCTGGACGGCCTTCCCGCGCTCCTTCTTCAGCCGCTCCATCTCGGCTTCGAAGCGCGAGAGATGGTCGGCTTCAGCCTGATGGCTCTCCTGGCTTTCGTAGCCCCGCACAGCGCGGTCCCATCCGTCCCCTGGTCGCAAGCTCACTCCCAATTGAGCATCGCTCGCCCGCTGAACGACGCCCCCGGGGAATGGTGTCAGATACCGGGGCAGGGGTCACAGGCCCCGACCCCCGTCTCCGCACCGAACCCCGGCCGAGCCATGGCCACTCTACCGGCCGGGGAATCGGGCCATCAGTGGTCCATCAATGACCGGGGTTGGAGGTGACCAGTTCGGTGAGGACTCCGTGGCAGTCCTTGGGGTGGAGGAAGGTGATCGAGGAGCCCATCGAGCCCGTGCGGGGCTGGTCGTAGAGGACCCGGACGCCCTTGCCGCGGATGGCCTCGGAGTCGCCCTGGACGTCCTCGGTGCCGAAGGCGATGTGGTGCACGCCCTCGCCGTTCTTGGCCAGCCACTTGCCCACCGCTGAGTCCTCGCGCGTGGGCTCGAGGAGCTGGAGGTAGGAGGCGCCGCCGTCGGAGGTCTCGTTGATCTTGAGCATGGCCTCGCGCACGCCCTGCTCCTCGTTGACCTCGGAGTGGAACACCTCGAAGCCGTACGTGGCACGGTAGAACTCGACGGTCTTGTCCAGGTCGAAGCAGGCGATCCCGATGTGGTCGATTCTTGTCAGCATGGGACCAGTGCACCGCTGAGGAGGGTGGTCACGCAACGTGCCAGCGATCACACCGACTGCTGGGTGACGGCGCGGGTACTGCTCAGTACATTCAGGTAAACCCTCGTTCACTCCTCATCTTCAAGGGGCTGTGCTCCATGTCCGGAACGAACAACACCACGTCAGTGATCGTCGCCGGGGCCCGCACGCCCATGGGGCGGCTGCTCGGCTCGCTGAAGTCCTTCTCGGGCGCCGACCTCGGCGGCTTCGCCATCAAGTCCGCGCTGGACCGGGCCGGCATCGCCGGTGACCAGGTGCAGTACGTGATCATGGGCCAGGTGCTGCAGGCCGGCGCGGGTCAGATCCCCGCCCGCCAGGCCGCCGTCAAGGCCGGCATCCCGATGAACGTGCCCGCGCTCACCATCAACAAGGTGTGCCTTTCCGGCCTCGACGCGATCGCGCTGGCGGACCAGCTCATCCGCGCCGGCGAGTTCGACATCGTGGTCGCCGGCGGCCAGGAGTCCATGACCAACGCCCCTCACCTGCTGCCGAAGTCTCGAGAGGGCTTCAAGTACGGTGCGATCGAGATGCTGGACGCGATGGCCCACGACGGCCTCACCGACGCCTTCGAGAACATCGCGATGGGCGAGTCCACCGAGAAGCACAACACCCGCCTGGGCATCGAGCGCGCCCCGCAGGACGAGTTCGCCGCCGCCTCGCACCAGCGGGCCGCCGCCGCGCAGAAGAACGGCGCCTTCGAGGCCGAGATCACCCCGGTCGAGATCCCGCAGCGCAAGGGCGACCCGGTCGTCTTCTCCCAGGACGAGGGCATCCGCCCGCAGACCACGGTCGAGTCCCTCGGCAAGCTGCGCCCGGCCTTCGCGAAGGACGGCACGATCACCGCCGGCACCTCCTCCCAGATCAGCGACGGCGCGGCCGCCGTGGTCGTGATGAGCAAGGCGAAGGCGGAGGAGCTGGGCCTGGAGTGGATCGCCGAGATCGGCGCCCACGGCAATGTGGCCGGTCCCGACAACTCCCTGCAGTCGCAGCCGTCGAACGCGATCCTGCACGCCCTGAAGAAAGAGGGCCTGGAGGTCTCCGACCTGGACCTCATCGAGATCAACGAGGCTTTCGCGGCGGTCGCCGTGCAGTCAATGAAGGATCTCGGCGTGACCCCGGAAAGGGTGAACGTCAACGGCGGCGCCATTGCCCTGGGCCACCCGATCGGCATGTCCGGCGCCCGCGTGGTGCTGCACCTGGCCCTGGAGCTGAAGCGCCGGGGCGGCGGGGTCGGCGCGGCCGCGCTGTGCGGCGGCGGCGGCCAGGGCGACGCCCTGATCGTCCGCGTCCCGAAGAAGTAGCCGTAACCGGATCCGTATCCGCAGCGAGAACCGAGGAGCGCAGCACGTATGACGGTGGACGTCCCCCAGCTGGTGGCCCAGGCGCGTGAGGGCAGGCCGAGAGCGGTGGCCCGGCTGATCTCGCTGGTCGAGGGGGCGTCCCCGCAGCTGCGCGAGGTGATGGCGGCCCTGGCCCCGCTGACGGGCGGGGCGTACGTGGTGGGCCTGACCGGCTCCCCGGGCGTCGGCAAGTCCACGTCCACCTCGGCGCTGGTCTCCGCGTACCGCAAGGCCGGCAAGCGGGTCGGCGTCCTCGCCGTCGACCCGTCCTCGCCGTTCTCGGGCGGTGCGCTGCTCGGCGACCGGGTCCGGATGTCGGACCACGCCTCCGACCCGGGGGTCTACATCCGATCCATGGCCACCCGCGGCCACCTGGGCGGCCTGGCCTGGGCCGCCCCGCAGGCGATCCGGGTGCTGGACGCGGCCGGCTGCGAGGTGATCCTGGTCGAGACGGTCGGGGTCGGGCAGTCGGAGGTGGAGATCGCCTCGCAGGCCGACACCTCGGTGGTGCTGCTGGCCCCCGGGATGGGCGACGGGATCCAGGCCGCGAAGGCGGGAATCCTGGAGATCGGCGACGTGTACGTGGTGAACAAGGCCGACCGGGACGGTGCGGACGCGACCGCCCGGGAGCTGAACCACATGCTGGGCCTGGGGGAGTCCCGGGGCGCGGGCGACTGGCGGCCGCCGATCGTCAAGACGGTCGCGGCGCGCGGCCAGGGCATCGACGAGCTGGTCGAGGCCCTGGAGAAGCACCGGGCGTGGATGGACGAGCGCGGGGTGCTGGCCGAGCGCCGTACGGCACGGGCCGCGCGCGAGGTGGAGACCATCGCGGTGACGTCCCTGCGGGCCCGGATGGCGGACGTGCACGGGGATGCCCACCTCGACGCCCTGGCGGCCCGGGTCGCGGCCGGCGAGCTGGACCCGTACGCGGCCGCGGACACCCTTCTGGCGACGCTGACGGAGGCCTGAGAGGCCGCACACCGCACGCCGAACGCCTTACGCCTTACGCCGTACGCGAGAGCCGCGCCCCGATCGATCGGGGCGCGGCTCTCGTGCGACTGCGGGCGGAACGGTCAGGCGTTGGGACGCTTGCCGTGGTTCGCCTTCTTCTTCTTGCGTGCTCGCTTCTTGTTGCCGCGCTTGGCCATGACGCCACTCCCTCGAAGATCGGGGTAATCCGGGCGCTCGCCAGTCTAGGGGCGCTCGGTCCGCTCCGCATGAGATCCCGCCGGCCGGCGGGTGTCAGGCCTTGCCGCGCGTGTTGCGCAGGTGGTTCGCGACCGGCTCCAGCGAGGCGCGCAGCGCCGCCAGGGCCTCGGGCGGCAGCAGGTCGATGAAGTGCCGGCGGACGGACGCCACGTGGTGCGGGGCGACCTTCCGCATGAGCTCCATGCCCTCGTCCGTCAGTACGGCGTAGAGCCCTCGGCGGTCGGACTCGCAGTTCACGCGGACGACCAGGCCGGCCGTCTCCATGCGGGTGATCTGGTGGGACAGCCGGCTCTTGGACTGCAGCGTCGACGTCGCGAGATCGCTCATCCGCATCCGGTGGTCCTCGGACTCCGAGAGGTTCACCAGGATCTCGTAGTCGTTGTTGGTGAGTCCGAAGGGCTGGAGATCCTTTTCCAGCTGGTGCATCAGCAGTCTGCTGACGTCCAGATGGGTGCGCCAGGTGCACTGCTCGGAATCGGTCAGCCAGCGCGTGGCCGTCTCGGTCTCCATGGTCTCCATGAATGAACTCTACCTAAGAAGTTGAATTACGTACAAAAGAAGGGGAAGCTGAAGATCACAGTCCGAGGCGCCGCTGGATGTCACCCAGCTGCCCCGGCATCCGCGGTACACCCAGCTGCCCCAGCGGGCCCTGCTGGCCGTGGCCGCCGCCGTACCCGGCCCCGGGCACGCCCGCCGACTCCGCGCCGGCGCCGACCGCCCCGACCGCGTGCTCCGCCATCAGCATCTCCGACGACTGCAGCAGCACCGTCCCCGCCCCGACGAACTCGAACTGGTGCTCCTCGCCGGAGCTGCCGCCGATGCCGGTCAGCGAGCGCAGCCCGCCGATGACGCCCGACATGTAGCCGTGGTCGTAGTGGTGGCAGGGGGACGGGCAGTCCGCCCAGCCCACCAGCGCCTGCGGGTCCACGCGCAGCGGCGGCTCCATGAACACCACCGGCCCGTTGGACGCCGCCACGAACTTCCCCGTTCCGATCAGGGTCAGGAACCCCGGCACGATCGACTGCTTGAGGGCGAGCGAGGGCTGGTAGGCCAGCAGGTTGCCCGACCGGATAGTCAGGTTCCCATTGTCCAGGTCGTACGAGTTCACGTCGAAGGCGCGGTCGGCCAGCAGCATCTTGCCCTGCCCCTCGGCCACCACCCAGTCACTGGCGTGCAGCGGCGAGTGGAAACTCGTGCGCAGCAGCCGGTCGAAGCGGCCGTTGCCGATGCCGTTGAACTCCATGCGCCCGTAGTAGGCGATCATCTTGCCCTTCTGCAGGAACCACTGGCTCCCCTTGAGCTCCACGCAGAAGGTGTACGCGTTCACGTTGTCGTCGGAGGGCAGGGTGTGCGGGTCGTGGACCGTTGGACTGCCGGCGCCGCCCGGCCCACCGGTCACGGGACCAAAGTTCACAGCTTCTCCTCCGAGGCCTGCACGTACACGGCGCCCTGGCCCGACAGCTCCAGCTGGAACGCCTCGCCCGAGCCGCGCCCCACCATGTCCCGCCAGCCGAGCGCGGTGGAGAGCTTGTTCCTGACATCCCCGTGGTGGGCCACGTACGCCTGCGGGTCGACGTGGACCGGCCGGTTCGGGGTGATGGGGAGTTCGATGACCCCGCCGTGGGCCATCACGGCGACCGAGCCGTGCCCCTTGAGGGTGGTGGTGAACAGGCCCTGGCCGGTCACCTGACCGCGGACCATGCCCATGACACCACCTTGCGAGCCCATGAACATCGTGCCCTGCTGCAGGGTGCCGTCGAAGGCGAGCAGCCGGTCGGCCTCGACGTACAGCGTCTCGCCGGTCAGGCCGATCACCTGGATGTGGTGGCCGCCGTGGCCGAACATCACGCTGCCGTTGCCCTCGACCGCCATCAGAGGGGTCTGCTCGTTCGCCACCCGGCGCCCGATCATGCCCATCACCCCGCCCTGACCGCCGGTCAGGCTCGGGGTGAAGGACACCTCGCCGCGGTACGCGAGCATCGCGCCGCGCTGGCTGTACATCCTCTGCCCCGGGATCACCTGGGCCTCGACCATTTTGGAGTTGATCTCGCGGAACGGCATCAGATGTCGCCCCCGATGGTGTTGCGCTCGCTGGGCTGCACGTAGACCAGGCCCTCGCCCTCGAAGCGGATCTGGAACGCCTCCCCGGAACCCTCGCCGATCAGCGTGCGGAAGGTGATCCCCGACTGGAAGGACTGCTGGAGGTTGCCGGTGTGCGCGATGTACGCCCCCGGGTCGACGGAGAGCGGGTACTGGGCGCTCACGCGCAGCACCACCGCCGGGCCGTCGGACATGATCGCCGCCTGGCCGGAGCCCTCGACGGTGGTGGTGAACAGGCCGTTGCCCGTAGCCCCGCCGCGCAGGCCGGTGAAGGTGGTGCCGGTGCGCAGGCCGGCGTCGGTGCACAGGAGGTTGCTGGACTCCACGTACAGCTTGTCGCCGCGCAGGTTCACCAGATTGATCTCGCTCGCGCGGTCGGCGAAGAAGCAGGTGCCGTGCCCCTGCACTTCCATCACGGTCATCTGCTCACCCGTCAGCCGACGGGTCACCATGCCGCGCAGGCCTTCGCCGCCGCCGGTCATCTTCTTGAAGGCCATCTGGCCGTCGTACGCGACCATGGAGCCGTTTTTCGCTTTCACGGCGTCCCCGGTCAGGTCGACGGCGAGCACCTTGCTGCCTTGGAGTCGGAACTGAGCCACGGGATGACGTTATCGGCAGCGGGCGAAGGCGAACAGGGCCCGGTGGCCGATATCCGGCGACTGCGGCATCTCGTACACCCGCGGCGGGCCGCGGGCCCCGGCGTACCCCTGCGGACCCCCGGTCAAGATCCCGCAAAGCGGCTGAGACACTGGGACGGACCCCAGGCCACCACCCCGAAGGTTCACCGTGGACATCAAGACCGCTTCCGCCCTGCACCGCCTCCGCCTCATCTCCGTACCCGAGGCGCTGTCGTTCCCGGCTCTGCTGATCTTCGGGACGCTGCTCAGCTGGCTCACCGGCATCGACTACCTGAAGATGCCGCTGGGCATGCTGCACGGCATCCTCTTCCTCATCTACTCGGTCTTCCTGCTGGATGTCTGGAACAAGGCCAAGTGGCCGTTCAAGAAGGTCGCCCTGTTCTTCCTGCTCTCGCTGGTGCCCTTCGGCGGCCTGTACGGCGAGAAGCTGCTGAAGCGCGAGGAAGCCGACAGCGTGATGGCGGCCCGCGCCCGGCGCGAGGCGGCGAACGCCGCATGATCGTCGCGTTCTCGGTGACCCCGCTGGGGGTCGGCGAAGAGGTCGGCGAGTACGTGGCCGATGCGGTGCGCGTCGTACGGGAGTCGGGGCTGCCGAACCGCACGGACGCGATGTTCACCTCGATCGAAGGCGAAAGAGTACAGCTCTGAGGCCATAGCGGTACGCCCCGCCCGACTGACGCGCGCAGCGACAGAGGGACGGGGCGGCTGATCAGTGTTCGCGCACCGAGTAGGGGGCGCGGGTGTTCATGAAGCGTTCCAGTCGCCCACTCCCCGCGCAGACCTCCGGGGAGGCCCGGTAGAACCGGCGGCAGGAGAAGCACCACACAAGCCCGTTCTCGGGGTCGCTGGTGCTGTCGTCGCCACAGTGCGGGCAGGGCTCCACGGTGCGCCTCCAGGGGTCAGGCTCCGAGGTCGTATTCTCCCGCGCGGACGGCCTCCACGAAGGTGTTCCACTTCTCGGGGGTCGTCTCGATGACCACGCCGGGGGCGGCGCTCTCCCGGAGGGCGACGACGCCGGGCACGTTGGTGGCCACCTCCATGCAGTTGTTCACGCGGGGGTCGCGGCAGGCAGCCGTGCTGACGAACTCGAATTCGGGTCGCTCGATCATGGTGCTGATCCCTTCGCCGTACAGCGGGGAGACGGTCCCCGAACCGTCGATCAGGTGCGCCCCGCCCCCGTCAGGGACGGGGAGTCTCCGGGGTCCAGCGAGTCAGCTCGCAGTGCAGGCATTCACAGGGCGGGAACGTGTCTCCCCATCCGTCCCAGTAGCCCTCACGGCGGAAGCGCGCCACGTCGATCGGGTCGCGTACCAGCGGGCGCACGGGCTCACCGGACCGGAAGGTCAGTACGGGGCCGGCTGAGCCCCCGCTGCGTACGCGGACCGTCAGCCGGGACCGCCCGCTCACCGGACACGCTCCACCACGGCGACTTCCGAGAACTCCCGCAGGAACGTCATGTGTCCCGTCCGCCCCGCGTGCTCAATGCACATGTAGGTGCACACGTCCGCGTTCCCCGTCGGGGCGGCTACCCACTGGCAGTCCGGGTTCAGGCACCGTGCCGTGGCGGTCGTCTCCGCCGACGGGTGGCGGTGCATCACGTAATGGACGTAGCGGAGGACGGCTCGAACGGTCATGCCGCACCCCTGTCGCGGGAGTGGTTGCGCAGCTCGGTACGCAGTGACTCGGCAGCGCCCAGGTTCCCGACCGCTTCGGCCACCTTCAGGTCAGCGTCCAACGCGCGGCACACCCCGCACTCATGGGCGGAAGGTTCCTGGCCCTTCGGCCGGGTCGCTTCCTGTCGTGCTGCCGTCGCCATGCTGCACCTCCGTGTCACCCTCGGTGCGGGCATCGTTCCGCCGCCGGGAGGCCCGGCCTAGATGAATGAGTCCAAGGGGTGTGGTTGCGGTCAGTGATCGTAGGCAGTCAGTGATCGTTTGACGGGTTGTCCGGTCCTGTCGTTGAACCAGA